>CANPZQ010000117.1 GCA_947588775.1 uncultured Clostridia bacterium
TGCCAACGCCGTCGATTTTGACGACATTTTGCTTCTTACGGTCGAGCTTTTCGAGAAGTTCCCCGACGTTTTGACGCACTACCAGAACCTCTATAAATATATCCTCGTCGACGAGTACCAGGACACCAACACCGTCCAGTACAGGCTTGTTTCGCTTTTATCGGAGCGAAGGGCGAATCTCTGCGTAGTCGGCGACGACGACCAGTCCATCTATAAATTCCGCGGCGCGACGATTGAGAATATCCTCTCCTTTGAGAATCAGTTCGAGAACGCAAAGGTTATCCGACTTGAACAGAATTACCGCTCGACGCAGGCGATTCTCAACTGCGCGAACGAGGTAATCAAAAACAACCTCGGAAGAAAGGGCAAACGCCTCTGGACCGCGGGCGGCGAGGGCGACAAGGTTGTCCTCTTCAAGGCCGATTCCGAGCAGACCGAGGCGAGGTTCGTCGCCCAGACCATCTATCAGTCGGTAAAAGAGGGCGGAAAGTGGTCGGACAACGCCGTTTTGTACCGAATGAACGCGCAGTCGAACGCCATCGAGCGGGCTTTGGTTAATTCCGGAATAAGCTACCGCGTAATCGGCGGGCTTAAGTTCTACGACCGAAAGGAAATCCGCGACGTCGTCGCCTATCTCTCTGTTTTAAACAACGAAAACGACATGTTAAGGCTTCGCAGAATCATCAACGAGCCGAAGCGCGGAATCGGCGACACGACGGTCGACGCTCTCGCGCAGGTTTCGGAGGGGGTCGGCGAATCGCCCCTCTCGGTTATGCGCCATGCGGGGGATTTCCCGCTTTTACAGCGCGCCGCCGGGAAGCTTATATCCCTCGCGCAGACTTTTGACGAGCTCAAAGAAATATCCGAAGAAGAGCCGCTCGACCTTCTTTTGGACGAGATTATGATAAAAACCGGCTACCTCGATATGCTTAAATCCCAGGGCGAAGAGGGCGCGGGGCGGCTTGAGAATATCGAGGAGCTGAAGTCGACGATGGCGACATATTCAAAGGACAGCGAGGACCCGTCGCTCGCCGGATTTTTGGAGGAAATCGCGCTCTATACCGACATCGACAGCCTCGACACCGAGGCGGACGCGGTCACTCTGATGACTGTTCACGCCGCAAAGGGACTTGAATTCAACAACGTCTTTGTCGTCGGAATGGAGGAAAATATCTTCCCGAGCATTCGCAGCGTCGACCTCGAGGAGGACGTTGAGGAGGAGCGGAGGCTCTGCTACGTCGCGATAACTCGCGCGCGGAAGCGGCTCTATCTCTGCTGCTCCCGCCAGAGAATGCTCTTCGGCTCGACCCAGTATAACAAGCCCTCCCGCTTTATCGGCGAGCTTCCGATGGAGTTCGTAAGGGAAATCGTCCCCGAGAGCCAATCCCCCGAGCGGCCCCCGCGCGCTCCCGAAAAGAGGCCGTCCCCCGTTATCGGCGGCTATACCCGACCGGGCGCAAGGCCCGCGCCGTCGGGCGGCAGGGATTTTGCCGTCGGCGACAGGGTCAGCCACAACATTTTCGGCGACGGAACCGTCGTAAAGGCGACAAAAATGTCGAACGATATGCTTTTGGAAATCGCGTTCGACAAGGTTGGAACAAAGAAAATAATGGCAAACTTTGCCAATATCAGAAAGGCGCAGTAAATGGCAAAATCAAAAGGCTACAGCGATATTTTAAACCTTACCGACAGCTATGCAGTTAAGATACTTATTTGTTATTTTCTGAAACAGATTGACCGCCCCGTCACCCCCGACCAGCTCACGCAAATCGCGACGGAGGACGGAATCGTCAACTACTTTATCTTTACGGAGGCCGTAAAAGAGCTCTTGGAGGCGGGTACGCTCGTTTTGGAGCAAAGCGGCGGCGAGGAATACTATGTATTAACTAATATAGCTAAACTCGGGGCCGAGGACTTCAAAAAAATGGTTCCGAAAGCACTTCGCGACCGGATACTTGTTTCGGGGCTTAAGTTTTTTGCGCGATTAAAAAACGAAAACGACGTTCGGATTTCCTATACCGAGCAGCAGCGCGGCTGGCTCGTGAACGTGCTCTGCACCGAGGGCGGGCTGACGCTTATGGAGCTTAAGCTTTACGCGCCCGACCGCGAGCAGGCGGAGGTTTTGGGGGAAAAAATAATGCTTAACCCGGCTGATTTTTACGGGAAGGTGCTGGACTACGCCCTTGAAAACGAGGAGTACAGCCCCGAAATCACGGAGGATTAGTTAAGATGGACAGCTTTTTCGCGCTTTGCTCAAGAATGAAATACGTCGCGCGGTGGGGGCTGATGAAGAGCTCCCGCCCCGAGAACGTCGCCGAGCACTCCTTAGAGGTCGCAATCATCACGCACCTTCTCTGCGAGCTCAGAAACCGCCGGTTCGGGGGCAACGTCGACGTGTCGAAGGCGGTGCTGACGGCGGTTTACCACGACGTCCCCGAGATAATCACGGGGGACATGCCGACCCCGGTCAAGTACTACGACCCGAAGATTAACGAGGCTTATAAAAATGTCGAAAAAGCCGCTAAGGAAAGGCTTTTGGAGGCAATTCCCGAGGACTTGCGGGAGGCGTACGCGCCGCTTTTGGAGGAAACCGACGACCCCGAGATTGCGAAGCTTGTGAAGGCGGCGGATAAGCTTTCGGCGTTAATTAAATGTATTGAAGAACGCCGAAGCGGCAACACCGACTTCCGCGACGCCGAGCGAGCGACGCTTGAGGCAATCAGGGGCATGAAGCTTCCCGAGGCGGAGGCGTTTTTGGAGGAGCTTTTGCCGTTTTATGAGCTTACACTCGACGAATTGACGAGGCAAAACGGTAACTAAGCAAATTTAGCTTTTTCGGAGCAATGTTAATTTCCCGGGATAAATATATATGTCAAAAGCGGCAGAATTTTTGCCGGAAAATATATAAAACTTAACGAAAGCGAGGACAAATTTATGAGAAAAAATTTCGGTTCAAAGCCTTGGGTTTACCCGCAGCCGGTGCTGATGATCGGCACCTATGACGCGGAGGGGAGGCCGAACGTGATGAACGCCGCATGGGGCGGCCAGTACGATACGAAGCTTGTGATGCTTAGCCTGAGCGAGCACAAAACGACCGAAAATATCAGGCTGAAAAAGGCGTTTACCGTAAGCTTTGCGACGGCGAAAACGGTTGTTGAGTGCGACTATCTCGGGATAGTTTCCGGCTCGAAAGTGCCTGATAAGGTCGCAAAAGCGGGTTTTTCGACCACCCCGAGCGAAACCGTCGACGCACCCATCATCAACGAGCTTCCGCTGACACTGGAATGTAAGTTGGTTAAGTTTAACGAGGACGGAATCGTCGTCGGCGAAATCCTCAACGTAAGCGCGGACGAGAGCATCCTCACCGACGGTAATATAGACTGTAAAAAATTAGACGCTATAATTTTTGACCCGACCTCGGCTTCCTACCACCGCCTCGGCGACAAGGTCGGCAACGCCTTCAGCGACGGAAATAAGATTAAGTAAGCAGGATATTATATTTTGATGGGGAAATAGATTTTGCAGTAAAACAAATTTTAAAAAATAACCCCCGCTCCGGGAATATCGGGGCGGGGGATTTTTATTTATGATGAAAATTTAATATTTATTAAAACTGTTTCGCAATCACGCCGCTCTACCCCCTCGCCTCAACCCCCCACCACCCCCGCCATCGCCTCAACCTCTTCCTCACTAACCCTCTCCCCGTCAAATTCAAACGCAACATAAACATTCAACTCGGTGTTATAGCAGAGTATCCCGAAGTTCTCCTTGCCGTCGCGGCGGACGGCGACGGTCGCGATTTCGTAGGTTTCGTTTGAAATCAGGCGTTTGCAGCTGCCGGCAACGTCGAAAAGCTCCGCGATTGGCGCGTAGATTGCCGCTTCGTTTCGCTCATCGCCGGGGGGGCGGCTCGTATTTGTCAAACGAAACCGCTCCGACGGGCGCGCCGTCCGCGCTGTAAATCTGCCACGTTCCGTTATAAAGCTCATCTGCTCCGGAGTATAATCCTCCCACGGAAGCACCGGTATCGGCCTGAAATAGCCCATTATCATCGGCGTGGGCGCGTCGGGCGAGCATATCGGCTCGAGCCGTCCCCGAAGAGCCATCTCCTTGCGAAGCGACATATAGGTATTATAGCCGAACCATCGGTAATTTTGAAGCCTCATCTTATAGAGCCGGAAGGATAAAATCTGCGCCGAAAAGAGAATTATCGCCCCCGCGCCCATATGCAGGATATAATTGAAAGCGTGGAAACGGCTTTTTCGGGAGCAATCTCCACGGGGCTGTTTATCGGCTCGACAAGCCGCTGCGGAACGGCTATCTCAAACCTCGGATATGTCTGCTGACGCCGATAATCCTCCGCAACGGACGAATAGGAGGAATCAGCCTCGCCGCCGGAATTGTCCGAAAATCCGCCGATAAAGCGTTGCGACAAGGCCGCGCGCCGAATTGTTGCAGAGCCTTTTGAGGAAATTCTCGCTCGCCCCGCCTTGTAGCCGTTTTCGCTGACCGTCGCCGAGCAGCGGCTCATCTCCGCGCCCCGCGTGCATTTGACGAACCCCTTCTCCTCGAGGCGGTAGAGCGAGGACATCAGCGACGACAGCTGCCAGTCCCGCCGCCCCCTGAGCTTCTCGCGAATCGCCACCGACGTCACCGGCCCGTCCTCCGACCATATCGCCTGCATGATTTCCGGCTCGGCCTCGCCCAGCCCTTTCGGATTGTTTTTCATTTCAAAATATCACCTCTGTTACGCTAATGTGTAATGTATTATGCAACGGCATAATTGAGTTTTCAAGAGGGGGAGGGGAAAATTTTTTAGTTGGGGGAGGGGGGTGGAATGGAATTTTTGAGGGGAGGTGGGCTGACTTTTAACGAACAATCAAAGAACAAACCGCGCGGCGTGCCTTTCAAACAAAACCTCAGTCAGCCCCTGCCCAAACCTGCAAAAAAATTTTACTGCAACGGTCTGCCGTAAAGACATTAACAAAGCCATACCCAATCCCTCGGGTATGGTTTTGCTTATCCTATTCAAGCGAACACCGCTATCTCCTCCGCCTATAAATCCCCGCAATCATGCACCCGCCAAGCAGGACAATCCCCGAAACCGCGAGAAGAACAAGGTCCTTGCCCGAAACCGAAGAGGCGTCCGCTTCTTGAGGAATGTTTTCCTGCGCCTGATTGCCGTTCTGGATTCTCATATTTCCTCCGAACTGGCGGCAGCCGAAGTTCTGACCGTCTTGCAGAGAATTCTGCATATTTTCTTGCGGCAAATCAAACGGCGATTCGTCCTCTTTTGCGCCTTGCTGAAAGTCGGGAGGCGACATGTTTTCACCGCTCGGCATCTCGGGCTGCTGTATAGAACCCGGTTCTCCGTTTTCAGGCAAATCTATGGGTGCGTATCCGTCGGGCGGCTCCGGCGGAGTAAATTCTCCCGCTCCGTTACCGCCCATGAAGTCGTTGCCCGACGCGCTTAAAAGACTGACGGTCGGCATATCTGCACTCGCCGACAGCGTGCTTATATCGGAAGCTTCAACTGCCGTGACGCGCTCAGCCGTCCCGCCGTTTCTGCCGGAGCCGCCGCGATTCTGCATTTGCCCGTTTCCGAAGCCGTTCCCGCCATGCATTTTGCCGCCAAAACCGCCGAATCCCCCGCCCGCCGAAGAATTGTCAATAGTTATCTCCGTTTCGGTATCTCCGACAATCAGCGTGCAGGTATCTCCGAGCTGCATTTCGGGTGTGCTGATGAGAATTGATGAGAAGCTGTACGGAATATTTTCGGAAATAATGATGTTTCCGTCGGAGTTTTTCACCGTCACGGCAGTGCCCGCGTTGGAGGAAACGGTCTGCATGATGAAGCCCTGCGATGAGGAGGAATCAAACCCCTCCGTCATTCCGCTGCTCCCGCATGCGATTACGGTTCCGCCGCTTATTTCGCAAACCCCTCCGCTTTCGCTGCCACAGTCGAA
>CANPZQ010000118.1 GCA_947588775.1 uncultured Clostridia bacterium
CGCCCACCCATGCCGCTATCCCCCGCTCCGTCCCCGCGCCCCGTCGGTTCTACCCAACTTTTTCCCATAAACCAAAAACCGCCGGCAAACCCGACGGTTTTGTTTATTACTCCCCGAACTCAAAACCAGTTCCCGAACGGGAGGTCGCCGAAGTCAAATCCGAAGAAGTCGCCCCAGCCGCTGTCGCCCTGGCCGTTTTGGTCGTTGCTTTGGCCGCCTTGGCTGTTCCGGCCGCCGTTTTCGTCATCGGGGGCGGGGGCGGAATCGTTCGTTTCCTGCTCGCCGACGGTCACGCTTATGTCGACGGTCTTGCCCTGGCGGTAAACCTTCATCTTAAGAACGTCCCCCGCGGCAGAAGCTGAAACCTCCGTCTTGAGCGCGGTATGGCTGTCAATCGCCTTTCCGTTGATTTCGGTGACGATGTCGTTCGCCTGAAGGCCTGCCTGATCCGCAGGGCTGTCCTCGGTGACGGAGCGGATAATCGCGCCCTTCGGGATTCCCAGAGAAACCATGTCGTCGCTTACCGATTCAATCGTTACGCCGATATAGGGCTTCGCGACATAGCCTTTTTCCACAATCTGGCTGATAATCTGCTTTACGCTGTCAATCGGGATAGCGAAGCCGATGTTGTCGATGGACGCTTCGCCGAGGCCGCTCGAGGAATATTTCGCGTTGGTAACGCCGATTACCTCGCCGTAGATGTTAAAGAGCGGGCCGCCCGAGTTTCCGGCGTTAATCGCGCAGTCGGTCTGAATGAGGTTCATAGTAACGCCGCCCGAAAGGGTGATTTCGCGGTTCAGTGCGCTTACCCAGCCCTTTGTCAGCGAGAACGTGAGCTCTCCGAGCGGGTTACCGATTGCGATTACCTCGTCGCCGACATTGAGGCCGTCGGAGCTTCCGAGAATAACCGGCGTAAGGTTATCTGCGTCAATCTTAAGAACCGCGATGTCGTTGGATTCGTCGCTGCCGACGATTGTCGCATCGTACTCGGTTCCGTCATAGGTTGTCACTTTAACGGAGGTGGCGTCCTCGATTACATGGTGATTGGTGACTATGTAGCCGTCGGCGGAAAGGACGAATCCCGAGCCGGAAGCCGGCGACGTTGTCTGATAGCCGAAGTAGTTTGTTGTAATCTGGGTCGTGATTCCGACGGTGGAGTTGACGTTTGCGGCATAAATTTCCGCGGCGGTCATCTCCTCGCCCGGCTTGACGTCGACAACGTTCAAAACAGCGCGGCTCCTTTGAGCCTCAAGAATGTCGGAACCGTTGACGACCTGCTGCGGAGCCTCGTCGTCGCGAAGAAGAGAAGCCCCGAACAGCGCGCCTCCCGCCCCGACGGCTCCTCCGAGCAGAGAACAGCAGAGCGCGACGGCGACAATCTTCCCCGCGCCGGATTTTTTCTTCTTTTCCGCCTTCGGGGAAACGGGGTTCGCCGGCATTCCGTAAACGGGAGCGGCATATTCCGCTCGTGGCTGTTCCTGAGCGTATCCGCCGTACTGCTGTGCCGCGGAATTTTCCGTCGCCTGCGAAGCGGTTTCGCTCGCGGGCTGTTCCTGATAGTTGTCATAAGGGTTATAGTTTGTATTCATAGCGTTAAGCTCCTTTCGCTTTTTTCTGAACCGAGTATACCGCGCGAATTTGACAGCAAATTGAAGCAATTGAGAAACCAAAATAAAAAAATACGGAGCGAAATGTCAAAATTTTTACATCAAAGCTTCGCAAGACTTCACGGGGTTTTCACAATCGGAGCAGAGATATGACTGCCGGCTTGTTGCAGAATATGAAGGCGGGGGATTTTTTATGTATAGTATAGGGCTTGCTGGGGTGCGGGTTTATTATTTGGGGCTCTGTATTGATGATGTGCGGGACTATGGATTCTTGCCGGTGTGGGGAGGGCAGGTGCCGAGGCTTACTGCTAATCGGCGCGGCGGAAAAAGCTGTTGCGTTGGTCCCACCCGCCCGCCCCCGCCATTTCGCGGCATTTTACCGCTTTTCCCGCCGCGCTTCTCATGCAGCACCCATAAAGGCGCGGCGAATGGGGCGGGCGGATTGCAGAAAACTATAGCGGGCGGGCGGGTGGGCGCAGGAACCAGCCCCATTCGCCGCGCCGCCTTACGCAGAAACCCCAAACCATTCCGCGCGCCCCACCCCCGGCTCAAACCACCCCCGACCCCGCATACCAACCGGTACCTGCAAACACACTCCCTCTCCCCCCACCCCGCAACGTTTCGCCAAAACGCCTCTATCCCCTACCCCTCTACCACAACCCTAATCTTCACCCTATCCTTCCCCTCCGGCAAATCCCGGCAATCCGTCATCGTGAGGTCGGGGGTGCCGTCGGCGAGGAAGTGAACCCGCCTGATTCCCGGGCGGATGGCGCGGTCGGAGGGCGCGCGAACGCCGTGATATGTGATATAAACGTCGCCGAATTCGTCCCTGAAAAAGGCGTTGTGGCCGCAGCCGTACTGTCCCGGGACAAACCCAGAGGCGAGAGCGGGCGCGGTCGGGATTTTCCAAGACGAAACGTCGGTGAGGTCTGCGCCGACGTCGGCCGTAAGCAAGCCGACGACATAGCTCTGGCCGCGAGCGTCGCCGCCCGAATAGCTCAGATACACCTTTTTATCTGTGACAAGCGCGTAGGGGCCCTCGTTATTGTCGGTGCCGCGGTTGTTTTCCCAGCCGTAAACCGGCCTCGAAAGGAGAACCGGGAAGCTCAGAAGCTGCCAAGGCTTTTCGGGGTTCGTTTCGGCAATCATCAGCATCGAGCCGCTGTCCGTTCCCGCCCATGTCCTGAACGACCAGACGACGTAGGTTTTTTGAGCGGCTTCAAAGCAGTTCATGTCAAGGGTTATGCCGTTTTTGCCGTCGCCGAGAGGGTTTGCGCCGAGGGGCCTGCCGTCCGGCATCACGCAGCTTTCGGGTGCGCTCCATGCGCCCGGGTCGAGCATGTCCCCGCCGTCGCGAAGCGTCATCACCCTGCATTGCGGGTTGAAGCCCTCGCCCTCGGTCAGCGCGCAGAAAATCCGCATCTTCCCGCCGACAATGTGAAATTCCGGAGCCCAGAACGTGTTTTTATAGACTGTTTTATCCGCCGAAAGAATCACGCTGCGCCGAACGCCTTCCGCAAAAAGCTCCTCCGGGGTATTCGCCTCGCGGATTTCAAAGGAGGTGTCGCCGTTCGCGTCGTTTGTCGCGATGTAGTAGTATTTTTTCCGGAAATATGTGATAACCGGGTCGCCCCACGGATGCTCCTCGACGGGAAACGGAAAACGCCGGACAGCGATTTTTCCCTCAATTTCATATGTCCCCGGCTTCGACCAGTCGATTCCGCCGTCATTCCAGACGACGTGCTTTTCATGCGAAGAACCGTCGGTGTAGTGCGCCGTAGCCTTCACTCGCATAAGCTCCTCGCGGCTCGCCGCCGTTACGCTTTCGGGAAGCTTCAGCCCGCAGAATACGACCGGCTCGTTTTCCCTAAGAAGCCTTTCGGCGATTTCCTCGGAAATCCCGAATACCGCGCCTGCTTCAATAAAATCAACTCTCTCGTCGGAAAATGGCTCGCTTACGAGCTCAAAGCCGTCCTCCGCCCTCGCCGACGCAACGGCAGGCGCGGAAAAGCTCTTAAAGTCCGCGGTTTCCCATCTTATAAAGCGGCCCGTTTCGCTTACGGGAAATTCACCGTTGTGAAGGTTCTCGCGGGAAACCTCGGCTGCGGTGATTACATACTTCCCGCCCGAAACGTAAACCTCAAAATCCTTTACGCCCTTAGAAACGATTCCGTTTTCGGCACTGAAGCCGCATTCTGCAAAAAGCTTTCCGTAGTTGCGAAAAAGCGGAGTAAATCCGCTTCCGAGCACGCCGAAATGAACGCTTCGGCAAAGAAACTCGGAGTAATCCTCCCTCTCGCGGCGTGTGTAAACGACAAGCCGGTATTTTTGTTGATTCATATGCATGTTCCTTTCAATTTATTTTGGGTTTATTATAGCTTATCGCGGGCGGGGTGTCAATGGGGGTGCAGAGGGGAGCGCGGCGGGGAAAGCGGTAGTATAGCGCGAAATTGTGGGGGCGGGCGGGTGGGACGATGGAGGCAGCTTTCCCCGCCGCGCGGGGGTTAGCGGAAATCCCGATGGGAGCCGCGCGCCACCCCCGCCTGAACCGAATCCCGCCCCCCGGAGCCGCAGGCTGAGCGGGGTGGGTGAGGCTCAGGCTTTTGCAGCAGGCCGCGATTTTTGCGAAACTTGGTTATACTGCCTCTATCCTCTAACCCTCTAACGCTCTAACCTCTAAAAGCCCAATCCTCACCCATCCCCGCTCAGCCCCGCAAGGGGGCTTCGGGGGACGGGATTCGACTTGGGCGGTGCGCGGGGACTCCGCTGGCTTGGTTGGCCCCACCCACCCGCCCGCCCCACCATCGCACTATCCCCCGCTCCGTCCCCGCGCCCCTCTCCCTTACAAAACCTCAAAAATCCCCTTCGCCCCCGCTATTGCCTAAATCCTCAAAAAGTGCTATAATAGCCCTAACTTCTAACTGCTAATCACTAACAACTATCAGGGGGAATCGCTTTGAGGCCTTCCGGCGTCGGGAAAATAATAGTCACGGACAAAAAATTCTACATAACCGCAATGGCACTGATAATCCCGGTTCTGTTCCAGAACCTGATTAACCAGGGCGTGAACATGATGGATACCGTCATGGTCGGAAGCCTCGGCGAGGCGTCGATTTCCGCTTCGTCGCTCGCAAACCAGTATTACGCCATCTTCAATATCATGTGCATGGGCATAAGCGCGGCGGGGCTTGTTCTCGCATCGCAGTATTGGGGCGCGGACGAGCCCGAAACCGTCCGCAGAACCTTCGACCTCTCAATGCAGATTGTCATCGTAATGGGGCTCATTTTCGCCGTCCTGACAATGCTCTTCCCCGCGCAGATAATGTCCCTCTACTCCCATGAAGCCGACGTAATCGCCGAAGGGACAAGATACCTTCGCGTGACCGCGTTCATATTCTTGCCGCACGGGATAAGCCTCGTTATGAGCAACATTATCCGCGCCGTCGGCAACGCGCGTCTGGGGCTTGTTATTTCGCTGATTTCGTTTTTTGTGAATATCGGCTGCAACTACATTTTCATCTTCGGCGTGCCGTTTTTGGGAATCCCCGCGATGGGCGTTATGGGCGCGGCCTTGGGAACGCTTTGCGCAAGGCTCGTCGAGCTCGCGGTATGCGTAGTTTATATGCTTAAATTTGAAACCGCCCTAAGATACCGCGCCGCGGGGATAGCAAGGCTTCCCGCAAAGGCTCTGGTAGCCGAATTTATCCGCCTTGGACTTCCCGCAATAATCTCCGATACCCTCCTCGGAATCGCCGCCACGGCCATTTCCATGATTCTGGGAAGAATGGGCAAGGAGGCTACGAGCGCGTATGCCATCGTCGTAGTTCTGGAACGGCTCTGCACCGTCGCGACGGGCGGAATCGCGAGTGCGGCGGGAGTGATGATTGGCCAGACGGTCGGCAGGGGCGAATACGAGCGCGCCCGCCGCGAGGGCCGCTCCTTCCTTGCGATAAGCGTCGGGATCGGAATCGCAGCGTCGGTTCTGGTCCGCTTCGCCGGCGAATGGTCAATCGGGCTGTATAACATCACCCCCGAAACGCGTGAAATCGCGGTTTCAATGATGAAAGCAAGCGCGTTCGTCGTATTTTTCCAGGCAATCCAGAGCGCGCTCTCAAAGGGAATCCTCCGCGGCGGCGGCGATACCCGCTTCCTGATGGTCGCCGACATAATTTTCCAGTGGGTCGCCTCAATCCCCCTCGGTGCAGTTCTCGGCCTTGTCCTAAAAGCCCCGCCGTTCTGGGTCCTTATCGCCCTGAGAATTGATTATATTATCAAATCAATCTGGCTCACCGCAAGGC
>CANPZQ010000119.1 GCA_947588775.1 uncultured Clostridia bacterium
GGAAAAAGCGGGCAAATGGCGCGAAACTTTCATGGGCGGGCGGGTGGGGCGCAGAAAAGCAGCTTTTTCCGCCGCGCGGCCCATTTAGAAGATAGAGGGTTAGAGAGATAGAGGATAGAGCCCGAAACCGCACACCCTCGATAAAAAATGCAGCCGGCTGCCAAAGTCAGACCCTCACCCCCTTCCCCCCCTTTTTTTCATTTTCCGTATTGCATTTTCCTTTTTCATATGTTATAATAGATTGATTACATGCGCAAGGAGCGGGGTCATGGATAAAAGTCTTGAAAAATATGTGAAAAATATCGTGCTGATGGCGGAGGCTATGTCGCTCAAGGCGCCGAAGGGAATGCCGGAGGACAAAATCATCGGGGAAATCCGGCAAAAGGCGTTGAGCACCTACCTCCTGCATGAGGAAAACGACGAAATTTTGCGCGAGCGGCTCTATTCAAAAAAGCCGGGCGACCTCTCCGAAGAGGAAGCCGCCGGGCTTTCGGAGTTTGCCGACGCGATTTTCCCGATTGACAAGGCGGTGGCCTATCATGTCCACAGGCTGCTGCACGACTATGCCGTATTAAAGGGCGACAGGGATTTGATTATACGCTCGGCATACTACATGGGTCTGAACGTTTTCTATCTAAGATACGAAAACAACGACATCGGCGTTTCGCTGTTCATGGACAGGATTGCCGACCACTTCGGCGAGGCCGCGGAGTATTATTCCGAATACGACAGCTTCAAAAGCTCCGAAACCCGCAGCTATATCGTCAGGTCCTACGCCAACCGCAAGCTCAGCCCGTCCTACTTCAACGTGATAGATACCGACGTCGACCTTGCCTCCAACAGAAAGTCCTTTGAGGCATACCGCAACCACCGCAGAATGATTGAACAGACGCTCGGAATATGCTTCGACGAAAAACGCCGCAGCGAAAATCCCGAAATCCCGTGGGACAGCTTTATCGAAACTACATATCAGGGCGAGGTATCTTTCTGCCTGACAAGCCTTCGCAACGCGGTGTTCACAAACGAGCAGTACAACCTTATCGCCAAAAATTCCCTATACGCAGCCTCGTATCTGATTCGCAGGGACGGCGACCGCCTTATAACCTCCGGGAAAAAGATTCCGATTATCGACAGATACCGCTTCGCCGCCTCGGAATACCATGCCGGGCTTATTCACCCGAACAAGCTCATCGAAACGCTTCTTGAGATTTACGACGAGGTGCCGCACGACGACTTCTCCTCCGACGGAATTTTCGCAAATCTGAGGATACCCGCGTTCATCAACGCATATCGAAGCCACATGAACGCCGAGGGCAGGAAAAAATACGGCGAGAGGGCCGAAAAAACGATAGCCGCGATTTCCGACTACCTTATGAAGCTCCCGCGGAACCAGTATATCAACGAGATGAGCCGCTATCTCGGCGACATCGTATGGGCGTCGATTACAAAAAAACAGGGCTACAACAGGCAGATTCTCGACTATATCCTCGCCTGCCACCCGCCGACGTATATCCATTCCCACATGGTTGCATGGCTCTGCGAAACGCTGTTTTTGAGGATAATCGAAACCGACCCCGACAGCCTCCGCGGTATTATGGGAATCGAGTATGTCCCCGCAATCCGCGACTCGGAACGCGAAGTCGCGCGGGCGATATACCGATGCGGCCTCTATCACGACCTCGGAAAATGTATGATTATCGAGCATGTCGGCAACTATACCCGCCGCCTCACAGACGAGGAATTTGCCGTGATAAAGCTTCACCCGATTCTCGGGAACAAGCTGCTGCTGTCGATGGGTTCATATGAAATCGAGGCCTCCGCCGCGCTGAACCATCACAGAACCTACGACCGCAAGGGCGGCTATCCCGCCGACGCAGGGGTTATCCCGCGAAAAGCCGAAGCGATTGTCGACATTTTAACCGTCGCCGACGCCCTCGACGCCGGCACCGACAACGTCGGCCGCTGCTACGCCGCCTCAAAGACGGTGGACACGCTCATCGACGAGCTTAAAAAAGGCAGCGGCACCCGCTACGCGCCCTACGTCGTCAAGGTATTCGACGACCCCGCTTTCTGCTCCCGCATCAAGCGCGAAATCGACAAAAAGCGCAGAAAAATCTACGCGAAAACGTATGTCGACATGTCGAGGGACGAGGGGAGATAAAAGAGGAACTGAAAACCGCCCCGCTGACGGAATGGTTGGCGGGGCGGTTAGTTTCGCATAATACCAGCTTGGTTAAGTGAAATTATTATGGGATAATTCATGGGCGGCGAACACAACATGATCCTTATCACATTCTATTAAATGTTTTAACCCATGAGCGTCCATTCCGCACGCATCATAAAAAATCTTTGCCTGATGAGTCGGCGTTACTAACCACTTTCCGCCTCGCACTTTCCATTTAAATGTTTCTGTTTCGGCCACTCTCTCCCCCAAGGAGTGTCCCAAACGGCCACATTATAAAAAATTTTTGCTTAGTGATTCGCCGCTACTAATCGCTTTCCACTTTCCACATTTCAATTAAATGTGGTCGTTTCGGCCACTCCCCCACATACCCCTTGACACCCGCCGAACAATGTTGTATACTTAATATGTATGTTTGCGACTTCTTGCCGGGAGGGTGAGTTTATGGATATAAAAATTTCCGCGTCGATTCTCAGCGCGGACTTCGGGGGGCTCGAAGGGGAGCTTCGCCGCGCGGGCGAGGCGGGCTGCGATATGATTCACTTCGACGTGATGGACGGCCATTTCGTGCCGAATATAAGCTACGGCGTGCCGGTTTTAAAGTCGATTCGCCGCTGCTCCGGGCTTCCCTTCGACGTTCACCTTATGATAACCGACCCGCTCGCCTACGTCGGCCCCTTCGCCGACGCCGGAGCCGACCACATCACCTTCCACCGCGAAATCGCCTCCGACCCGCGAGAGGTAATCTCGAAAATCCGCTCGCGGGGGCTTACGGCGGGGATTTCCGTCAAGCCCGCGACACCAGTTGAGAGCGTTTTCGAGCTTCTTGACGACCTCGACATGGTTCTTGTGATGACCGTCGAGCCGGGATTCGGCGGGCAGGGCTTCATCTACGAAACTCTGGATAAAATCCGCGCGCTTCGCCGTGAAATCAACCGGCGCGGCCTGAATACCGACATCGAGGTCGACGGCGGAATTGCCTCCGGCACCTGCCGCGACGTCGTCGAAGCGGGCGCGAACGTCCTTGTTTCGGGCTCATTCCTCTTCAAGGCCCCCGACATGGCCGCGGCGGCCGCCGAGCTTCGCGGAATTTGACGCGCGGCAGTCCGAATGCTCCATCATCAGCTCATAATAATATTTTCCCGCGCAGACCGCGTCGCTGTGCTCGCATATTACCGGCAGAAGCCCCGGGATTTCGGAGGCTTTGAGCCTTATTCCGAGGCAGAGCTTTCCGCAGAAGGCGACGGAAATTTCCCCCTCTTCGCCGGAGAGCTTTTTTGAAAGATTGACGAGCGGCCACGGTTCGCCGAAAAAACAGACGATTGATTCCGCGGCGGGACAGGCTTTTACGCGAAGCCGCTTTTTTCCCGACAAACGCGTTTCCCCCTTTTGAGTAAAATAGTTAAGGACGGTAATTTTTACGGCTGACAAGGTTATAACCGAAAAATCCGAAAAACAACGCTTCGGCGCGATTGCGGCGTTCCTTTGCACCGTTGTTTTCATGGCATATTACTTCTACGGCCTCCGCGCGCCGCTCGTCGCTTTGGTGACGGTTCTTTCGAGCTATCTCGCGGAATATCTGAGCGTCTGCGCGATGAAAAAAAAGTTCGACTGGTCCGACGTTTCGCCGATGATGAACGGGCTTCTGACAGCACTTTTGCTGCCCGCGTCGGTTCCGTATACCGTGGCGGCGTTTTCGGCGGCGTTCGCGGCGATAGTCTGCAAGCACGCTTTTGGCGGCAACGAAAACCTTATTTTTGAACCCGTCTGCACCGCCTATATATTCACGTCCCTCTGCTTTCCGTTTTATATCTTGAGATACCCGGTTCCGGAGCCATTCGGAAGCGTTCCCCTTACAAACCGCGTCGCCGACGGGCTTACCTATTCCTATACGCGCTTGCTCGACACCGGCTCGGCGTCGGCGTTCAGCCTTCTTGACATAATCTGGGGAAAGCTCGCCGGCCCGATGGGCGCGTCAGCGATTCTGATAATTTTGATATGCGCCGTCGCGCTCTACTTTTTCAGATATGTTCCCTCCACCGCGTTTTTCGCGGGAATCGGCGCAAACGTGCTGATCAACGTGCTTTTCCCGGTCGGCGAAACCGGCTGGTACGCGGTTCTGAATTCCCTCGTCGCAGGGTCGTTTCTGTTCGTCTATGTCTTTATGGCGTGCGACCCGAGATACGTCCCGAAGAGGGCGTTTTCCCAGCTCGTCTGGGGAATCGGCTTCGCCGCCGCCTCTTACCTGATACGCGTTTACACCTCTATCGAGAACAGCGCGGTTTTTGCGCTCCCGATGTTCTGCGTTTTCCGCGATGAGCTGGACCGCCTGACCGACAGCCTTGAGAGGCTTCTGAGATTTTTGTGGAAGTGGCTCGTCATCGGCGCGAAGTTCCTCTGGAAGTGGGCGAAAATCATCGCGGTCAAGATTTGCAAAGCCGTCGCCAAGGCTTTTGACGCGTTCTGCGAGTTCCTGAGCCGCAAAATAATCGAGCTCTCCGACCGCGTAAAGGCCGCCAAAGCCGAAAAGACCGCAGAAGAAGCCGAAAAGGCCGCAAAGCCTGCCGATGAATCCGCACAAACGGAGCCGAAGACCGCCTCCGAAAGAACGGAAGCCGACGGTAACGCTCCCGATGACGGCGAAGAGCCTTCCGACAGCGGAAAACCGGGCGAGAGCCTCCCCGAGGGCGAAGAAACCGCCGAAACCGTTCCTGAAAACGCAGAAGCGGCGAAAGAGCTTCCCGAAAGCGGGGAAACCGCCGAAAATCCTCCCGAAAACGGAGAAAAGGGCGGCGGGGAGCTTCCCGAAAAAAGCGAAGAGGAGGGCGGCCGATGAACGAAAGGCTTTTTACACGCGACGCGGAGCGAGAAGGTATTCTTACGCGGAACCCGCTGTTTGCGAGCGGCGTTATTATCGCGCCGGCGGCGGCCGCATGCCGCGACTTTTACAGCGCGGTTATACTCGCCTCGGTTTTCTCGGTCGTCACGTTTCTGACGGTGCTGATTTGCAGCTTTGTCCCGCGGCGGATTGTTTACACCGTCCGTATTATAATATATACCCTTGCCGCCTCGCTGGTGTATGTACCCGTGCATCTGTTTTTCACAAGCGGCGAGGTTCTATCGGAGATGTACGCCTCGGTCGGGATTTACGCGCCGCTTCTGGTCACGAACTCGATGATAACGCTGCGCACGGAATCGAAGTTTTACCGGCTTGCGCGGCCGTACATGACGAGGCTCGCGGGGTTTTACATTGTCGGCTATGACCTGTCGCTGACGTTTTTCGGCGCGCTTCGGGGCTTTTTGACAACGGGAACGGTATTGGGAATAAGGATTCTGCCGTTTTCGATACCCGCGCTGTCGAACCTCTACGGCGGATTCATACTTCTTGCGGTAGTAAGCGCGGCGTTTAGGTGGTATTTGCAGATAAACGCGGAGCACAACCGCAAGAAGCGGGAAAGCTCATAGCCCGCAGACAAAAAACTAAAAAGTTTCGCCGGCCTTTTCCAAAGGCCGCAGGGTCAAGGGGCGGAGCCCCTTGTCGCGGCCCGCAGGCCGCGAAATCTCTATGCGTCAGCCAGCGCAGGAGGGGGACTCAAAAAAACAGTCCGGTGGACTGTTTTTTCCGGGGGGGGAACCCTCGCCTACGACAGCGGAACAAAACTCTTTGAGGACGAGCGGTCGGTCATTTATGACCGCGAAGTCCG
>CANPZQ010000120.1 GCA_947588775.1 uncultured Clostridia bacterium
TTTCGCGGCCTGCGGGCCGCGACAAGGGGCTCCGCCCCTTGACCCTGCAAGCCTTTTGAAAAAGGCTTGAGCGAAAACTTTTAAATTTTTATATAATTTCTACAGGAGCCGACCATGAGATACATATGCTTTGATGTTGAAACGCCTAATCACTTTAATAACCGAATGAGCGCAATCGGAATCTACGCCGTCGAAAACGGCGAGGTTTGCGACGGGTTCTACTCCCTCGTCAACCCCGAACAGGGCTTCGACGCCTTCAACGTCGCCCTCACCGGGATTACCCCCGAAATGGCGGCCTCCGCGCCGACCTTCGGCGAGCTCTGGCCGACACTCTCCCCTATCCTCAAAAGCGGGCTTCTCGTCGCCCACAACGCGCAGTTCGACATGAGCGTGCTCTCAAAGTGCCTGCGCGACTACGGAATACCCCACAGCGGCCTCACCTCCTACGCCTGCACCTGCAGAATGGGGAAAAAGCTGCTGCCGGGGCTTGAAAATCACCGCCTCGACACCATCTGCCGCGCCCTCTTCATCGACCTCGACCACCACAATGCCGGAAGCGACGCGCGGGCGTGCGCGGAAATTTTGCTCCATTACATAAAAAACGGGGCAATCGTCGAGGATTTCGTCCGATGCTACGACCTCGACGGAATTCACACCGTTAAAAAATAAAGAAAAACGCCTGCCGGGAGCTTTTCGGCCCCTTTTGGCAGACGGTTTTCCAATATAGTAAATGAAACGTGGGTTTACGAAGCTGTCGAATCAATGTAGTCGCAGGCCGCAAGTGCCGCGACCGCACCGTCGGAACAGGCGGTAGCGACCTGGCGCACCCGCTTTCGGCGGCAATCTCCGGCAACGAAAACGCCGGGAGTTTTTGTTATGCAGTCCTCCCCCGAATCGGCGTAGCCCGCCTCATCGAGCGAAACCGCGCTTTCAAATGCTGAATTCTGCGGTTCGAGGCCGATGGCGACAAACAGCCCGTCAAGGGGGATAAATTTCTCGCCGCCCTCATCGCTTCGGACGGTTACGCCCGAAAATTCCGCGTCGCCCTCGAGCGAAAGAACGGTGGAATTATAAATTATCTCAACATTCTGTTTTTTCAGAAGGCGTTCGCGAAGGCTCGCCTCCCCCGTCAAAAAGCCGAGGTTCTGTATTACGGTTACATGCGAACAAACGTCCGCAAGGAGCAATGCTTCCTGAATTGCGGAGTTTCCGCCGCCGACAACGCCGACCGATTTTCCCTGATAGAACGCGCCGTCGCACACCGCGCAGAACGATTCGCCGCTGCCGATGAATTTTTCCTCATTTTTCGCGCCGAGGAGCCGATGTTTTGCGCCCGTCGCGACGATAACGGCCCTCCCATCAAATTCCCCGTCGTCGGTCAAAACCGTTTTTTTGCCGTCGGGGGATATTTTTATGCCCGTCGCTTCGCACGGCTCAAGCTCTGCGCCGAGCTCAAGAACACGGTCGGTGAGCTGCGCCGCGAACTCGTTTCCGGAAACCGACGCGCAGCCCGGGATATTTTCAACGAGCGGAGAAAAGGTTATCTGCCCGCCGAACGCCGCTTTTTCAAGCAAAAGAACCGATTTTTCCGCGCGGCGGGCATAGAGCGCGGCGGTTAGTCCGGCGGGGCCGCCGCCGATTATGATTATATCGTACATTTGAACACCTTTGTGTGGGGGGATTGTGGGGCGCGCGGGAGGGGGCGGGGAGGGAGAGGGAAGGTTGCCGACGCAAGCAACACCCTCCCGCGCGCCGTCCGCGGCGAATCCCGCCCCCCGGAGTCCCCTTGCGGGGCGGAGCGGGGGCGGGTGAGGCGCGGACCTTGGGAGGCTGCTCCCCTGCCGGAAGTTTTACGCGCTTACGGTAGCGGGTGCGGTATGCTTTTTGATGTCGGAAACCCCGGCGAACTTCTCAAACTCGCCGTTTTTGACAACGACAAGCGTCGGAGCCTGACGAATGTCGAACGCCTCGCAAAGCTCGCGGTTTTCGTTTGCAAGAAGGGTTTCGTATTTATAGCCCTGCCTGTCCAGAATTCCCTTTATAACCTTGCAGTTGGGGCAGGTCGCGGTAGTAAAGAGGTAAGAGCCGTCGGCAATCGCCGCGCCCTCGCTCTCGGAGCCCATCTCGACCCGGGATTCCACTCCGTTGCGGCGAAGCACCGATGTCGCGATATTGTAGGTCTTTCTCTCCTTGAATTCCTGGGCCTTGCCGTCGTTCCATGCCTGAACCGGGCGGTAGTAGCCGGTTATGCGGCTGTAGGTTTCGGTCGGCTCGCCGCAGTGCGGGCAGACATGCTGTTCGCCGGTGAGGTAGCCGTGGTTGCGGCAGACGGAGTATGTCGGGGAAAGGGTGTAATAGGGCAGCTTGTAGTTTTCGGCAATCTTGCGGACAAGGTTCGCGGCCGACTTCCAGTCGGGGAGCTTCTCGCCCAAAAACGCGTGGAAAACGGTTCCCGAGGTGTAAAGCGTCTGCAAATCGTCCTGAATGTCGAGAGCCGAGAAGATGTCCTCGGTATAGCCGACGGGAAGGTGCGAGGAGTTGGTGTAGTAGGGCGTTCCGTCGGAAGCGGTGATGATGTCGGGATACTTCTCCTTGTCGTGCTTTGCAAGGCGGTAGGCCGTCGATTCCGCAGGGGTGGCCTCGAGGTTATAGAGGTCGCCGTACTGCTCCTGATAGTCGGAAAGACGCTCGCGCATATGGTTCAGAACGTCCTTTGTAAACTGCTGGGCGCGCTCGTCAATCATATTGCACCTGAGCCACTTCGCGTTGAGGCAGGCTTCGTTCATGCCGACAAGTCCGATGGTGGAGAAGTGGTTGTCGAGGGTGCCGAGGTAACGCTTCGTATAGGGGTAAAGCCCCGCGTCCATCAGCTTGGTGATGACGGTTCTCTTTATTTTCAGGGAGCGCGCCGACAAATCCATCAGCCTGTCGAGCCTCTCGTAGAATTCCTTTTCGTCCTTGGAAAGATAGGCGATTTTCGGCATGTTAATGGTTACGACGCCGACGGAGCCGGTGGATTCGCCGGAGCCGAAGAAGCCGCCGGATTTCTTTCTGAGCTCTCTGAGGTCAAGTCTTAAGCGGCAGCACATGCTTCTTACGTCGGAGGGCTCCATGTCGGAGTTGATGTAGTTCGAGAAATACGGGGTGCCGTACTTCGCGGTCATCTCGAAGAGAAGCTTGTTGTTTTCGGTTTCCGACCAGTCGAAGTCGGAGGTGATTGAGTAGGTCGGAATAGGATACTGGAAGCCGCGGCCGTTGGCGTCGCCCTCAATCATTATCTCGATGAACGCCTTGTTCACCATGTCCATTTCCTTCTTGCAGTCCTTGTAGCAGAAGTCCATCTCCTTGCCGCCGACTATGCAGGGAAGCTCGGCGAGGTCGTTCGGGACCGTCCAGTCGAGGGTGATGTTCGAGAACGGAGCCTGAGTTCCCCATCTCGAGGGGGTGTTCACGCCGTAGACGAAGCTCTGGATGCACTGCTTGACTTCCTTATAGGTGAGGTTGTCGACCTTTACGAACGGCGCAAGATAGGTGTCGAAGCTCGAGAACGCCTGCGCGCCCGCCCATTCGTTCTGCATGATTCCGAGGAAGTTTACCATCTGGTTGCAGAGGGTGGAAAGATGGCTCGCGGGGCTCGAGGTGATTTTGCCGTTGATGCCGCCGAGGCCCTCCTTGATGAGCTGTTTAAGGCTCCAGCCGGCGCAGTAGCCGGTGAGCATCGAAAGGTCGTGAAGGTGAATGTCGCAGTTGCGATGCGCGTCGGCGATTTCCTGATCGTAAATCTCGGAAAGCCAGTAGTTCGCGGTAATCGCGCCGGAATTCGAGAGGATAAGTCCGCCTACCGAGTAGGTTACGGTGGAATTTTCCTTTACGCGCCAGTCATTTATCTGTAAATAATTGTCAACAACTTCCTTATAGTTGACGGCGGTCTGGTTGAGGTTGCGGATTTTCTCGCGCTGCTTGCGGTAGAGAATGTATGCCTTGGCTACGCTGTCGTAGCCGCCCTTTATAAGAACGCTTTCAACGCTGTCCTGAATATCCTCGACGGCGACCTTGCCGTTTTTGATTTTCGGCTCGAAGTCGGCGGTGACTTTAAGTGCCAAAAAGTCGATGACATCCTGGTTGTACTGCTTCTCGCATGCGTCGAACGCGAGAACTATCGCGTGAGAAATCTTCGAAATATCGAAGTCGACAACTTTTCCATCCCTTTTGATTACCTGATACACTTTTCATTTCTCCTTTGCTTTGGCTTTGTATATATTTCGGCCGGCTGAAGGTTTTTATGCAAACGCCCGGGGCGTTTCATGCCTTTTTACGGCCTTCGAATCAAAAATATTTGCGAAAAGGCACATTGAGGTGCGCGCCTGTTATCAAATATAGCGCATATCTTGACATTTGTCAAGGGGCAAAACACTACATATTGTGGTTAAGCCGCTATATTCCCCGCAATTCTACGTTTTGAATATATTTTTGGGCTATTTTTTGTAAGGTTTCCATAAATTCGGGCGAAGGCTCGGTAAAGCTGCGTTCGTTTCCGCAGACGAGGTCGCCCGAATCCTTGAAACGCTGGATATAGTACCTCGGCGCGCCCCTGAGCCATTCCCCTATCGCCTCCATGTCGGCCTCGGTGTGGAGCTCGGGCATAACCGTTGTTCGGAACTCGAAATCGACGGCCCCGGATTTTAAAAACTCGACGCTCTCGGCGACCGGTGCGACGTCGAAGCCCTTTATTCCGACGGTTTCGGCGTAGCGTTCCTTTGAATTTTTTATGTCCATCGCGACGGTGTCGACCAACGAGCCCATAACCGCGCGTCGGAGGCGTTCGGGGAAGGTGCCGTTGGTGTCGAGCTTGATTGAGTAGCCGAGGTCGCGGACGCGTTTCAGGAACTCGAAGGTGCCGTCCGACATCAGCGGCTCGCCGCCGGTCACGCAGACGCCGTCCAGAATCCCCTGCCGCTTTTTCAGGTAGCCGAGCACCTCGTCCCACTCGACGAGGTCGGCGAGGTTGATTCGGGTGACGAGCAGAGCGTTGTGGCAGAACGGGCAGCGCAGGTTGCAGCCTGCGGTGAAAACCGTCGCCGCGACCTTGCCGGGGTAGTCGAGGAGGGTCATCTTCTGAAAGCCGTGAATTTCCATTTTTTCGCCGCCTTTTTTGAAAAAAATTTTGCGGAGTGCAGTTTTGATTATAGCACATGATGCTGAGGCTGTCAAGGGGGTTGACCACAAAATGTTGTGGTTGGAGGAGGATTTTTGGGGCGCGTAAAGGTATGGGGCTTGCAGGGAAGGGGCGGGGCTTTACAGGGGGATTTGTGGGGAGTGTGGGTGGAAAGGGAGAGGACTTTACGGGAGGAAGGGTACTATTTATATATGGGGGAGGGCGAAGCCCCCGCCGGCCGGAGGCCGGCGCGCCGCCGCAGGCGGCGGTGCGCGAAGCGCACGGGGCTTCGCCCGGGAAACGGGGCTGTTTGTCTGCGAAGGCGGGAAAATGAAAAAAGCCCTGCGCGGGGCATGGGCTCGAGGGTGGGTTGTTTGGTTATGCGCGGATAATGGTTGAACGCGCTGACTTGCAGGGCGCGGTCGGGGTTGGGCGGAGGCGCGGGGACGGAGCTGGCCGGGTTGGCCCCACCCGCCCACCCCCCAACCCATGTCAAGCTTTGACCGCTCCGTCCCCGCGCGCATGGTTTGGGCGAGTAAATCGGAGTTTGGGGTGGATTGAAAGGCTTAGTTTAGGGGCCTTTTTGTTGGGGCTTCTGGAGGCCGCCTTTATGTTCCTATCGCCAAATTGCATAAGAGGCACATTTGGGTGTCAGTGCCTTTTTTGTTGGGGGAACCAACGCCAGCGACAAAACTTGCTTTTCGGACTTCGCGGTCATAAA
>CANPZQ010000121.1 GCA_947588775.1 uncultured Clostridia bacterium
CATCGCCGCGCTGTTTCACAACGCTCTGCAGCTTTCCGCCGCCTATATCGACGACGCCGCTTTCATATCCGTAATACGCCTCGATTATCTTTCTTACGAGGTATTTTGAATATTCTCCGTTCTCAATTACCACCGAAAACGCGATTTCCGGGTCGTCGGCAGGGTAAAATCCCACCACGGTCGAATTCTGCGTCGCCTTGTTTGAAGCCTGCGGGGTGCCGGTTTTAATCGCCGCCGGGTAAGGGAGTGCCTCCAAAGAATACTGCGCCAAATAGGCGTTTTGCTCGTTTGTCGAATAATAAACCGACTGCGTGGTGTTTTCCGCCGCAAGCTTCATTCCCTCGATAACCGTGTCGAAAACCTCCGTCGACGCGTCTACCGTCGCGGCGACAGTCGGTTCGGTTTCGGAAATTTTTTCGGTCATGTTGTAGTCCCAAATCGACTCCACAAGATAGGGCTTATACCTGACGCCCCTGTTCGCGATGGTCGACGCCAAAACGCACATCTGAAGCGGCGTTACCCCGACCTCCGACTGGCCGATGGCGGCCTGTAAAACCTGACCGACCGTCCATTCGAGCTTTAAATCCGCGAAGGTTTCGGGGCAGGCGAGATACCCTTCGGCGGAGCTTATTTCAAGCTCCATGTCCTCGCCGAGGCCGTACGCCCGCTCATACTCCAAGAGCTTGTCGAGCCCGAGCTTCTGAACGACCTGATAGAAGAAAATATTGCAGCTTTTTTGTATCGCCGTGACGACGTTTATATTCCCGTGGCTGCCGGTGCAGTTTACGATAATGTCGAGGAAATTGTACTGCCGGTGGCATGCGAATTTGTCCTCCCGCGAGATAATCCCCTCCCCGAGGGCGGCGGTCGCGGTTACTGTTTTCATAACCGAGCCGGGGCGGTAAAGTCCGTCCGTCGCGCGGTTATAGAGCGGCTGCCCGTCGGCGTTTAAAACCGACGAATAGTCTGAAATCAGGTCGTTGAGGTCGTATCCCGGGTATGTCGCCATTCCCTTTACCGCGCCGGTTTTAACGTCGGTAACGACAATCGCCCCCGCCGAGCAGTCGGTAAAGTCGTAGTCCTTCTTCGTCAGAACCCCCGTCGCGAGGTCGTTTATGAAATTCCCCAAAATGTCCTGGAGCTTCGCCTGAAACTCCGAATCAATCGACAGCTCCACGGTTCTCCCGGGGACCGCCTCCTTAGTAACGGCCTCCGAGATTGTTCCGTCGCCAGAAACGGTTATAGTCTTTTCGCCCCGTTTTCCGCGAAGATAGAGCTCCATCGACCGCTCTATTCCCGCCTTTCCGACGGTATCGCTGATTAAATATCCCGCTTCCTTGAGGGCGGCGTATTCCTCGGCGTAAATCGGCCCGACATAGCCAATTCCGTGCGGGAAAATATCGCCGGATTTATATACCCTTACCGCGTCCTCGACGATTCCGACGCCGGTAAGCGCGTAGCCGAGCTCCCGGATTTCCGCCGCCGCCTCAATCGGAACGTCCTTGACAAAGACGTAGTCGGTTTTTGTCGAAAAATCGGCAAGAATCATCTGGTACCGCACCCCCGCGACAATCCGCTTTTCCTCTTCGGTATAGTCGGGTGAGATGTCGTATTCTTTAATCAACGCGTCTATACAGTTTTCGGCGGAGGAATATCCCGCAAGCCGAAGCTTCGAGAAAATCCTCTCAACGTCCGCGCTCTCGCGGCTTTTAGTGAACTCGTAGGGCTCCTCGCGGGTAATCGGGATTTCGTCAATCCAGTCGATTCCGCGGTTTTTTAAAAGCTTCGCGACTTTTAAGATAACGTCGTTTTGCTCCGACTTTTTGTCGGGGAAGAATGAGCGGTTCACGACGACGTTGTAGCTTACGCGGTTTTCGACAAGGGGTCGTTTTTTCGCGTCGACAATCTGTCCCCGCGCCGCCGAAACCGACTGCACCGCAGTTGTCGATGTTTTCGACTTTTCGAGATACATCTCTCCGTCGACAATCTGTATTTTCATAAGCGTAGAGCCCGCGAAGATAACGCTTAACGCCAAAAGCGCGATTGCGAAAATTATCCGCGCGACTTCAAAAAACCTTTTCATAAACCAAGCTCCCCGTAAATGTCAGACCCTGTCGATGTTCTTGTCCCGCTCCTCGAGGTCGAGCTTCCGCGAAATTCCGCTTAGGCGTTCGGCGGCGTATACGGCTAAATAAACCGGAACCGCCCATAAAAGCGTTTTAAATGCCGACGGAATAAGCCTTTCGGTGAGCGCGAGGCGGTAGCCCTCGTATGCCCAAATTTTATAATACAAATAATAGTCTATATAAAGATATACGCTTCCCGCGAGGGCGAAAACCCAGAGATAGTTCACGAAATTTTTCCGAAGAAGCTGCCCGAAGAGCGCGGAAGCCCCCGCGCATACCAAACAGAGCCAAAGAGCCGTGAACCCGGGAAGCTTCCCCAAGGAAACGTCCAAAAGCAGCCCACAGAGCGAGCCGTATACCGCCGACGGAATTTCCGACTCGAATACCGCGACGGCGGCGGTCATCGGGAATAAAAGCAGGGCCTTCGGCCCGCGCCCGCCGGAGGTCGAGGCGGTGAACATAAACACCGCCGATACCGAGAAGAATATCCACTTAAGAGCGATTTTAAGCCTAAGATGGGAAACGGGGGCCTGCGGAGCGTTATTTATCTTCATAGCCCGCTCCTTTCCCGTCGAAATCGGTGATTACAAAGACGGTTTTTTGCCCGAACGGGTCGACGGTGGGCTTTATTACCCCGACGCGCGAAAGTCCGTTCGAGGCGATTTGGGTTTCCCCGACGGTCCCGACGACGATTCCCTTGGGGACGTTTCCGCTGTAGCCCGAGGTGATTACTATATCCCCCTCGGTAAGCTCGCATTCAAGCGGAATGTATACCATTCTCACCATTCCGTCGAGGGCAAGCTCGTAGCTCCCCTCGATTACTCCGGTTTCGCCGGTGCGGACGCAGTATACGCCCAGAGATATTTCATTCGACAAAAGCGGCGTGACGAGGGAGTAGGTGTACTGCACCTCCGTCACAAAGCCGATTAACCCGTCGGCCGTAACGACCGGGTCGTAGTATTCAACGCCGTCCTTTTCGCCCTTGTCGATGAAAAACGAGCCGTAAATATCGTTCGCCGTCCGCCCGATTACGGTGCATGGCTCGGAAAACTCGATTCCGGCGTTTGACTGCGCAAGGTCAATCATATCGCGGAGGCGGTCGTTTTCCTGCGAGATTTCGGTATAGTCGGAAATCTGCGCATAGAGCGCGGCGAGCTCCTTTTTGAGCTCCTGATTTTCCTCATAATATTCGCGGGCGTTGAAGAGCATATCGAGCCCTCCGGTCACGGCGTCGGAGATTTTATTTGAAAGCTTCTGCACCGGCGCGAAAACCGTCCCGATGGCCGAGGAAATCGCGTTGGACGAGCTGACCGCCGCGTAAATCATAATTCCGATAAGAAACGCCGCTATGCAGGCGATTACAAGAAATTTTTTCGAGCGGAAAAATTCCTTAATGACGGCCACTCCTTTCGCATTTTAAAACGCGCCCCGCTCACGCCCGTAGGCATAAGCGGCGCGGCGACGGGATATTTAACGCAAATAAACAAAAAATTCAAAAGTTTTCGCTCAAGCCTTTTTCAAAAGGCTTGCGGGGTCAAGGGGCGGAGCCCCTTGTCGCGGCCCGCAGGCCGCGAAATCTCTTTTATACTCACAAAAAGCGCAGGAAGGGGAGCCAAGAAATCAGTCCTGTGGGCTGTTTCTTGCGGGGGAACCCTCGCCTACGACAGCGGAACAAAACTCTTTGAGGACGAGCGGTCGGTCATTTATGACCGCGAAGTCCGAAAAGCAAGTTTTGTCGCTGGCGTTGGTTCCCCCAACAAAGAAGGCACAGCACCCAAATGTGCCTCTTTACTCATTTGGTGATAGGAACCTAAAGGTTTCCTCCAGAAGCCCCAACAAAAAGGCCCTTTTACCCATGTTTGCTCATTTTGCAAAGTTTTAAAAGAGGCACTTTGTAAGGGGGCGCGGGGACGGAGCGGGCGGAAGAGCGAAACTATGGGGGCGGGCGGGTGGGGCCAACCAAACCAGCGCAGTCCCCGCGCCCCCAAGTTCGCGACGAATCCCACCCCCGGAGCCCGCAGGCGGAGCGGGGTGGGTGAGGAATGAATCCGGTAAGACCCGCAGAACTCAGATTTCAGAAATCAGACTATGAAAGCCGCAGCCAAACACGCCCGACCGACTTCTGCCACCTGCTATCTGCCTCAAACCCCTTCCCCGTTCAAAACGTCCTGAAGCTCTCCGATGTTGTCCAAAAGCTTCCCGGTGCCGTCGACGACGCAGTCGAGCGGCCGCTCGGCAATGTGAACCGGGATTCCGGTTTCCTCGTTGATAAGCCTGTCGAGCCCGCGCAGCAGCGCGCCGCCGCCCGCAAGGGTGATGCCCGCGTCGATGATGTCGGCGGAAAGCTCCGGCGGGGTGCGCTCCAAGGTAACCTTGATTGCCTCGATAATGTGCGAAAGCGACTCGGAAAGAGCCTCGCGGATTTCCTCGGAGGTAACGGTGATGTTCTCGGGAAGCCCGGTGAGAAGGTTCCGGCCCTTGATTTCAAGCTCGGTGTCCTCGTCGGTCGGATAGGCGGAGCCGATGGTGATTTTGATGGTTTCGGCGGTGCGCTCGCCGATGAGGAGGTTGTATTTTTTCTTGATAAAGTTTATAATCGAATTGTCAAACTCGTCGCCCGCGACCCTTACGGAACGGCTGGTGACGATTCCGCAGAGCGAGATTACCGCGACCTCGCTGGTGCCGCCGCCGATGTCGACAATCATAGAGCCTGTCGGAGATTCAACCGGAAGCCCCGCGCCGATTGCCGCCGCCATCGGCTCCTCAATAATCGCTACCTTTTTTGCACCCGCACCCTCGGCGGCTTCCTTTACGGCGCGGCGTTCAACGGCCGTTACGCCGGAAGGAATGCAGATTATAACCCTCGCCTTTGCAAGAGGGTTCCCGAGAGCCTTGCGGATAAATTCCTGAAGCATCGCGGTGGTCATGTCGAAATCCGCGATAACGCCGTCCTTAAGAGGGCGAACCGCGCGGATAGAACCCGGGGTTCTACCGATTATGTTTTTGGCTTCGGTGCCGACGTAGCGCACAACGTCGGTCTTGGTGTCGACCGCGACGACGGAGGGCTCGCGGAGAATTATCCCCTTTCCCTTTGCGTAAACGAGGGTGTTCGCGGTTCCGAGGTCGATTCCTATATCCTTTTTAAACATACTCACTGTACTCATCCTTTGCTGAAAATTGGTTTCCTGTTAAGTATAACACATTTACACGCTCGTTACAAGCGATTTTTGCCAAAAAAATTAGCAGAATTTCGCCGCTTTTTGGCGGTATGTTTTGGGCAAAAGGTTATTATTGGGGAATGGAGGGGGGTATGGCGGAGAGGTGAGCGAGGGGTGAGGACGGCTTGGGGTGTAGTGAATTTTGTTGTGCGGAGCTGCGGGTGGGAGCGGGTGCGGGCTTTGGGAGCGGGAGATGTTTGGAAAGTGGTTTTGCTTCGGGCCGGCGCGGCGAATGGGGCTGGTTTCCTGCGCCCACCCGCCCGCCCTCTAAGGTTTCCCGCTTTCCTTACGCCCCATTCGGGGGGGGGGGGGGGGGGGGGGGGGGGGGGGGGGGGGGGGGGGGCCGACGCACCAGCTTTTTCCGCCGCGCGGGGGTTAGCGGAAAGCGGAAAACGGAGGTCAGAAGTCAAACGCTGCCCCTATCGAAATTTTGCAAGGCCGGCGGGTAAAATTCGTTCCTCACCCATCCCCGCTCAGCCCCGCAAGGGGGCTTCGGGGGACGGGTTCGTCGCGAATGGGGGCGCG
>CANPZQ010000122.1 GCA_947588775.1 uncultured Clostridia bacterium
GGTGAGGTCCCACCTGTTCCCATGCCGAACACAGAAGTTAAGCTCACTCGCGCCTACGATACTTGCACGGCGACGTGCCGGGAAAATTGGTGTTGCCGACACCCGATAAGCATAAGCCCCGGCTTATGCTTATTGCCTCTTAGCTCAGTCGGTAGAGCACATGACTGTTAATCATGGGGTCGTCAGTTCGAGCCTGACAGAGGCAGCCACACCCCCGCAGGGCAAAAGCCTTGCGGGGTTAATTTTTTATATCCCTTCCCAAAAACCCCACGCAAACCCGCGATTTTTCTGTTAAAAATCCCTATTGATTTAGCACTTTTCAAATAGTATAATACTATTTTGGAAAAATCGGACAAGGAGAGAGGCAGATTGATTAGAAACGATTTAAGAAACGTCGCGATTATCGCGCATGTCGACCACGGGAAAACTACCCTTGTCGACGGAATGCTTCGCCAGAGCGGGACGTTTCGGACAAACCAGGTCGTCAACGAGCGGGTGATGGATTCAAACGACATCGAGCGCGAGCGCGGCATCACAATCCTCGCGAAAAACACCTCCGTGATGTATAAGGGCGTTAAGATAAATATCGTCGATACCCCCGGCCATGCCGATTTCGGCGGCGAGGTCGAGCGTATTTTAAAGATGGTTGACGGCGTAATCCTTTTGGTCGACGCCGCCGAGGGGCCGATGCCCCAGACGCGCTTCGTCTTGCAGCACGCGCTTGAGCTCGGCCACCGTGTAATTATTGTAATAAACAAAATCGACCGCCCCGACGCGAGAATCGACGAGGTAATCGACGAATGCTACGAGCTTTTGATGGACTTAAACGCCTCCGACGAGCAGCTTGACAGCCCTATTCTCTTCTGCTCGGGGCGGGACGGGACCGCCTCGGAGGACGAGCACAGCCCCGGAACGGATTTAATCCCGCTGTTTAATAAAATACTTGAATATATCCCCGCGCCGCAGGGCGAGCCCGACGAGCCGCTTCAGATGCTTGTAAGCTCAATCGACTACAACGACTATGTCGGAAGAATCGCCATCGGCAAAATCGAGCGGGGAACCGTTCGCGTGAATCAGGAAATCATGATAGGCGACTTCCATCACACGAAAAAGGAATACCGCTCGAAGGTCGTTACGCTTTACCAAATCAACGGGCTTGAGCGGACCCCCGCCGAAGCCGCCTCGGTCGGCGACATCGTATGCATCAGCGGAATCGAGAATATCACCATCGGCGACACCATCGGCGACCCGCAGAGCTTCGAGGCCCTGCCTTTCGTAAAAATAAGCGAGCCGACGGTCGAGATGACGTTTTCCGTCAACGATTCGCCCTTTGCGGGGCGGGAAGGGAAATATGTGACGTCGCGGCACCTTCGCGACAGGCTTTTCAGGGAGCTTCTGAAGGACGTTTCGCTTCGCGTCACCGAAACAGACACTACCGACGCATTTAAGGTCGCCGGAAGAGGCGAGATGCACCTTTCCATCTTAATCGAAAACATGCGCCGCGAGGGCTATGAGATGGGCGTATCGACGCCGCGCGTTCTCTATAAAGAGGTGGAGGGAAAGCTCTGCGAGCCGATAGAAGAGCTTGTCGTAGACGTTCCGGAGGCTTCGCTCGGCGCGGTTATGGAGAAGATGGGTACCCGCAAGGGGGAGATGGTGTCGATGACCCCGATGGGCTCGAGAATGAGGGCGGTGTTCCATGTTCCCGCAAGAGGGCTTTTCGGCTACAGAAACGAGTTTTTGACGGATACAAAGGGCGAGGGAATAATGAGCTCGGTGTTTTACGGCTATGAGCCGTATAAGGGCGATATTCCGAGAAGAACGAGCGGTTCGCTTGTCGCATTTGAATCGGGCGAGGCGGTTACATACGGCCTCTATAACGCCCAGGAGCGCGGCGCGCTCTTCATCGGCGCGGGCGTTCAGGTGTACGAGGGAATGATAGTCGGCGTTTCGCCGAAGCCGGGGGATTTGGTTGTAAACGTCTGCAAGCGCAAGCACCTGACGAATACCCGCGCGAGCGGCTCCGACGACGCTCTGCGGCTTATCCCGCCGCGAATCTTCAGCCTTGAGGACAGCCTCGAATTCATCGCCGACGACGAGCTTGTCGAAGTCACGCCGAAGAACATCAGGCTCCGCAAAAAGACGCTCTCCAACGTCCAGAGAGCGAAGGACAACGCGAAGCTGAAGTAAGATAATTTACCCCCGCGAAAACCTGCCGAAGCCGGGAAACGGAGCTTTGGGGAGGGGAGCGGGGGATTTTTATAGCGCCGGTCAATTACGTCGGCCCTGCGCCTCCCCTCGTGGTGAGGCGCAGCGAGAACCTTTTAGAAAACTGCGGCGGAAGGCAAAATTTCGGGGCGGGGCAGTTTTGCGCAGAGAAGGCGCGGGGACGGAGCGGGGAAAATGCAGGAAAGTGGGTGGGCGGGCGGGTGGGGCCAACCCAGCCAGCGCAGTCCCCGCGCCGGGAGTCTGCACAGACTTTCGGGTAAACTGCCCCCGCCCAAAGCCCGAGCCTCACCCACCCCCGCTCCGCCTGCGGCTCCGGAGGACGGGATTCGGCTCAGGCAGGGGTTTGGCGCGCAGGCCGCTTCGGTTTCCTGCGCAACCCCGGCGCGGCGAAGGGGGCTGATTTCCTGCGCCCACCCACCCGCCCCCTATACCTTCCCGCTAACCTCCCGCCCCCTTCGCCGCGCCTACCTCCTGCACTAAAACAACGCCGCCGAACCCCCCCTTTACCCCTTCCCTCCATTCAACCGAATCCTCGCCGTAAACGCCTGCTCGCCGCCGTCAAACTTAAACTGCGCGGTGCCGTCATATTTGCGAGCGGTGTGGGCAATGCTCCCGAGGCCGTAGCCGCCGTCGCGGCGGGTGCTGAGGTACGCTTCGGCGGGAAGGAAGCCCTCCGCGCCGCGATAGGAAGGCGCGAGCTTTACCTCGCGGCAGGAGTTGGAGATTTCAATCGCCAAGGAGCCGCCGAAGGTGCCTATTTGGATTTCTATCCACCTGTTTTCGGGGCATTTCCGGCAGGAAATTATCGCGTTTTCCATCGCGTTTCCGAAAATAACCGTAAGGTCGGCGGGCTCGATTGCCGCTTCGGCGCAGTCCGCTTTTACGTCGCAGCGAATATCCTCGTCCCTCGCCATTCCGATATAACACTGCAAAAGGCCGTTTATGGCGACGTTTTGGCAGTAAACCTCGCTGTCGTGTTTAACCGTCGCGTCGAGCTGCCCCGAGATGTATTCCCGCATTTCGTCGAGCCGCCCGCGCTCAAGCATGTCGCCGAGGGTGGCGTAGTGGTGCCTTAAATCGTGGCGCATTCTGCGGATATTCTCCATGTCGCCGACTATCATTTCATACTGAAGCTGTCGGATTTCAAGAGCCCTGCGGCGGTCGCTGTCATGCTTCCGGCGGACGGATTCCCGGAAAATAAGCCAGTAAATCGCAATCTGATACGCCATAATCAGTATCATTATAAGAAGCTGGTACTGCGAAATCCCCCAAACGCCGTCGAAGCCGCTGAACGTGCTGAAAAGGGTGCTGCAATAAAATTCCATTATAAAATAGAAGAGGGTTGATACCGTCGCGATTGCGAATTCCCGCTTCATGCTCTGCGGCTCGATTTCGCGGATATATTCCGAAAGCGGGCGGATTACCGCGACGACGAGAACCGTGAACAAAACCGCCGAAATAACCGCGCATTCCGCGTCGGTCAGCCAGTCGTATGCGTAAACGCCGATATATTCCGCGTCCGAAAAGAAGGGGTCGATTAGGTTGATTAACATAAACACCGCGACCCCGTAGAATCCTGCGACCGAAAAAACGAGCAGCTTTTTCATCATCGATTCCCGGACAAGAAGAACATATGCCCCGAGTATAAGAAGCAGTGCTATAAGCATCGAAACGTTTGAAATCATGTTGTGGTAGGGGACTTTTTCGGTATCGCGAAGGCAAAGAACCGCCGAATAAAGCGCCGAACAGCCGACGGTAAACGCGGTCATTCCGATAAGAAACGACCTTTTTTTGACGCGGTAGGCCTCGGCGGAGAACGGCAGGAAGATTATAAGCACGCAGGGAAACAGCTGAAGCCAGAACCCGAGCGCGTTTTGAATAAATACGGTCATTTTTTAAACTCCTTTTTGCCGCCGCAGTCCCTGTAACGCTGCCATAGAAGGCGCGGCGAATGGGGCGGGCGGGCTGCGGGAAAGATGGGCGGGCGGGTGGGTGGGCGCAGGGCAGCAGCCCCATTCGCCGCGCCGCCTCCACTGCCGGAAAACAGAAAACAGATTTCTGTCAATCCGACTTCCGCACTCTAATTAAATCCCCTTTCTCTGCGAAAGCTTCGCAAAGACATAGTCGTCGTATGCCGAGCGGATTGCGGAGCTTCGCCGGACGGCTATCGGAAGCCGCAGCCCGCCCCGCAAAACGCAGGTGTCGGTCCGCATCTGCTCGATAAAATCCATGTTCACGACAAGCCCGCGGTTTATCTTCAGAAACCGCCCGTCCATCATTCTCTCAAGCTCCTGAAACGGCGTCCAGACCTTGAAGCTTGCGCCGTCCGAAAGAAGCACGTTTACGGCGTGGTTCTCGTTTTCAAGAAGGCAGATTCTGTCAAGCGGCACGGTGCGCTTGTCCGCGCCGACGGTAAAGGTCGCCTGTTCCCGCCGCCCTAAACGGCTCTCCCCGAGCCTGTGAAACGCCTCCGCGATTCCCTCTTTCGTAACCGGCTTAACGAGATAGTGGAGCGCGTAAAGCGAAAACGCGTCTACGGCATGGTCGCGGCTCGTCGTCACAAAGACGACGGCCGTCGCAGGCGAAAGCTCCCGCAGCCTTTTCGCGACGTCGATTCCGTTTTCGTTTGAAAGATAGATGTCGAGAAAGACGACGTCGAACGGCGGGCTCTTTTCCGCCGCTTCGAGGAGCCCGCCGCCGTCGGCGAACATCTCCGCCCGAAGCCCGGAATCGAACCGTCCGAGCTCTTCGCAAAAACGCTCCCGCTCGGCCTCCTCGTCGTCGCAAACCGCCACGCGCATATTTTCACCCCCTGAAGATAGTCGATGATGGGTTGATATAAAAAATTAAAAAGTTTCGCCGGCCTTTTCAAAGGCCGCAGGGTCAAGGGGCGGAGCCCCTTGTCGCGCTCCGCAGGCCGCGAAATCTCTTTTATACTCACAAAAAGCGCAGGAAGGGGAGTCGGAAAATCAGCCCTGCGGGCTGTTTTCCGCGGGGGAACCCTCGCCGGGGGTTACCCCCACAAAAAAGGCACTGACACCCAAATGCGCCTCTTTCCCCAGATTGCGATAGGAGCATAAAGGTTTCCTCCAGAAGCCCCAACAAAAGGCCCCTTTTAACCAAACCCGCTCATTTCGCAAAGCTAAGTCAGAGCCGCTTTGTAAGCGCAGCGGAAAAAGCGGGAAAAAGCCGCGAAACTATGGGGGCGGGCGGGTGGGACCAACCGCACCAGCTTTTTCCGCCGCGCGGACATACGAGCATAGCAGAATCCCCCACATCGACCGCGCCCCGCTCCATGCCCCTCTAAAAAAATTATCGCCGCAGGTATTCCCACGACGGTAATGATGGAGCGGATTACGAGGCTTGAACTCGCTACCTCCACCTTGGCAAGGTGGCGCTCTGCCAGATGAGCTAAATCCGCAAATAGTTGTTAGTGATTAGTTGTTAGTTTTAAGGTTGGCTGCCGGCGGCCGGTGTGGAAAAATACCGGCAATCGGCAACCGCAAACCTCGAAACTTTCTGGTGCCTCCGATCGGAATTGAACCAATGACACGGGGATTTTCAGTCCCCTGCTCTACCAACTGAGCTACAGAGGCA
>CANPZQ010000123.1 GCA_947588775.1 uncultured Clostridia bacterium
CCCGCGCCCCCATTCGCGACGAACCCGCCCCCCGAAGCCCCCTTGCGGGGCTGAGCGGGGGTGGGTGAGGAACGAATTCGGTCAGAGGCACAGAAATCGGAAGTCAGAAAACAGAACGGTAGAGCCGCAGCTCGGTGCGCGCTAAAAGATAGGAGCACAAGTATCCGGCTTTGGTAAAAAACACCGTCCTCCTGCTAAAGCCCGAGCCTCACCCATCCCCGCTCCGCCCCGCAAGGGGGCTCCGGGGGATGGGGTTCGGCTCGGGCCGGGGTCGGGCGCGCGGCTCGCCGAAGCTTTCCGCGCAACCCCGGCGCGGCGAAGGGGGCTAATCCCTGCGCCCCACCCGCCCGCCCCCCAAAGCTTCCAGCTCCCCGACCGCCCCCTTCGCCGCGCCTCCCCACCTCCACAAAATCCACCCTCCGACTTCCGACCCCTGTTTTCTTTTAAGCCCCTTTCCCCCAAAGTAACCCCGAATATTCCGTTATTTTTCATGCAGTTTTCACAAAGCCAGGTATAATAATAATCACTGAAGGCGGCAGAGAGCCGCGCCAATGCTCGAAAGTTTTTTTCGGAGGTATAACCGAGATGTCCGAACAGTATTTCAACGACAGCGAAATCGGAGCCGAAGCGTCCGACAGAGAAGCTTCGGAAAACGGTGCTTTTACTGAAAATCCCGCTGCCGAAAGCGTTTTGAATGACAATACTGAGGCGGAACCCGCGATTGTCCCCGAAAACGACGAACCGGAGGAAGCCGATGTTGCGGACGAGGCCGATACGGCGGAAACCTCATCTTCTCCCGATTTTGAGGAAGTCGAGGCGCAGCCCGCTCCGGAGAGCTTTTCTCAGACTCAGTGCGAAGTGCCGCCGCAGCCGCCCGTCCAGGGACAGATTCCCCCCGCGCCGCCGCAGTATCCACAGCAGCCGGGATACGGATATGCTCCGCAGCAGGGCGTTCCCGAGCCGACCCGCGACCCGGCCTATGACAGCAGGAGCGGAAGCTATACTTCCCCCGCGCAGCCTCAGCGCGCACCGTCGTCATACAATCCCTACGGCGCGCCGAGCCAGGGCTACTTCCGGCCGCAGACAAACGAATTCGTCTACAGCCCCGAGGCTCCGAAAAAGAAGAAAAACTTCGGAAAAGGGCTTATTATAGCGATTGCATGCGTTTTGTCGGCATTTATTGTTTCGATACTTTCAATTTCAGCATATACCTATTTTTCGGGGGGATACTCCTTAAGAAGCCCCTACGCCGACAGCCATGGCGACCCAATTGACCCCGACGAACGCCAGAAGGTCGACCAGGACATTCACGCTTTTAAGAATGAAACCGACGACGAGGGCGGCGATTCCGACGACGGGATTGAGCAGATTATCGAATCCGAGGAGGAGAGCGAGGATTTGGCAGAGGCGGTTTCAACGCCCGAAAAGCTCCGCGACTTCCCGACGATTGAACAGCTTGCAACCCCCGACGACGCGATGAAGCTCCCCGACATCTACGACAAGGTGTCGAAATCGGTGGTCGGCGTTTCCGCGACAGTCAGGGGCGGAATCCAGAACGGCACCGGCTTCATAATCAGCGAGGACGGCTACGTCGTCACAAACGCCCATGTTATTAAGAATTATATCTCCGTGATTATCGTTGACGGCGACCTCAACGAGTACGAGGCGACCGTTATCGGCTCAGACGAGCAGACCGACATCGCGATTTTAAAGGTAAATCCCGGCGAAATAGAGCTTGTCCCCGTTGAATTCGGCAAATCCGACGAGCTTCGGGTAGGCGAAATCGCCGTCGCAATCGGAAATCCCCTCGGTTTCGACCTTTACGGGACAATGACGACGGGAATAATCTCCGGGCTCGACAGAACCGTCACCATCGGCGACAACACGATGAACCTTTTACAGACGAGTGCGTCCATCAACAACGGAAACTCGGGCGGCCCGCTCATCAACGCCTATGGGCTTGTCGTAGGAATAACCTCCGCGAAGGTAAGCTCGATTTACGGCGAAAGCCTCGGCTTTGCGATACCGATTGACGAAGCTCTTCCGATAGTCGAGGATTTGATTGCCTACGGCTATGTCCCCGGAAGGCCGTCGCTCGGAATCATCAGCGAAACGGTCGACGACATTCTTTCAATCTGCTACAGAATCCCGAAGGGCGCGTATGTCCGGTTTGTAATGCCGGGCGGTTCCGCCGAAAAAGCGGGAATTATGGCGGGCGACGTAATCATCGGCATGGAAGGCGAGAGCGTCGAGAAGCCGGAGGATTTGAACGAAATCCAGAACCGCTACTCGGTCGGCGACACCGTAACGCTGAGCGTCTACCGCAGCGGCAGAAGCTTCGATATAGACGTAGTTTTAATGGAAACCACGCCCGAAAACAAGGGCTGACGTTTTAATTCGACGCCCGCAGGCGTTGAAGGCTGAGGGGGAAGCCTCATTCTCCCGCCAAACATCAAGAGCAAATACCGTGCTTTTTCATATTTTCCCTTTCTTTTGCGCGCCCGGAGCCAACCGGGCTTCGGGACGCGCACACCTTTCGCCCTCTTCCAGCATTTTTTAGTGCGCTGTTTTCATTTTTTCCCTCTCGGATGCAGCCGGCCTTATGGCCGGCTGTTTTCCTTTGGGGGATTTTTTGTGGAGGCGCGGACAGAGGTCGGAAGTCAGAAAACGGAAAACGGAGGGGTGAAGATGAAAATTTGCGTGTGTAACCAAAATCCGGCGGCTGTATTTTTTCCTCTTTTTTTGGTTTCTGCTATGTGCCGGCGCGGCGAATGGGGGCTGTTGCCTGCGCCCACCCGCCCGCCCGCTAAACTTTCCCTCTGACTTCCCGCCCCATTCGCCGCGCCTACGATGGCAGCACTCAAACCAGCGCGGCGGAAAAAGCGGGAAAATGGCGCGAAACTTCGGGGGCGGGCGGGTGGGACGCAGAAGGCAGCTTTTTCCGCCGCGCGGCTCTTTTTGCAGTAACCCCAAATCCCCACAAAAAAAGCCGCGCCCCACTCGCGCAGCTCTCAACCCCCCTACTCCAAATCCAAATTTGCAATATAAAAATCCGGGTTATACCGCAGCTTCTCGTACTCGCACTCGAACGCACCCGCGAGGAAAAGCAGGCAGTCCTTCAGGTTCGATTCGTCGGGAAACTTCCGCTCGGTGCCATAGTAATACTCTTTAACAATCTGCGACGGCAGACAGCGTGACAAAACATACTCTGCGGCGAACGTCAGCGAATATTTTGTCGTTTTCGGGTCCATTCCGACGACCTTTGAAAGCCGCTCTATCAGCTCGTCGCCGTCGCCGTCCAATACCGAGATGTCCTCGACGGCGGCATAAAGCACCTGCCGGAGCGGAACCGCATGCGCGAACAGCCGATCGACGCGAAACTCAATCAGCATCTGCAAATACGCAAAATTCTCGGCGGTAAGCTCCTCAAATTCTTTGGGAATATCCGGTTTGAACTGCGGGTCCTGCCGCGCTCTCCCGCCTTTTTTCTCTGCCATTCTTTCGCCTCCATAGATGGAAAATTGTCGGCTTTATTATACCCCGTTATTTTACATGTGTCAATATCCGCCTGCGGTATCCGGAAATTTGCCGAGCATTAGCATAACGCGAGATTCTCCCCTGCCCTGCTGTGGGTTTTTCGCGGAAAACGCCCGAAAAACGCATATTTACCCCTTGACATCCCCGCTATTTCGTGATATACTCCCGTTGTGCATACTGCACGAATATTTATTTTAAGATTTGGTTACATTTTCAATGAAAGGGGACAATCAGATGCCTGATTCGTACTACAAAGACGCGCTTAAGCTTGCACAGCGCGAGGTTCGGGCATGTGCGGCGCGGGGCGAACACCCCTATCTGCCGCTTTTAGACGACTTCCTTCCCTCAGAAAGAATCAAGAGCGGCGTCAGCCTCGGAACAAAGTGGATTCCGTCCGAGCTGATTGTCGGAACGCGAAACGCCGGGCGCGCCGGCGCGTTTGCGAGGAACTTTTTACCGCTTCTCTCCGAAACCTCAGAGTTTGCAAGCAAATGGTCCGCCCTCTGCGAGGCCCACGTCGCCGAGGGAATCCGCGACCCAATCACCTGCTATGAATACATGAACCGCTACTACGTCGAGGAGGGCAATAAACGCGTCAGCGTCCTGAAATTCTTCGGCGCGCCGACCGTCTATGCCAAGGTTATCCGCATTATGCCGGAGCAAAACGGCTCCCGCGAGGTCGAGCTTTATAACGCTTTTCTGGAATTTAACCGCTGCAGCAATATGCATCTTCCGGAATTTTCCAAGCCTCAGAGCTACGCGAAGCTCCAGCGGCTTCTCGGGAAGGCCCCCGACGAGGTCTGGACGGAGGACGAGCGGCGGGATTTCATGGCGGCATACCACTACTTCCGCGAGGCATACGCCCCGACCGGAAATAAGGCCGACACCTCGGTCGGCGACGCGCTTTTGGTATATATAGAGGTATACGGCTACGCCGGACTTCGCGGAAAATCCGCGGCGGACATCAAAAAGGCCGTCGCGAAGGTCCACGAGGAAATCGCCCTTAAAAAGGAGGACGCGCCCATCGAGGTCAAGCTCGACCCGAGCGAAACGGGTTCGGTTGAAAAGCCGGGGCTTCTTTCAAAGGTCTTGCCGAAAGCGGAGCCGAAGCCGATTAAGGTCGCGTTTATCCACGACAAAACGCCCGAAACCTCGGGCTGGACCTATAACCACGAGCGCGGGAGGATTCATGTCGAACGCGTTTTCGGCGGGGACATTGAAACCTCGGCATACTTCAACGCCCTCGACGACGGCGACGCTTCTAAGGAAATCGAACATGCCATCGCGGACGGGAATTCCGTTATTTTTACAACGTCGCCGAGGCTTTTGTCGGCAAGCCTCCGCGCGGCGGTCGAGCATCCGAAGGTGACGGTTTTAAACTGCTCCCTTAACATCTCCCACCGCTATATACGAACCTATTACGCGAGAATGTATGAAGTAAAATTCATAATCGGCGCGATTGCCGGAACCCTTGCGCAGTCGAGCGACGTCGGCTATATCTGCGACTATCCGATTTACGGGCAGGTCGCGGGAATCAACGCCTTCGCGCTCGGGGTCCAGATGGTGAACCCGCTTGTAAAAGTCCGGCTCGAATGGTCGTCGGTCGGCGGGGTCGACGCCGCGACAAAGAGGCTTCGCCAAAGCGGCGTAAAGCTCATTTCAACTCAGGACACCCGCTCTCTTCGGGAAAAATCCGCCTCCGGCTTCGGCCTCGCGATTATTGACGAAAACGGGCAAACGCCCCTTGCGCGGCCAATCTGGAAGTGGGGAAGATACTACGAGGCACTTCTTCGGCTAATTCGCGACGGAAAATTCAAGGCGGAATACGAGGAATCGAGCCGCGCGCTGAACTACTACTGGGGGCTTTCGGCGGACGTTATCGGGGTGGAGTGCTTCAGCGTTCTGCCGGAGAGCGTCCGGCGGCTTGCCGCGATGCTTCGGGATTCGATTTGCAGCGGCGTAGAGCCCTTCAGGGGGCCGCTCTTCAATCAGGAGGGTACAAAGGTAATCGGCGACCAGCAGTCGCTCACGTTGGAGCAGATTATCGAGATGGACTGGCTCGTTGAGAACATAGTCGGGCGGATTCCGACCTATGACGAGCTCGACGAAACCGGAAAGGCCACGGCGGACGTTGTCGGGCTGGATACGGTGACGGGGGAGAAGTAGGAAGGGTGGGGGAGAAGAGAGGGGCGCGGGGACGGAGCGGGGGAGGTTGCGAAAGTGTGGGGGCGGGCGGGTGGGGCCAACCAAGCCAGCGTAGTCCCCGCGCCCCC
>CANPZQ010000124.1 GCA_947588775.1 uncultured Clostridia bacterium
ATCATCTAAAGGTGAGAGCCATTTCATAAAATCTCCTAAACAATGGAAAGACCGTCGGCGATTTGTCGGCGGTTTTTCTTATCTGTCCAAAAATTTGTACTTGTTTTTGACCCCATTTTTGACCCCAATAAATACCCCAACGACGATTATTTTTGATTTTTTCAAATTTTTTCTAATTGTCTATAAAACCGCTATAATAAAGGCTTTAATGGCACTTGATTTTCTTTAATTGTATCCGATTTTTCGTACAATTTAAAGTTCAAATCCCTCTTTCTCCGCCAAGATAAGCCTGAAAATTTGTCCGAGATGACAAAATTTCGGGCTTATTTTTATGCAATCTCACAAATCCGCCGCAATGACGGTCCCGGATAAAATTTTAAAGCCGCAGCCCATCATTTTCCCTCCCCCGTCAATCCGCCCGAAAACCCGGCGGATTTTTTGTGCGCATTTCCGAAAATTGCGCGGGGCTATTGACACTTACCTTGGGGAAGAGTGCATAATTTTTACAGAGATTTCGGTAAAGGAGGGCTTTTTTATGAAAAAGGCGATGGCGGTGCTGCTCGCGGCGGCGGTTATGCTTGCGGGCTGCGCTTCGGAGGAGAGCGGCGGCGGAGGGGCCCGCAAGCCCGCCGCAGCGGCGGAATCCTACACAAGCTCGGTTTTCGGGCGGAAGGTCGACTATGCGGCGTTCACGCCCTCGGAGGGGCTTTCGCTGCCGGTTCCGGCGGAAAAAATTTCCGGCGAGGCGCAGATTGACGGGCGGCTGTATCTTCTTGTGGACGGCGGCGTTCATTTTCTGGACGTCGAAACCGGCGGGGCGGGGCTTCTTTTTGAAACGTCGGCGACCCTGATTGCCGCCAACGGCGGGAAGCTCTTCACCTATTCGCCCGAGGAATCGGTTCTGGCGGAATACGACCAGTCGGGCAGCCTTACGGCGGAGCTTTCGATTAAAATCGACGGCGTTGGGGGCATATCGGGGCTCGTTGTTACCGACGGATTTTTCGTTTTCAACTGCGACGTCGCGGGCGCGATGACCGTCGAGCCGCACCTTTACGTCTATTCCCGCGAAACCGGCGAGCAGCTGCTTTCAAAGGGCATGCAGACTACCGGAATTTATCCTTATAAGGATAACAAAATCTTCGCCGTGACGGTCGGAAGCGTCTTTCCGTCGGTTGATTTGAACGTTTTTGACGCCGAAACCGGAAAGAGCAAATTTTTGCGCAATCTCGGCGACGAAACCGACCCGGGCGCGCGCCCCGGCGTTGCATATTGCCCGAAAACCGACACGGTTCTCGTCTACGGCCATGGCGCGGGCGACGGCGCGCCCGTCTGCATAACCGAATTTTCCCTTGACGACGGCGACAAGATGATTCTGAACCGGTACTATTTTGACATAACTTACGAAACTAAATTTTTCCTCAGCGTCTGCGAAAACGTCGCCGCCGCGATTTCGACGGCCGACGGACTGCGGATTTACGACTACCTGAACCCGCCCGAGAGCCTGACGGTTTTGTGCCATCATCTCGCCGGCGCGGAGATGATTTACCGCTTTGAACAACAGACAGGAATCCTGATAAAGGCGGCCTACACCGACTACGACAAGCTCGCGCTGAAGCTGATGGCGGGCGAGGACGATTTCGACCTTTACAGCGGTGCATCGGACTTCCAAAACTTCGTGAACGCGGGCGTTTGCGCGGATTTGAGCGCAATCGAAAGCCTAAATTCGCGGCTTTCCAAAAACGCCGCCGTAGGGCTTGCGGCAAGCCTCGACGGGCGGTTTTTCGCCGTTCCGACCCTTGTCCGCAACTACTTCACCGAGGAATACTACCCCGAGGACGGCGGCCCCGCGACATACTCAAAATTTATCTCCGAAATTATTTATTTAGCTGACAATGTTGACGTCGCCGATGGCAGATATTCCGATTCGGACGGAAAAGAGTTATACAAGCTGTTTAAGTTTATAGGCGATAATCCCGAGGGAAACATGGACAAAATGCCGTTCGGGAGCAAGGCGGAGGTCTATTCGGCGAGCGACATGTTCATGCTGAACCCGCGTTCAAAGCATCGCGACAGCGCGGTGAAGTTTTTGGAGTTTGTTTTTGACGCATACAACGGCGACGCGCCGGGGGTCGTCCCCGAAAACGAGCAGTATCCGCACCTTGAAACGGCCGAGGGCTGCTATGCGGAGTGGCGTTGCAGGCCGCTTGAAATCATCATGCCGATAATGGACGCGCGTTCAAAGATAAATAACTCAGATAACGGTTTGAGCGGCGGCGAGCTCAAAAAAATGGCGCGCGAGGCGGCCGCCGAGGTCGCGATGAGAATGGGGGAGTGAGCGTTGAACAGAAAATTCAGGCTGAAAATCGCGGCGTTAAGCCTCCCGGCGGCGGTCGGGTTCGCGGTTTTTTACATCGTTCCGTTTTTCCGAAGCATTGGCTATTCGTTCACGAAAAGTGCCGTAAACCGCGATTTTGTGGGCTTTGAGAACTACCGCGCGGTGCTCTCGAACGAGTATTTTCGCCTCGCGCTGAAAAACACGCTGATTTTTTCGGCGGCAGGGGTCGCGGCGATAATGCTTTTGTCGCTTTTGCTATCGCTGGAGCTTAGTAAGCTTAGTAAAAAAATTGCTTTTCTAAAAAGCTTCTTTGTGATGCCCTACGTCCTCCCTTCGGCGAGTATAATTTTCTTCTGGCAGATGTTTTTCGGGACGGAAAGCTACGCCGCCCTGACGGAAATCGAAGGCTTGGGAGGCTTTTTCGACGTGATGCCGCTTTACATTATTTTCCTTTGGAAAAACGTAGGTATTAACATAATTTTACTAACTTCCGCGCTTTCAAAGATACCCCGAGAGGTATATGAGGCGGCGGCCCTCGACGGCGCGCGGGGATTGCGGCTCCATACAAAAATAACGCTGCCGCTGCTATCGCCGAGCCTGTTTTTCGTCGGGGTGCTGAGCTTTGTTAATTCACTTAAAATATTTAAAGAAAGTTATTTATACTATAATTCAAATTACCCGCCCGATTCGGCCTATATGGTGCAGAACTACATGAACAATCATTTTTATAAGCTTAACTATCAGAATCTGTCGACGGCGGTGGTAATCTTCACGCTCGCGACGGCCGCGGTGATATTTGTCTGGTATAAGTTAGAGAACAAGCTTTCGGAGGGGACATTCTGATGAAAAAGCTCCGGTTTTCCGCGATTTTGCGGCTTTTGACGCTCTCGGCGTTCGCCGTTTTGTTTGCCCTTCCCGTTGCGGCGACGGCGGGAAAATCCCTCTTTTTTGAGGGTAAATTCGGGCTCCGGCAGTATTGGGAGCTCTTCGTTACTAATTTTACTTACCTGAATTATTTTTGGAATTCCGTCATTTATTCGGCCGCGATTACGGCTGTCAGCATAGCGATTTCACTGCCGCTCGGTTTCTTGTTTTCCAAGGTGAAATTCAGGTTTCGCGACGGAATTTTCTTCGTTTTTATCCTTGTGATGATGCTGCCGTTTCAGGCGACGCTGCTCCCGAATTACATTCAGCTTCGGGACTTTAATATGCTGAATACGCCGCTCGCGCTGACCGTTCCGATGATGTTTTCACCCTTCGCGGTGTTTTTACTTAGGCAGTTTATGAAAACAATTCCAAATGATTTAATAGATTACACGCTTTTGGAAACGTCGTCGGTGCTTAAAACCTTCCGCTACGCCGTTTTCCCGCAAATTAAGCAAGCTGTTGTATCGTTAGCAATCCTAATTTTCTGCGAGAGCTGGAACATGGTCGACCAGGCGTTGATTTTCTCGATGGACAACGGCGGAATCATGCCGCTGTCGGTGATTTTGGGCGAAATTCCGGAAAATGTGCGGCCCGCCGGCGGCGCGGTGTACATGTTCCCGATAATTATGCTGTTCGTGATGTTCCGCGAAACGCTCGAGGAGTCGATGGAGGCGTATAAGCCATGAAGCGAGTCGTGACTGTTTTGGCTGCATTTTTCTGCGGAATCATCGTTTTTTTCACCTTTTTCGGAGAAAAGTTGTTTTATTCCACTAAACCGCACGTTGAAATCGCGCGTCCTCAAAGGATAAATGACTTGATTATTTTACCCGAAACCGCCGTTTTCCACGACGCGGACGGGGACTATATTTTCACAATCACGGCCGAGGAGGGCTTTTCGGCGCAGCTGCTGACCGCGACGAAGGTGCGGTTGACGCGCTGCGTTCCCGACGAAACTGGATATTTCGGCGTGGGGTATGTGTCGGTCGCCGCGGAGGGGTATTCGGGCGCGCTGACGGTGGTACGCGCGAACAGTGAGCCGCGGGACGGGGAGAGGGTCGTGGAGGGGGAGTAGGGGGGCGCGGGAGTTCCCCACACTTAAAGACCCGCAACCCATTCCCACGCTTACAATATAACTGCGTTTAATCCCACCACGGCTCTTGTTCCTAAAAAGTAACAAGAGCCGTTTCCTTAAATGCAAAAACCATTTTCCACATGAAATTTTTTATACCGCCCGCTTCCATTCACCGCTATATCTATCGCTGATAAGCCGTTGCCCTAATTGGAAGAAAAAGCACAGCAGCCTTGATTTATCAAAGCCGCTGTGTAAGGTTGTGGCTGTATCATGTTGTACGGCGACTTTTCCTTTTGCCGTCGTGCGGCAGAATACTGATTTTGAAGTTGATTTTATTCTTCCATCGTGAGCTCCCCATTGTCTTGCGGATTATTTTCTTTCATTAAATCTTTGGCTTCTGCTTCTGAAATCTTTTTGATTTCCGCGATGTTATCTTCATTTCTGACGACAGAAAGATAAGTACCGTTCTCATCAGTCTGATAAACTAATTTCTTTTCGCTGTCTATCAGTACTTTTATCCTTTCGTCACCATAATACCAACTGCACTTTTCCGCATTATAGGAAATCCCGTAGGCTTCATAATCTTTAAGCCAATGTGTATCGGGCGATTGCGTTCCGCTCTGGACAGCTGTATCTGTTCTGTCAGACTTGGAAAATACAGCCTGTTTTTTATCATGATAATCATACACTTCTTTGGAGCATTCTTTTATTCCTATAAGGACGTTTTTCACATCATATTCAGCCTCAATGTCTACTGTTCCGGTAAAATAGTTTGTAAAACTTGCGCCGGCTGCCGGGTCATTAAAATACCTTACTATGCTGCCGTTGAATGTGTAGCAGCGGTTTTGTGAATCATACAGCAAACCATATGGCTCGTACACGGAATAGTCAATATTTCCTCCGGGCGATTCTTTTGTTGTACTATTCTGAACCACGCCGGTCATGTCGGGAGCAGATAAGGACGGCTGCGGGGACGGTGTGTCTGAAGTCTTTTCCGCTTCGGAGGGAGTGTCAGGCTCCAGGTCACGAGCTGTTGTGCTGCTTGGCTCATTCGCAGAATAATCGGTATTACCGACGGGAGCTTCTGCCGCTGTATTATCCCGAACAGTGTGCGTGTGTTCATCAAATTCTGCTTGACTATACTTTTCAATGCCTGTCAGCGTTCCATTCCCAACAATATCCGTATTTTCAAAGTCACGAACCGTATAAATATCTATTACACCATTTGCGCTCTCGAAAGTGCGGATAGCTCCGTTAAAATTTCCCCCTGCCAAATCTTCTCCGTTTGAAGTCAAAATATCACGGAAAAAGCGTACTTTCTCGCCGTTGAAGTACCA
>CANPZQ010000125.1 GCA_947588775.1 uncultured Clostridia bacterium
GTCGAGCGCGAGCTCAAGATACCTGTAGCCCTCCTCCTTCTCGCCGCCGCCGATGAACGCAACCGCCGCCAAAAGGCTGCTTCTTGACGCTCTCGCGTAAAACGCCGGCGGGATAACGCCGTTTCCGGCGGCCTCCATCAGGCGGAGATTGTAGCAGCATCTTCTCGCCCTTTTCAGCGGCTCCCAAAAGTGGTGGAAGCCCTTTTTCATCTGGTAAAGAAGGATATTTATCGCGTTGCAGCAGCCCTCCGTGTTCGCCTCGCCGTATTTTTCTTCGTTTGCAAGGCTCTCTTCCCTCTGTTCGCCGATAACCGTGTCGTAGCTGGTGATTGCCGGGAGCTTGCGGCGTATTCCCTTGTAATCGCTCAAAACTACCGTTTTTCCCTCGCAGTCCTTCGCGTAGATATATGCCGCCGCGCCTTCATAGCCGTCGGTCAGGCCGAGGTCCTCATAGCGGCGTTTCATTCCTTCCTCAATCGGCATATACCCTTCGCCCTCGCCCTCGTAATCGGTCAGCTCGTAGGAGCTCATGAAGCCGGATTTGTCATAGATTTCGACCTTTACGATTCCGACGCCGGGCGCGAAATAATAGGTTCTTCTGCCGCCGCGGTATTTCTGTCCTTCGTCGAAGCCCTCGCAGACTGTGTCGACCGAGAGGCAGTTTTCAAAGCTTCCCGCCTTTACGGAAACGGTTCCCGCGCTCTCGCATTTTATCTTTGTTTTCAGTGCCTGACCGTAGTGGTCCCTGAATTCTTCTGATTCATAACCGGGCTTCCACTGTTCGTCGAAGACGCAGCCGGCAACGTCGTTTAAAATCCAGTAGACGTGGTTTGAAAGCAAGCGGTCGCAAAGGTTCGTGCCGTCGTGGTACTTCCACTCAAAGCTGAACCTCCCGCTTCCGTCGAAAAGGCGAGTCCTTCCGTCGGAAAATTCAACTTCGCTTCTGACGAAAAAGTTCCAGAAGCCCACCGCCTCGCCGTCGGGGCTGAAGGTACGGTCGGTTTCGATTATCCTCTTGACGACCGAGTACGCGGTTTCGGCATACGCCTTTTCGTAGAAAGTCTTTGCAAGCTCGATTGCCCGCTTCGCATAAGGGCGCACGTCCTGAATTTTCTCGCCGTTCTGCCTGTCGGAGATGTAGTCCGCGCGGGTTTTAAGTATCATGTCGAGCCACGAGTTTTCGTCGTATTTCTTTCTGACGGCGCGGTTTATCACCGTAACGACGGCTTTTTCGCCGTCCGCGCTCATAACCTCGATTCTCGTCGTTCCGACGTAAGCTTCCTCGTTACAGTCGGCGCGATATTCCCAAAAATTGCCGCGCCGCAGCGTCGAAAGGCCGTCGCCGGCGTCGTTTTTATACCCTGTGAGAAGCTTTGCGTCACGAACGCCCTCCGAGATTACCTCCTGCTTTACAAGGCCGATTCCGCTTTTCAGCCGGTTTCTTATTACGTCCCCTTTTCTTCGGGTCGTCCACACCTCGCAGCCGGTGAATTTCCCGGCAGGGGTTTCGACCTCCTCGCCGTCGGCCTCAAATGTCAGAGTTGAGCCGTCGGAGGCAATCGCGCTCTCGCCGGGCTTTATTTTTGCCGTAACCGTTCCGTCGCAGAGCGCGAGATTTTTCACCATCTGGTCGCTGAGCCAGCTGTAGCCGTACATCCGCCCGACGCTTAAAAAAGCGAAGGACTGAAGCTGAACGCTTCCCGGCTCCGAGCCCTTTCGGATTTCGTAGACGACGCTGCTCGCCATGCGGTTCTGAAGGTCGCTTGAAAATTCCTCCGACGAAGCTTCCTCAAAGATTTTTTTTGCGTTTATAACGCCGTAATAGAGCGTATCCGACGGCGTCAGAAGCCTGAGCGCGTTATCGAGGGCTTCGTAGGCTTCGCCGGGTTCAGACGCGTCGCATTCGGAGGCGTAGGCGAACCATCTTGACGCAAGAGTAAGGCGAAAATCAACGGGGTCAAGCGATGGTATCTGCACGTCCTTGATATGTCTGCGGCGGTCGTCGCCCCAGAGCTTGAAGCACTCGTTCGACATTACCGTTTCCATAACCTCGTTGTTCCTGCCGAGGCGGGCGGCCTCCCTGATTCTCTCCATAAGGCGGTCGTTCTTTTCCCCCGGAAGCCACCAGTAGCCGCGCAGCAAAACGTCGGCAAGGGCATGGTATTTCTCCCGGCACTCGGGCATCGAATCGACGTCCTTTAAAACGTCCTTATATACTTTGTCGAAGCCTTCTTTTGAGTTGCGGAACTGCCATGATTTGAGCTCCGCGATTTTTTTGTTGATTTTTTGCAGCAAGGTGTCGTTTAACTTTTCGTCCATTGCGCAAAGCTCCTTTCGCATTTTCCTTCTGCCGTCGTGGAGCTGCGATTTTACCGTTCCCACCGAAATTCCCATTATACGGGCGATTTCCTCCGCGCTCATGTCCTCGTAATAGTGAAGCCAGACGACCTGTTGGGCGCGTTCGGGAAGCTTCCGCAGCCCCCGGCGGATAAGTCCCGCCTCCTCCTCGGTCATAAGCATGCTCTCGGGGTCGCAGTCGCCCAGGCGAAGGTCGGCGGCTTCGCCGATTTCGTCGAGAGCGAGATAATCCCTGAAGCGGCGCACCATATTGAGCGCGCAGTTTTTTGCGATTCGGCATACCCATACCGCAAACTTTTCCGGCTCGCGAAGCCGGTCGAGCTTGAGCCATGCCGCCAAAAAGGCGTCCTGAGCGGCGTCCTCGGCGATATGGGAGTTCCTGATGATTGAGTATGCCGCCGCGCGCACACTTTTTTCGTGCCGCCTGACGAGCTCGTCGTAGGCATTGGGGTCGCCCGACAGCGTTAAGAGCACAAGCGTGGCGTCGGCGTAATTGAGTTGAGGCATTTTGGGGACATCCTTTCGTGAAAGCTTTCGTATATAAGACACGGGAGGAGGGAAAAAGGTTGGGTGGAAGTGGGGGGATTTTTTTGAGGGAGTGTGTGTTGGTTGGTTTTTGGGGGTGATGAGGGAGCTGAGGGGTTGCTGAGGGCCGCGCGGCGGAAAAAGCTGGTGCGTTGGTCCCACCCGCCCGCCCATGAGGGTTTCGCGCCATTTTCCCGCTTTTTCCGCCGCGCTTCTCTCATTACTGCCATCGTAGGCGCGGCAAATGGGGCGGTCAAATAGCAGAAAATTATAGTGGGCGGGCGGGTGGGCGCAGGCGCCAGCCCCATTTGCCGCGCCGGGGTTACGCGCAAACCCCAAAGTAACCCGCTCGCCCCCTCGCCTGAACCGAATCCACCCCCCCGGAGCCGCAGGCGGAGAGGGGGCGGGTGAGGTTCAGGCCTCAGCGGCAAGCTGCAATTCACCCCAAACCAGATTGATTATCCGCACACCCCCTCTATTTTCCTACCTCTCCCCCCTCCTCTCCTCCGCAATCACGCTCCCCGCCCATATCGCGAGCCCCGCAATCAGCACCGCGGCGGCAGCGTTCGGCCTCCTGCCGGTTCCCGGGTTCTTTTCCTCGGGAAGCGACGACAAATCGACGTTTTGCGGCTTATAGTCCTCCGGCAGGAAGAGCATATAGTCCCCGTTGCAGTACGCCGCTACGCAGTCCACGCCGTTATAAACGGCCTCAGAGAACTCCACCGGCGTGCGGGAATAGTTCTGGGTGCCCGGTTCGTCCGGTTCGCCCTTCGAGTAGGTCAGCTCGCCGAGCGGGACAAATTCCGCGCCCTGCGGCAATTCAAGCGGCGTATAGGAAAGCTTGTAAATCACTCCCTTGTAGTTAATCATTGCCGGCCAATCGCCGGAGGACATAGCGGAAGCCTCCGCCTCCTCAAAGAGCGACCAGCCGTAGTAGTCGCTTGTGCGGACGGCGATTTTTCCGCCGCCGAGGGAAACGTATTCCAACGCGCCGTCTAAACTTATGTTCTGCTCGCCGTCGGCTTGAGGCATGTCCTTATAAGCCGTCGTTTTGCGGATAACTGCGTTGTCGCCGACTTCAGCCGAAACGGGCCGTCCGTTTTCTCTTACAAGGCGGTAAACCGCGCCGTCCGCAGCCAAAAGCGCGTCGGCGAAGCTTCCGTCGGGGTAGGGGTACCGACCCTCGAACGGACAGAAATCATTTATCGCCTCGATTTCGCTTAACATCGCGTCCTCGGAGATGACGGCGCTGCCGTCCCCCTCGCCGACAAACTTAAGCCCCGAAGCCGCAAGACTCGGCGGATAGGTTTCAAGGATAGAATAGCTGCCGTCCTCCAAGGGAATCGGCTCGACAATCGTTCCGGCGGGAATCGGTTCGTGATTTTTGACTGCCGCAAGCATTTTATCCCCGATTTCGGAGCCGTCGGAGCTGAATTCCGAAATTTTGTAAAAATCCGGGCAGGAAGTGTAGTACCATTTATAGGTGTTATCGGCCGATACATGCACGTACTGTCCCCGGGAAACAATCATGTTGTAGCCGTCGTCAGCCTCATCGTAGAAGCTTGAGATAATTTCCCAGTCGGTGTAAACGTCCTCCTCTTCGTCGGCAAGGACAGGAACCGCCGACAGGATAATAATCGCCGCCGACAGTAAAATTGTCAATAATTTTTTCATAAAAGATTCCTCCTTGAAATTTACTTTCAACCTTAATACGCGCGAAAAGGGCGAAATATTGCGCCGAGGAAAATTTTTTATCCGAAAAACTCTTGTAATTGTCGCCGGGATGTAGTATACTGTATTTTGCGAATATTCAATCCCCAATATATCGAAAGGAGAAACTAAAAAATGAACTATTCACGCGAAGTTAAAGAGATGTGCGTTGTGGCCAAGGGCCCAAAGCACGGCCCTGCCCCGCTTCCTGAAGAAGGAAAATGGGTTGAGGCAAAGCAGATAGGCGATATTTCCGGATTTACACACGGTATCGGCTGGTGCGCTCCTCAGCAGGGTGCCTGCAAACTCTCTCTCAACGTCAAGGAGGGCGTTATCGAGGAAGCGTTGGTCGAAACCATCGGCTGCTCGGGTATGACCCACTCCGCCGCCATGGCCGCCGAAATCCTCCCCGGAAAGACTATCCTCGAAGCTTTGAACACCGACCTCGTCTGCGACGCTATCAACACCGCGATGCGCGAGCTGTTCTTGCAGATTGTCTACGGAAGAACCCAGTCCGCCTTCTCTGAGGACGGCCTTTCGGTCGGCGCGGGACTTGAGGACCTCGGAAAAGGCACCCGCTCCCAGGTCGGCACCATGTACGGCACAAAGGCCAAGGGCGTAAGATACCTCGAAATGGCCGAAGGATACGTCACCCGCATGGCCCTCGACGAGGACGACCAGGTTATCGGCTACGAGTTCGTTTCCCTTGGAAAGATGACCGACTTCATCAAGAAGGGCGACGACCCCAACACCGCATACGAAAAGAGGCCGCCAAGTATATCGACCCGAGAAAACAGTAATTAGAAAGAGAGGAGAAATAAGATATGGCTTTATTTGAAAACTATGAGAGAAGAATCGACAAAATCAACGCGGTTCTCGCTCAGTACGGTATCTCCTCTGTTGAGGAATGCAAAGAAATCACCCTTGCAAAGGGAATCGACTGCGATAAAATCGTCCGCGAAACCCAGCCCATCTGCTTTGAGAACGCCGTCTGGGCCTATACCG
>CANPZQ010000126.1 GCA_947588775.1 uncultured Clostridia bacterium
AAAGTCGCGCGGACCGGACGATTCACGGATTATAAACACCGGAAAGGGCATTCTCGGCTTTCACCGCCTCGCGATTATGGGGCTTACCCCGGAGGGAATGCAGCCTTTTGAGCTCGGCGGCTGTTTTTTGGTATGCAACGGCGAAATCTACGGCTTCGAGAAAATAAAGGAAAAGCTCGCGAAAACCTATCGCTTCAAAAGCGGCTCCGACTGTGAGATTCTTCTGCCGCTGTACTTCGAGCACGGCGTTGAGATGTTCAAAACCCTCGACGCGGAGTTCGCGCTTATTATATACGACGGAAGAACCGGGGAATTCATCGCGGCGCGCGACCCCATCGGGATTCGGCCGCTCTATTACGGCTACCGCGAGGACGGAAACATCTGCTTTGCCTCCGAGCCGAAAAACCTGATGGGGCTTTGCGCCAGAATACTCCCCTTCCCTCCCGGACACTACTATAAGGGCGGTAAATTCATCAAGTACCGCGACGTTTCTGAAGTCAGAGAAATCTCAAAGGACGGCTTTGATACCGTAATCGGGAAAATCCACGACCTTCTTGTAAAGGGAATAGAAAAGCGGCTTGTCGCCGACGCTAAGGTCGGGTATCTTCTTTCGGGAGGGCTCGATTCGTCGCTGGTGTGCGCCGTCGCGCAGAGGTGCTCCGACGAGCCGATTAAAACCTTCTCAATCGGTATGAACGGCGACGCAATCGACTTGAAATACGCACGCGAGGTCGCGGAATACATAGGCAGCGAGCACACCGAGGTCATAATCTCAAAGGAGGACGTCCTTGACGCGCTCGACACGGTTATAAACATTCTCGGGACGTTCGACATTACGACGATTCGCGCGAGCATAGGAATGTATCTTGTCTGCAAGGCTATTCACGAGAATACCGACATTCGGGTGCTTCTGACCGGCGAGATTTCGGACGAGCTCTTCGGCTACAAATACACCGACTTCGCGCCGTCGGCGGAGGCGTTCCAGAAAGAGGCCGAAAAGAGAATCCGCGAGCTTCATATGTACGACGTTCTGCGCGCGGACAGGTGCGTTTCGGTGAACTCCTTGGAGGCTCGGGTGCCGTTCGGGGACCTCGCCTTTGCGGAATATGTGATGTCTGTCGACCCGGAGCTTAAGCTTAATAAGTACAACAAGGGAAAGTATCTTCTAAGGAAAGCCTTTGAGAGCGGCGGATACCTTCCGCAGGACATCTTATACCGCGAAAAGGCGGCGTTTTCCGACGCGGTGGGGCATTCGATGGTCGACTATCTAAAGGAATACGCCGAGGAAGTCTACACCGACGAGGAATTCGGCGAAAAAATCAAAAAATACGGCTACTGCGCGCCATATACGAAGGAATCGCTTTTATACCGCGAGATTTTCGAGAAATACTATCCCGGACAGTCGCAGATGATCGTCGGGTTCTGGCTACCGAACCGCGAATGGGAGGGCTGCAACGTAACCGACCCGTCGGCGAGAGTGCTGTCGAATTACGGGGACAGCGGGAAGTAGGAAACGAAGGACAGCAGCGCGGCGCGGGGAGCGGGGTGGGGCGGGCGGGTGGGCGCACCAAGCTGTGAAGGCCGCGCAAGGCAGCTCCCCGCGCCGCGCGGTCGCATATCCGAAAGCCCGGGAAGGGAGAATGCGGTTGAACCGCTCCCCTGCCCGGGTTTTGCCGATTATATCACTTTATTCTGCGAAAAAATATATTGCCGTAAAAGGAAAAATGATGTATAATATAATAAATATTGCAGAAAGGGTGATTTTTATCAACAGGACGCTTAAAACAGCCGCGGTTTTTCTGGCGGCAGCTATATGCCTATCGGGGTGCGGACAAAAGTCGGAGGCCGACGTTTACGCCATGAGAGAAAACCTTGACGCTCAGACGGTCGCGGAAGAAATGGGAATCGGAATAAACCTCGGGAACACCTTTGAAGCCTACTACAGCGACGACGCAAACCTCAACGGCTTCTCGCAGGTCGTCGGGGACGGAAAAATGTCCGATTATGAAAAGTGCTGGGGAGCTGTTGAAACTACCCGAGAAATTATCGACGGAATGGCGGAATCGGGCTTTAAAACCGTAAGAATCCCTGTTTTCTGGGGAAACGGAATGGCGGACGGAACCGACTTTGCCGTGAACCCAGAGCTTTTGGAGCGAGTCGAGGAGGTCGTAAAATGGGCTCTTGAGGACGGGCTTTACGCCGTCGTGAACATGCACCATTACGACGAAAGGCTGATAATGTTTCTTGACGAGGACGAGGCCGTTCATGCCGCGGAACGCGTCTGGACGCAGGTCGCGGAGCACTTCAAAGACTACGGCGACCACCTTGTCTTTGAGGGATATAATGAGTATCTCGGCGGCTGCCGCGAGGGCGAAAACCTCTCTGACGACGAAAGATACGAATACACAAACAGAATGAACCAAACCTTCGTCGACGCGGTAAGGGCGACCGGCGGAAACAACTCGGAGCGCGTTCTCATCGCCTCGGGGTATAACACGAATATCGACAAAACGACCGCTTTCCGCTTCAAAATGCCTCAGGACAGCGTCCCCGACCGCCTGATGGTATCGGTTCATTATATAGATAACGCTATGTACTGGTCGAAGCAAATCGGCGGCGAAACGTGGCACAGCTATATCCTGCAGCAGTGCGAGCTTCTCAAAAACGCCTTCACGGCTAACGGAATCCCGGTATTTGTCGGCGAAACGACCGCAAGCTACGACGGCCAGATGGTCGCCGACCCCGCCTACGGCACCTCGCAGGAATGCATCCGCGAGCTTGTGAAAATCGCGAAAGAGGACTACGGCTTCGTCCCGGTATTCTGGGACACCCACCACGACGACGGCACGGCGTTTTATGACAGGGTAAAATGCCGTGTGACGGACAGCGTCAACAGGGGGACGGTGGAGAGGTTGGGGGAGTAAAGGGCAAAATGCCCTTTGCAATAACGGCATTCCATACTGATGTTTGGAATTTTCACGGAGCCGGCATGATTTCGGTCGTGCCGGTTCTTTTGCTTTTGCAAAAAACTCGACTATGTATCACTCCCCTACCCCAAACAGCCCTTCAAGCAGCTCGATATTATCCCCCGCCACCCCCTCAATCTCCTCGTCCGAAAAATCGTTTTCCGAGCCGTTTCGGAGCTCCACAAGGATTTCCCTTACGGTTTCGGCGGGGATTTTAAAGTGCCTGATAAACGAATACAGGTTCGCGGTGTTGTCAAGCCGCGCGTCCTCGGGGGCGACGGAGGTCGCCTCGTCGAACCAATCGTCGAACTCGTCGGAGTCGACCAGCTTTATAAACTCCCTATCTATATATCCCAGCTTGAAGCTGATTTCCTCATAGCGCGGCAGGGCCGGGCATGTCTTTTTCATAAAAATTCCTCCTTTTCGTTTTACATATATTTTACCGCGAAAACCGTTTGAAAACGAATTTTGGGACAAATAACCGGTTTTGGGGATAAATTGTCCGTTGTTGACACTTTGCGGTCAATGCGTTATACTAATATCGGAGGCGATAGCATGGTAACAATAGCGGTTTGCGACGACAACCCGCAGTTTGCGCGGCTTTTGACGGAAAAAATAAAGGACGTCTGCGCGTTCAAAATTCCCGAGCGGTACCGCTGTCAGGTCGCGGTCGAGATGCAGTCGTCCGAAGCGGTGCTCGAATTCATCAGGGAAAATACTATAAATATCCTGTTTTTGGACATAGACATGCCCGGCATGAACGGCTTTGAGCTTGCAGAAAAAATAAACCGTCTGCGGCCGGATACTATTATAATTTTCGTTTCGTCGCATGAGAGCTTTGTGTTCAGCTCATTTGAATACAACCCGTTCAGGTTTTTGCGCAAGAACAGAATCGGCGAGGAGCTTGAGGACGCGCTTATAAAGGCGGTCGAGCGGCACATGTCGAGCACGGAGGTCGTTGAAATAAAAACCGACCGCGAAGCCGTAACGCTTCGGGTCAGGGACGTTTTCTATATCCGCAGCGAGAAAAACTACTACACGGTCTGCGGCATGGATTTTGAATACAAATGCCGCGGAACGATGTCGCAGGCGGAGGAGCTCGTTCAAAAATACAGCTTTTTCAGAATCAATTCCGGCTGCCTTGTCAACATGGAGAGAATAAAGCGTTTTGAAAGCCCGAACCGGCTCGTTCTGGAGAACGCGACGCTCTATATAAGCCAGCGAAGGGTTCCCGCGTTCAAGGAGGCGTATATGCTCTTTGCAAGAAGGAGGGTTTTGTAGGTGTTCAACGTCGTTTTTGAAGCTTCGGCTTCGCTTTTTCAGAGCTGCCTGAGTGTATGGTTTGTTTCTCGGTTTAACAGGCGCAGTTATTTCGGAAACAAATTGGCGACGCTCTTCAGCGCGATTTTAGCCGTTCTTACGATTTGCGGGGATTATCTGTACCCCGGCTTTAGCTCGCTCAGCGCGCTCGTCCCGTTTTCGACGGTGTTGATTTACGCAATCATAATCTGCGGCGGGGCGTATGCGAGGGCGATTCTGTCGGCGTGCCTTGATCAAACGCTTATAATGATTTCAAGCGTTTCGACGTATGCCCTGATTTCCTCGATTGTAAACGATTTTGAAACGACGATACAGGGCTCCGACTCGGTGACAAGGTATGTCTACGTCGTGTTTGCGAATTTATGCACGTTTGTGATACTTCGGCTGATACTGAGCTTTTTCAACGTCGACAGCACCCTTGACATAAAAACCGCGCTGATAATGTTCGCGACGTCGCTTCTGACAATGGTAGGCTTCGGAGTTACCACCGACTTCGCGGTAAAATATCAGCACGACGGCATCGACGGCATGATTATATTATTAACCTGTGTATTTGTCGCGATAAACGTAATGCTCTATACCCTCGTCGGGCAGATTCAAAGGCTCCAGCGCAAAAAATACGAATTGCAGCTAATCAACGAAAAGCTGAGCTTCGAGGAAAGCCGCATAGACGACGCAAACGCCATGCTTGAGGCATGCCGGAAAATCCGCCACGACATGAAGCAGCACCTGACTGTCATCGACGGCTATCTCGATGACGGGAAAGCGGACGAGTGCCGCGACTATGTAAAAAAGTTATATTCATCAATTGACAAAACCGGCAATATAATCCAGTCCGGCAACACGGTTATAGACTATCTCGTAAGCGCGAAGCTCGGCCGCCTCGAGGATACGCAGGTAATCGTTTCCGGCAATATCGGCAGCCTCTCGGACATCAGCGACGTCGACCTTTCCTGCATGATTGGGAATATTCTCGACAACGCCGTCGAGGCCACGAGGCCGCTTAAGGAAAAGCGGATTGAGCTTACTTTCGCGACGCAGGGCGAAAACAGAATCATAATCTGCCGCAACACCGTCGGCGAATCGGTGGGGAACGGCATGGCCTCCACCAAGCCCAACCCCAAGGAGCACGGCCTCGGCCACAAAATCGTCGCCAGCGTAGTCGAAAGCTGCGACGGAATGCTGAGCTACTTCGAGGAGGACGGAATGTTCGGGGTACAGATTGTGCTGCCGGGGAAGGGGGAAAATGGATAATCCGGCGTGCTTGGTTATACG
>CANPZQ010000127.1 GCA_947588775.1 uncultured Clostridia bacterium
GGGGGGGGGGGGGGGGGGGGGGGGGGGGGGGGGGGGGGGGGGGGGGGGGGGGGGACCGACGCAACAGCTTTCTCCGCCGCGCCGGGGCGTTTCAGAGGACAGAGGGCAGATGGTCAGATGACAGACGGTGCCTCGGCTGAAAATTTGTGCTGACGGCGGGGAAAATTCGTTCCTCACCCGCCCCGCTCCGCCTGCGGCTCCGGGGGAGGGTTCGTCGCGAATGGGGGGCGCGGGGACTACGCTGATTTGGTGCGTCCCACCCGCCCACCCCCCACACCTCCATCTACCTTTCCCGCTCCGTCCCCGCGCCCCCCTCTCTTCCACGCCTTGCGCTAACCCTTCTATCCCCTAACTCTCTAACGCTCTAACCATCTAAAAGCAGGCGCGGCGGAGAAAGCGGGAAAATAGCAGGAAATGTGGGCGGGCGGGTGGGTGGGCCCGGCGCAGCAGCTTTCTCCGCCGCGCCGGGCCGTTGCAGAAAACAGAGGACAGATAATCAGAAGTCAGACGGTGCCTCATGTCAACCGTCCCTCTCCCCAAAATTTCGCAAACACAAAAGGTCAAAAACCTCTTTTACCCGATAACCTCTTTCCCGCCCATGTACTTTCTAAGCACCTCGGGAATCCTTACGCTGCCGTCGGCGTTGAGGTTGTTCTCCAAAAACGCGATGAGCATTCTCGGCGGAGCGACGACGGTATTGTTGAGGGTGTGGGCGAAGTATTTGCCCTTTTCGCCGTCAACACGGATTTTCAGGCGGCGCGCCTGCGCGTCGGAGAGGTTCGAGCAGGAGCCTACCTCGAAGTATTTCTTCTGGCGCGGGCTCCATGCCTCGACGTCGACCGACTTGACCTTCAAATCCGCGAGGTCGCCGGAGCAGCATTCGAGCGTGCGGACGGGAATATCGAGAGAACGGAAGAGGTCGACCGTATTCTGAAGCATCTTTTTGAACCACTCGCGGCTCTCCTCGGGCTTGCAGATGACAATCATTTCCTGCTTTTCAAACTGGTGGATTCTGTAAACGCCGCGCTCCTCGAGGCCGTGGGCGCCCTTTTCCTTGCGGAAACAGGGCGAATAGCTCGTCAGGGTAAGCGGAAGGCTCTCCTCGGGGATAATTCTGTCGATGAACCGGCCGATCATGGAATGCTCGCTGGTGCCGATGAGGTATAAATCCTCCCCTTCGATTTTATACATCATCGCGTCCATCTCGGCAAAGCTCATTACCCCCTGAGCGACGGCGGAGCGAATCATGAACGGCGGAACGCAGTAGGTAAATCCGCGGTCAATCATGAAATCGCGGGCATAGCTCAGGACCGCGCTGTGGAGCCTTGCAATATCACCCGTAAGATAGTAGAACCCGTTTCCGGCGACGCGTCTTGCCGAATCGAGGTCGATTCCCGAAAGGCTCTCCATGATGTCGGTATGATAAGGTATCTCGAAATCGGGGACGACCGGTTCGCCGAAGCGTTCGATTTCGACGTTTTCGGAATCGTCGCGGCCGACCGGCACGTCGTCGTCGATGATGTTCGGGATAATCATCATAATATCGGTAACTTTTTTCTGGAGCTCCTCCTCAAGGGCTTCAAGCTCCTCAAGGCGTTTCGCGGATTCGGCGACCTGCTTTTTTACGGCTTCGGCCTCCTCCTTCTGACCCTTCGCCATCAGCCCGCCAATCTGCTTCGAGAGGCGGTTTCGCTCGCCGCGCAGGCCGTCCGCCTCGGTAATCGCGGCGCGGTACTGTTTGTCAAGCTCAATAACTTCATCGACGAGCGGAAGCTTTTGGTCCTGAAACTTTTTGCGGATGTTCTCCTTTACTTTTTCGGGGTTTTCGCGTAAAAATCTGATGTCTATCATTTTTAATACTTCCTTTCGGAAAAATTTTGGGTTGGGGGAAAGGTGTGGGAGGGAGGCGCGGCGGAGAAAGCGGGGACTGAGCGGGAAAGGTGGGCGGGCGGGTGGGTGGGACCGACGCAGGAGCTTTCTCCGCCGCGCCGGAGCGTTTCAGAGAACAGATGTCAGCGGGGCAGAAGACAGACGGTGCCTCTGCCGGAGTTTTGCGATAGCGGAGGGGAAAGTTCGTTCCTCACCCGCCCCGCTCCGCCTGCGGCTCCGGGGGTGGGGTTCGTCGCGAACGGGGGCGCGGGGACTACGCTGGTTTGGTGGGTCCCACCCGCCCACCCCCACACCTTCATCACCCTTTCCCGCTCCGTCCCCGCGCCCCCTCTCTCCCCATGCCTTGCGCTATATCCCATGTTGCAAACTCTATCTTCTAACGCTCTATCCTCTAAAAGCAGGCGCGGTGGAGAAAGCGGGGACGGAGAGGAAAAAGCGGGCGGGCGGGTGGGTGGACCCGACGCAGGAGCTTTCTCCGCCGCGCCGGGGCGTTGCAGAAAACATCAGGCAATCAGCCAAAAGCCAAATTTTGGCTAAACCCACTCCCCTGCGGCTTTCATACTCTGTTTTCTGCCCTCTGTCCTCTGCTCATCTATCTGCCCACTCCGGCAGCTCGTCAAGAGTTATCACCTTTTCATGGTTATAAACAGCCTTCAGCTCGGCCTTGTCGTGGTTTGCAATAAAATCGGTATGCCAAATCATAAACCAGCTCCAAAGGCAGCCGTCCTCCTCGAATTTTTCAATCGGCGGGACATAGCCGCATTCGTGGAAAGCGATAGGCTTACCGGTGTTCATTTTTTCGAGGCGTTTAAAAGCTCGGCTGTGGGTGGAATTGTCGTAGGTGTCGGAGCCGATTACGTCGCAGTATTCGTCGCCGGGATACCAGCCGTCTTTGACATCTCCCGAATACCCCAAAACCCATATTAGATTGTCAAGGCCGAATTCGTCGGTGAAGCGGTCGTGCATCATTCTCCAGAGCTTGACGAAATTGTCGCCGCCGCCCTTCCCCCACCAGAACCAGCCGCCGTCAAACTCGTGAAACGGCCTCCAAAGAACCGGTATTCCCGCGTCGCGAAGCTCTTTTAGAGCCTCGGCCGCCTTGTCCCAGTTCTCAATCATCGCCTTGTGCTCGGGTGAGGATTCATCAAACAGCTTATCGAAATCCGGGACGTCGTCCTTCGATTCCTGATAGCCGAAGCCGTTGATGCCGGTGTGCCAGCAGATTGTGACGAGGCCGCCCTTTTCCCACCATGCCTTCGCGCGTTCGACAACGCCGTCGAAGTCGCCGTTCATGAAATCGAGGCCGCGTATCGCGGGGAGTTTTCCGGTTGCCTCTTCGATGATGTCCATCTCGTAGTCGGGCGAACCCATCCATGTTGATTCCTGCTGACAGGAGAGCATGACCTCGCCGAAGCTGTCGAGAAGGTATTGGTAAACCTCGGCCGTGACCTCGTCCGCCGGAAGCTCCGGCGTTGCGGGTGTGCCGCAGGAAGTGAGCATAGCTGCGCCGATGAGAAGGGACAGGGCTGTGGTGATGGGTTTCATTTTTTGGTGCCTCCTTTGGGGGGTGATGATATGTGTTGAGTAGGCGCGGCGGAGAAAGCGGGGACGGAGAGGGAAAGGCGGGTGGGCGGGTGGGTGGGGCCGACGCAACAGCTTTCTCCGCCGCGCCGTGACGTTACAGAGAACAGATGTCAGAGGAGCAGAAGACAGACGGCGCCTCTGCCGGAGTTTTGCGGCAGCGGAAGGGAAAGTTCGTTCCTCACCCACCCCGCTCCGCCTGCGGCTCCGGGGGTGGGATTCGTCGCGAACGGGGGGCGCGGGGACTACGCTGGTTTGGTGGGTCCCACCCGCCCGCCCCCACACCTCCATCTCCCTTGCCCGCTCCGTCCCCGCGCCCCCTCTCTCCCCCACGCCCTGCACTAAACCCCATACCGCAGCCTCTACCTTCTACCGCCCTATCCCCTATCCTCTCTTTTATCCCTCGCGAGCGCATTGATAATCTCGCTCAGGTCGTCGCGGTCGTAAAACTCGACGGTGATTCGGCCGCCGCCCTTCTTGTTTTCTCGGACGGTGCATTCGCGGCCGGTCTGGTCGCGGACGGATAGCTCGGCTTCCCGGAACCACGCGTCGCGGCGAACCGCCGGCTTCGGCTTTTTCGCACCCTGGCGGGCGAGCTCCTCAATCTGGCGGACGCTCAGGCCCTCGCGGCGGGTTTTTTTGAGGATTTCGGCGCGCAGCTCCATGTCCTCAACGGACAAAAGCGCGCGGGCGTGTCCTGCGGAGAGCTCGCCTTTTTTGACAAGCTCCGCGGTCTGCGGGTCGAGCGCAAGAAGTCGAAGCGAATTCGCGACGGCGGGGCGGGACTTCCCGACGGCCTTCGCGATTTCCTCCTGGGTTGCTCCGGTTTTATCCATTAAAGCCTTAAAGCCCTGCGCTTCTTCGATAGGGTTCAAATCCTCGCGCTGAAGGTTTTCGACAAGCGCGAGGCTCGCTGCTTCGTCGTCGGTAAGCTCGCGGATATAAACCGGCATCTCGTCGAGGCCGGCCATTCGCGAAGCTCGCCAGCGGCGTTCCCCGGCGACAATCTGGTATCCGCCCGAGGGGAGCGGCCTCACTAAAATCGGCTGTAAAACGCCGTGCTGTTTGATTGATTCCGCAAGGGTTTCGAGGGCTTTATCGTCGAAGTCGCGGCGGGGCTGTTCGCGGTTCGGGAAGATTTCGGTTATCCTGAGCTTCTGCGAGGTCAGCCCTGCGCTGTCGTTTTCGGTGAAAAGTGCCTCCATGCCCATTCCGAGGGCGGGTGATTTCGGTCTTGCCATAGTGAACTCCTTTTTGGGGGTGAATGTTGGTGAGTATGGGATGTTGGAATGATATGGGGAGAGGGCGCGGCGGAGAAAGCGGGGACAGGGCGGGAAAGGTGGGTGGGCGGGTGGGTGGGACCGACGCAGGAGCTTTCTCCGCCGCGCCGGAGTTGCGCGCAAAACTTAGGCGAATCGCGCGTCCGACCCCGGCCTGAGCCGAATCCCGTCCCTCGGAGCCGGAGGCGGAGCGGGGATGGGTGAGGCTCGGGCTTTAGCAGGAAGCCGGATATTTGCGCGACCTAATCCTTTAAAGCGTACCGAGCTGCGGCTCCATCGTTCTGCTTTCTGAAATCTGACTTCTGATGCTCTGACCGAATTCGTTCCTCACCCGCCCCACTCCGCCTGCGGCTCCGGGGGGCGGGGTCGTCGCGAATGGGCTTGCGCCCATAGGGTACTCGCTTCGCTCGTGCTATTTTTAGTACCCCTCTCCCCCTGCAGGGCTTCTGCGATGTCAAAGTTTTGTTTGTCCCCCTCCCCACCGAGGGGAGGGGGAGGAAGGTTTGGCTGCGTGTCGGCTCGCTCCGGGCTTTCTGCTCGCCCGCGCGGCGGAAAAAGCTGGTGCGTTGGTCCCACCCGCCCACCCCCCGCCATTTCGCGCTATTCCCCCGCTTTTTCCGCCGCGCCTACAAACTGCCCCTATCTTAACTTTGCAAAACAAGCAAGCATGGGTAAAACGGCCTTTTTTGTTGGGGAACCAACGCCAGCGACAAAACTTGCTTTTCGGACTTCGCGGTCATAAATGACCGACCGTTCGTCCTCAAAGAGTTTTGTTCCGCTGTCGTAGGCGAGGGTTCCCC
>CANPZQ010000128.1 GCA_947588775.1 uncultured Clostridia bacterium
AGAGCTCGGTTCCCGGGAAGTAGTGCGCGAGGATTTCGCGGTAGCTGCTGCCGGAAGCGGCCATTATCCCCGCAGGGCCCCCACTCTGCGGGGATTTTTTATCCGCCCCCATCTTCCCCCATCACTTCACCGGCACATAGTACCCCTTCCCCTTATCCCCTGCCCCGCGCGGGTTCAGCTCCAGAAACAGCTCGCCGTAGACATATCGGCTGCTGACGGGGAAGCCGAGAACTATGGTTTTTGTTTCGCGGGGCGAGAAGCGGGTTTCAAAATAGAATACCTCGCGGAGGTAGTTGTTGACGCTGCCGTACTTTTCCTCGGCGCGGGATTCGAGGGCGATGCGCTCGTCGTCGCTGAGGCCGGAGAAGGCCATCTCGCGGGCGGATTCGGGGTCAAAATACTTGTCGCTCTGGTAGCAGGCTTCCTCGAAGTATTCGTATTGCTCCGTATCGCCGACTTTCAGCTTTACCTTTTCTCCGCCGACGAGGCGAAGAGTGTTGATGAATTTAACCCCCTCTTCGTCGGAATTGTTTGTAACGTCAATCGTCAGGAACACCCATTTATAGCCGTTTCCGGGGCCGGTGTATGTCCCGTTCTCGTCGATGCATTCGCCGATGGTAAGCGCTCCGTCGTCGGATTCAAAACGCTTCTCGCCGTCGTCGCCGAACTCCCTCACCACCCCAACCGAGCCGGTGAGGTCGCTTTTTGTAATCCCCTCGGGGAGGCGGTCGCCGATTTTTACGTCGCGCAGGGTATAGGTGTAGTCCCCGACGGCGGCGCATTCCTCCGGGCTTATTCTTACGGGCTTTCCGATGTAGGTTTCAACCGTTACCTCCTCGCCGTCGGCGATTCGCTCGTTATAGGAGCGTTCGACCTCGACGGCGGAGGTTTCGGCGGGCGCGGGAGCGATTTTTTCCCGTGCAAGGCCGTATGCCGCGGCGGAAAGCGCGAGCGCGGCGCAGGCTGCCATTGCGGCGGATTTGATTGCTGCATTATACGTCATTGAAATTCTCCTTTCACTTCTTTTTGCGGAATAACCGGCGGCTTCGCTGATGAATTCGTCGGATATTTCGCTCATTTTTTCGAGATGCGGGTAGCTTTTCATCACAAAACATCTCCCTCTGTGCAAAATTTCTTAAACCTTTTTCTTGAACGGTGCAAAAGCGACTTAACCTTTGAAAGCGACATTCCGAGGTCGGCGGCTATCTGCGGCTCGGTATCCAAAAAGAAATACCGCTTAACAAATACAATCCGCGCCCCGGGATTAAGACTTTGCAGAAATGCGTCGATAACGGACGAAAACTCCGCGTTTTCAAAGGGTTTCGCCGCAAATGCGTCCGCAAGCGTCTGCTCAAGCCCGTCGAGCGAAACCGCGGCTTCCGCTGCCCGCTTTTGCGCCATGCGGCGTTTTAAGCGGTCGAAGGACTTGTTTCTTACAATTTTGCAGGCGTATGCGCGAAGGTCGTCGGGGTTCTCGGGAGGAATGTTCGTCCAAAGGGCGAAAAGAGCGTCGTTAAGGCACTCCGTCGCGTCCTCGGCGGAGCCCAAGATGTTCCGCGAGAGGCTAACGAGCAGCTTCCCGTACTTTTCCTCCGCCGCCGAAACCGCAAGCTCGTCGCGCGCAAAAAACAGCCTGACAATTTCCTCGTCCTCCAAAGCAATCCCCCCTTATGGGCCTTCGATATATAAGTAGAGAAATTGACGGGAAGAGTTGCGGGGGGATTTTGTTTTTCGTGATTTTTTTCGACAATTATTGACATTTGCCGACATATAATGTATAATACAAATTGCGTTACTTACTTTACATGATTCGTAAAATAAACACACTCTATTATAGAAGGAGCGTGATTTTCAATGATAAACAAAATTTCAAACTCAAACATTTCAAAACTTCACGGCAAACACAACCCGCCCGAGGAAAAACTGCCTGATGAATGCGCATGGGAAATACAAAAGCCCAAACCGAAGCTTCGCGGTATTTTTTCGGCCGTTATTGTCGTTGCTTTGGTGATTGTTGTTGTGGCCGCTGTTGCTTACTCTTGGAATAAACAACACGAGCCGGAAATCGGAACAGCACAAGTAGTCACTATTTCAACCTTAAAAGAAATCGTCGAAATAAGCGATTTGTCAACGGTTAATTATGTACATAACGGTATCGCAGAGATTTCGGAAGATGGCGAAACAAAATACTATGTTTCTTATGACTCAACTGTAAAATTAGGAATTGATTTCAGCAAAATTACTTTTGATATAGACGATGAAGCCAAAATAATATATGCTAATATACCTTCACCCGAAATTCAAAAAATAGATGTAGATATTTCTTCAATTGATTTTATCTTCGCCGACAAAAAAGAAAACAAACTTACAGTTGCTAAGACAGCATACGAAAAATGCGTTGAAGATGCTAAGGCAGAATGTGAAAATAACAGCAAATTATTTGAGCTGGCTCAAACCTTTGCCGAGGATACTGTAATTGCATTAACTCAGCCGTTAATAACAGAATGCTTCGATGGATACCATCTCGAATGCAGAAAGGACTGATAATATGAAAAGAATTATCTCGTTGCTGTTGGCATTTGTAATGTTAGTTCTTCTTTCGTCCTGTGCCGAAAAGAAGCCGGCAGAAGAGGAAATTAACATTGTTCCTCAAGTTGAGCGCATGAGGTCAATATGCGAGCTCGGAGTTATTGATTGTTACTACCACAATGTTGCAAAGTGCTTTGAGGAGAATGCCGAGGGCGTTCTATGGTGGAAAAAGGACAAGCTGTTTTGGGTTGAATATGACGCCGTTGTGAGCTATGGGATTGACTTTGCTAAGCTTGACATGACAATTTCAGACGATGTAATAACAATATTCATTCCGCAGGCGAAGCTTCAAAGCTGCACTATAGGCGATTAAAATAGTTTCAATTACATAGTCGCGGAGGATTCGGCAAAAATTACCGCCGAAGATGAGCGCGATGCCATTTCAAAAGCTCAGGAAGATTTAAAAGAAAAAGCTGCAAACGATACCGCACTCATCGACCAAGCTCAACAGCGCGCGCAAAACCTTTTGAACGAATATGTTGAAAGCATAAACGAGTTGGGAGGAAAATCCTATAAAGTTCAATTCAGGGTTGTGCAGGACGATGGAAAAACAGAAAAAGAGGACACAGAAGAATAATTCAAAACGGCCGTCGCATTTCGCGGCGGCTCTTGTTTTTGCGCAAAAATATCCCCCGCCAATGCGCTCGGCGGGGGTGGAAAGGATTTTTGAGTTTATCTGATTTCAAGGCGTTTCGGGGCGGGCTTTTGCTCGACAAGCTTCGGCATCGTAAGCTTCAGAACGCCGTCGGTGAACTCGGCGTCAATCTTGTCGACGTCGATTCCCGTCGTGTCAAAGCTGCGCTGGTAGCTGCCGTAGGAGCGTTCGCAGCGGACGTAGTTGCCCTTCTTGTCCTTCTCCTCATACTCCGAATGCCTCTCGGCGGAGATGGTGAGAATGTTGTCGGTCAAATCCAGCTTGATGTCCTCCTTCTTCACGCCCGGAAGGTCTGCCTCAAGGACAAATTCCTTGCCGTTGTCGCGAATGTCGGTGGAAAACGCCGGGGTGCTGCGGTTGTTGTCGCCGAAGAAGGCGCGCTCGATTTCGTCAAGCTCGCGGAACGGGTCGAATGCGGAAAGATTTCTTCTTACATAAGGTACTAACATTGTTATTTCCTCCTTTGGAAATGCTATATTATATGTTGTTTTTGTTCTTTTATTTGCGGGCGCGGCCGCTGTCCGCAAATTCCTGCCTCCGGGGCCTCGCTCTCGCTTCTCCCCTTTGACAATTATCAATATATACCCCTTATGTGTTGAAATTGTGAAGATTCGGTGATGTTTAGCGGAAAATTAGCAGTCAAAGATGTTAAGTGCTAACATTTAAGCTGTGAGAGTGCTAACCGACTTCTTTGGTGCGCGAAACCCAGTCTTTCCAGCGCGGGTCGGCGGATATTTCGGCTCTTGCGGAGCTGCTGTCCGGCATCATCCACATCGGCCAGTCGTCGGAAAGCCGGGAGGTGAACGACGGGTTATCCGCCCAGAGGGATTTCTCCATCGAAACGCCTTCAAAAAGGCGGGATGTGTATTTCGGCTCGGTTTCGGGGATTTTTGAAAGACGGTCAATCGCCTTTGAATGCTCCAAAGCCATGTCGAGGGAATCAAAAGCCTCGCCGCGATGCCCTTCCCGCCACTGATGAAGCGAAAGATACATATATAAATCCGAAAGCTTCGCATGATAGGGGCCGAAATTGCCATCGTCGACGAGAGTATCAAAGAGCGAAATCATTCCCGAAACAACCTTTGCGGCAAGCCCGCCGTCGAAATTCGATTCCTTGCTCATCAAAAGCTGAATTGCAGTATCCGCGAGCAAATCCGCAAGGCGCAGCACTGCCCTGCCGAGGTATTCGTGCCGCTCCTCGCCGTCCGAGGCGCATTCCGTAAGCATTTCGCGGGAATAACGGAGCGGCGGAGCTTTTTCTGCGAGCGCGACGCCCTTTTCCGGCTGCCCCATGTTACCGTAAAGCGTTATCAGGCCGTAAGTCGCGTCGGCGATGAGCCGCGGGTTTTTTGTTTCGCAAAGAAGCGTTTCGTAGAGCTTTATCGCCTCCTGCCAGTATTCGTTGCCGCGGTTGCTGACGGAATGGACGAGGAAGCCGTCGCCGTCATACTCAATCCGCTCGCCGATTCGCGCCCAGCCGGCGTTTGAAAGCGTTGCGGCGAGCTCGTACATTATCCTCTCGTTTTTGGGAAATTCCACCAGCGCGTTCCGAAGAAGCGTGAGCCGCTTTTCGATGTTTACGTCGACGCCGTTGTCGAATTTCGCCAAGGAAGTCGCCTCCGAGATTATCGCGTTGATTTTCGCCTCGCGGTCGCCCTCAAAACCGAAAAGCTCGTCGATTGTCACGCCGAAATAGTTCGCGACGGACGGCAGCAGCTCGAGGTCGGGGTATGTCGCGCCTGCTTCCTTTCATTATGGTAACGATTTTTTGATTTTTGAATCTCAATCAATTTTTCCTATAAACCTGTAATAAATGTCTACTTTCTGGCGTTTTTCGCCGTTTTCAAGTGTTTCAGCTTCGTGGACAGCAATCCTTTCAATCAAAGCGTTCAGCATTTCAGCGGTCAGTTCCTTTGGATCGGAGTATTTCTTTATAGTTTCGACCCAGTTCCTGACGTTCTGCTGCCTGTCGGCTTTGGCGTTGACCTCTGCTGTCAGCTCGATGATTCTTTTATCAAGCTGTTCCTGCTCGGTTTGAAATTTGGCGCAAAGGCTGTCAAAGTTTCTCTCTGTGATTTTCTCGGAAAGCCTGTCCTCATAGAGCTTCGCTAATAAGCCGTCCAACTCCTTCAGCCGTTTTTGCGCCTTCTTCAGCTCCCTTTCGGCATATGAATCCGCGGAATTTTTCTCGCCGTCTTTTATAAGATACTTGAGCATCTCCTGCTCGTCGGCTTCGCACAGCTTTGACCAGTGCTG
>CANPZQ010000129.1 GCA_947588775.1 uncultured Clostridia bacterium
TACCATCGACGACAAAAGCAGGTTATCGGTGTTGTTTACGATAACGTTGCCGATTTTGTGCATAAGCATAGCTTTCATGTTCCTGACAATCCCCTGCTTCTCCTCGCGGGGTATCGGCTGAACGTCCCTGTCCTTGAGATAGGGGTACATCTTGTCCGCCTTTTTCGCGACGGAGAGGTTGTTTAAAACCGTGCAGAGAAGGTATACAAGAAGATACAGCACGAAATTGCGCGTCCATAGCAAAAGGACAATCTGCAAAACGTACTGTATCACCAAAAAAACGGTGTGGTAGAGCACGCCGATGTAGCTCTGCTGATGAGCGTCGATGAGGGTTTTCTTGTATATCATCAGATAGGAAACCACCGAGTTCAGCAAATAGAGCAGGTATATCAGCGTGACGTGCTTAACGTCGCCCGAATCGTTTACAAGATATGGCAAAAATGGCAGAACGCAAAGCCCGCCGACGGCGATTATCATCGCGACGGCGCGGTAGAGCCACTTGAAGAGGCGCATTATCGACTTCTGCTTTTCGGTATCGCGGACGGCTATCGGCTTATAAAGGGCATAGGTCAACGCCGTGCCTACGCCAAGCTCGGAGAGCGCGAGCACGTTTAAAATGTCGGTAAAAAGCCCGTTTATTCCGACATAGCTCTCGCTCAGGGTGTGGGTGAGGACTATTCGGGTCAGATAGCCCATCAAAATAGCAATGATTCTTGAAATCATCGCTATCGTGGTATTTCGGGCGGAATATTCGGTTCTGCTCTTTTCTGTCACTTATTTTCCCCCGCTGACTTTTCAAAGGAAGATTTTTCCGGCAGGATTTCCTCAAACACCGCCGTAAGCTCCGCCTTAGTGCGTTCAAAGTCGAGCTTTTCGTTGGCGTCGTTTATACAAATTATCTTTTTGCGGCGTTTTCTCAGCGCGTCGCAGAGCGCGGAATTGTCGTCGGACAGCTCGAAGTAGGAGAAGTCTTTTTGGAGGTTCGCGGGGCTGAAATTGCCGCTGAGCTTCTGCCAGTCCCTGACAAGATAGTCGGTCAGGTCGTCCTTGCTGCGGAAGCGGTGCATCGAGGTTTCCCGAAGAGCCGCCTCTTCCTTTTCCCAAAGCTCCGAAAAGCTCTTCTTACAGAACGGCACGGGGCCGTGGACGGTATAAAACCCCGTGAACTTCGGGAATGCAAGCTCCAAAAGATTGTAGAAAAAGTACATCGGCGGATAGCCGATTTTAAAATATTTCCCGGGCTGGGTGCGGACGTTCTCACGCTTGTCGAAATATTTAGCCAGAATAAGGGCGTTGTTTAAAAAAAGATGGGACATAACGGGGTTCGCGGGGTTTGCGACGACAGGCTGAAACGCGAGCATGTCGCGGGGCAGGCCGTCGCGGAAAAAGTAGGATTCATCGACGGGGCTTGTCAGATATATATCGTCGTTGAAATATACAAAATTCTCGGAAAGGTCTTTTATGCGGTGAAGATTCAGCTCAATCGGGTTGCAGTTAAACGTCGGCAAAAACTCTTTCGGTATGAAATCCTCGTGGCAATCGATTTGCAGCTTCGGGCAGGAGGTATCGAGCCACTCGGGGAGGTGTCCCCATGTGACAAAATGGATTTTTCGCACCCACGGGGCGTATTTTTCCGCCGCCCGGAACCAGTATCTTAAAAGGCCGTAGTCGCGGTAACGCTCGTCGCGGGAATCTATCGCGGATAAATCCTCCGCCGAACCCTTTTCGATTCGCTCGTATTCGTTTTTCTGCTTCCGCCATGCGGGGTCGCCGCCGTCCACCCATGTGATTACAAAATCCGTGCCGCTGATGGTTCCCACGAAAATATCCCCCTTAAGAATTTCTCGGAATCGGCAGGGTTTCCTTCTTCATCACGCGGACCCGAAGCCATATCGCCAGAATCGAGAAGAACATGTGCGCCATATAGACGACCGGCGCGAGGCCGCTGTGCATACTCTTGCCGGTTTCGCGGGCGTGCATAACGGCGGGGATTTCCTCTATCCTATAGCCAAGAAGCGAGGTTTCGATAAGCATATTTGCGTCGGGGTATTTGAGGTCGAAGTGGGAGTAAATCGAGTAATAGAGAACCGTCCGGCGGTTCAGGCCCTGAAGCCCGGTGGTCGGGTCGGTGACGGTGTTTCCGGTGGTTATGTGAATAAGCTTGCGGAACGCGCTGATTGCGAACTTTTTCGCGCCCGAAATCGGGAAGGACTGCCCGCCCTCAAGAAAACGGGAGCCCAGAACTATGTCGGGACAGCGGCCGTCTGCGTCCCTTTCGCGGAGCTTGTTGTAAAGGGCCTCTACGTTGCAGGCGTCGTGCTGGCCGTCGGAATCTATCTGGATGACGTAGCGGTAATTCCGGCGGATGGCGTATTTATATCCCGTCATCAACGCCGCGCCGTAGCCCATGTTATAGACGTGGCGGATAAGCGGAACGCCCTTTTCCTTGACAATCCGCCCGGTGCCGTCGGAGGAGCCGTCGTCGATTACGACAACGTCGGCGATTTTTGAAACGTCCTCGGCAAGAAGCCTGTCGAGAAAACGGCCGATGTTGGCCTCCTCGTTAAATGCCGGCATGATTATAAGCAGGTCTTTGGTATGTCTTTCCATAGTCAGTTACCGTCCTTCAAAAGGGAAACAAGCTTTTCAAGGTCGTTCCCCTGCTTCTGATATTTTCGGCTCGCCGCTTCGGCAAAGCGTTTTCGCTCGTCGGGGCGGGACATCAGCCATTCGATTTTTTCGGCGATGGCCTCTGGCGTAAGCTCGCAGAGAAGCCCGTCCTCGCCGTCCGTCACCTGCTCGCGGTTGCCGCTGCAATCCGAAACAAGCACCGTGCAGCCGAGAATCTGCGCCTCCTGAATGGCTATGCTCTTTCCCTCGAAGCGGGAGGCGTGAACGTATAAATCCGTCTGCTTAAGATAGGGATAGGGGTTGTCGACGGCTCCAGCAAGGATAAAATCGTCCTTAAGGCCGAGCGAGGCAATCTTTTCCTCGAGCATCGCCCTTCTGTCGCCCTCGCCGAGGACGTACCAGCGGTAGCTTCCGCCCCTGTCCTTCAAAATTTTCAGCGCGTCGACCGATATTTCAAAAGCCTTTTGCGCCATTAGCCTGCCGACGGTCAAAATCCTCGTGCCGTCGAAATTATCTTTGAAGCCGCCGTCAAGGAGGGCTTTCCGCTTTATTTCCGAAACATCGAGAATGTTCCGGAAAACGCCGGTTTTTTCGGCGCATTCGGGATAAACCTTCAGAAAGCTGTCCCTGACCTCGTCGGAAACCGTGAAAATACGGTCATAGGCGGCGTAGCAGCCCCTGTCGAGGCGGTGGGTATATCCCGCCATCCGGTAGTCGATATGTACGAAAGCGGCCTTTTTCCTCGCCTTTACGCGGTCGGCGACGTAGTAGGTCGAGCCGCCCTCGATATATGCGACCGCGAGGTCGTATTCTTTATCAGGCTTCGGCGCGCCCTCTGCGAAAACCCGCCAGAGAAGCTTGTCGGGGGCGAAGGCCTTGCGCTTTAACATGTCCGCGAGGTTAGAAATCAGATATGGCGCGAGCCTTATAAAATTAAAGCGTTTGAGAAGAGATATTGCCGCACCTTTAAAGAGCTTAAGCTTTCCCGCACCGCTCAATACCGAGGTTTCGTCGTGCTTTTTGTTGAGAACATGAACGTTTTCGGGGAGCTCGCGGAACATCTCCCCCTGAGCCGTTAAGACAAGAAGCGAAACGTCGTATTCGTCGGGGTCGAGGGTCCGCATAAGGGCTAAAAGCGCGGTTTCCGCGCCTGCGCGGCTGAAGGTGTTAATCGTGAACAGTATACTCTTTTTCATACTCGTGAATCTCGCTTTCAACCTCGTTCAGCTCTTCCTCGTGCTTTGAAATCTGCTTGAGGAGCATTTCGTTTTCCTGATTAAGAAGCGACACCTGTATCGCGAGCTCCGTAATCTGGCGCATGAGCCGGGAAATCCTGACGCTGAAATAAAATCCCGCAATCAGAACGCTTACGATTCCCGCAAAGGTTATAACAAGCGCGGACCAGCTTATTATACGGTTCCAGCCGAGGGGCTGCAAAAGTATTCCCGCAAAGATGAAGAGCACCGCGACAATTCCCCAGAAAAGACAGAAGGATTCCGTCATGTGCTTTTTCGCGAGCGAAACCGTCGCCACGCCGAAAATTATAACGCCGACGATTATCAGCATCACCTTGAGAATTATTCCCGCAACCATAATTTGTCCTCCGTTATCCGTTTACTTTTTTGAAAAGCCTTTTTATTGAAGCGGCGGTTTTCGATACCGCGGGGCGCAGGGGCCGCATTATAAGCCAGATTCGGCTCAGAATCACATATGCCGGGTTTTTGACGGAAACCCGCTTCCCCTTTCGGACAAAGCCGGTCAGCACGCCTTTTATATGCTCCGCGGAGAGCGGGCCTTCGATTTCCTTCTGGTTGTCGCCGACCATGTAAAAGCCGTCGCGAACCTTCCAGATTCGGTGCAGGACGAGGATTCCGCTGTCGCGGCGGTAGAGTATAACGTCGCCGCGCCGAAGCTTGGAAACGTCGGCGGGGGAAATTATCGCCTCGTCGCGGCCGGGAACGATAAGCGGGTACATGCTGTAGCCTTGGGGCTTCAGCTGGACCGTACGCCCGCTTAAAAGCAGGGCTTCGACGTCGGTTTTTTCAGGCACCTGTAATACGACCTCCGAAAAAATTTCTATGAAATATCCGATGGTGCTATTATAACATATTTTCAGTAAAAAATAAAGAGGTTTTTGCAAAAAATTCTCAAAAAATTTTTGATTGTGAAAAAAATTTTGTATAATTTTGCTTTTTCCTATGGAAATCCGCAAAAAAATATGCTATAATTGAAAAAAACATTCCGAAAGGCGGTGCGAAATGAAACGAAGCGAGGGGTTTTTGCTTAAAAATGTCGGCGGAAGCCGCTGCCTCCTGCCCTACGGACGGGCGATTGCCGACCGCGCGAGGGGTACGACGCTCAATGAAACCGGCGCGTTTATCTGGGAGTATCTGGAAAACGAGCCGTCGCGGGAGGAGCTTACGCGGGAATTTATCCGTAGGTATTCTGACGGCGCGGAGGACGAAAAGGAGCTTCGGCGCGACCTCGACGGGTTTTTATCGGCGATGGTTTCGTGGGGATATATTGTCGGCGACCCGCCGGAGCCGAAGCTTCCCCCGAGAAACGCTGAGCTCGAAATCGCGGGGCTCGGGATTGCGCTGAGCTGTCCCGAAAATTTTGTCAAAAACGGCTTGCTAAAAAAATTCCGCAAAAAACCCGGGCGGGAGGATATGCGCGTAGGCGTTACGGTCGGCAAAACGGAGCCGGAGCCCTCGGGCAGGGAGGTTCTTAGGAGCTTCGACCTCGTGGTATACGAACGCGGCGGCTATCTTATGCTCTTTCCGTCGCTTTCAAAGATAAGCGGGGCGCGGCTTTCACGCGACGGGACACGGGCGGAGATATTCTGCCGCGACGATTCGGACG
>CANPZQ010000130.1 GCA_947588775.1 uncultured Clostridia bacterium
GGGGGGGGGGGGGGGGGGGGACGATGGAGGCAGCTTTTTCCGCCGCGACGGTCTGTGTGCCGCCAACCCTCCTCCAACCGCACACTCCCCTCGTGAGAAGGGGCGAAACGGACATTAGCGGCGCAGAAGCTTCGCGGTGGGTAGAATACAAGCGAATTCCTTTTGGAAGCTTGGACGGCTGCCGAAGCTTTTTGCCTGAACCTCACCCTCACTCATTCGCCCAAAACTTCCTGTCCAGCGTGCGGTACCGCACCGCTTTCAGAACGTGCGGCCGGTCGATGTCCGCGCTGCCCTCCATGTCGGCGACGGTCCGGGCGACCTTCAGGATTTTGTCGTAGGCCCTCGCGGTAAGCCCGAGGCGGTCAAAAACGTCCCGCAATAGCTCGTTCGCGGAGCTCGTAAGGCGGCAGACGTCGTGGAGCATGTCCGAAGTAATCCTCGCGTTGCAGGTGACGGGAGTTCCGCGAAAGCGTTCGTTCTGGATTTCCCGCGCGCGCTGAACCCTCTCGCGAATGCTCGCCGAAGGCTCCTCCTTCTCGCTCGACGAGAGGCTGTCGTACTCGACCGGCGATACCTCGACATGAATGTCGAAGCGGTCAAGAAGCGGCCCCGAAACCTTTGAAAGATACTGCGAAACCTGCCTTTGCGAGCATACGCACTTTTTCGTCGGGTGTCCGTAGTAGCCGCAGGGGCATGGGTTCATCGCCGCGACGAGCATTATTTCGCATGGGTATGTAACAGTTCCGGAAACGCGGCTGATGGTAACAACCTGGTCTTCGAGCGGCTGGCGGAGCACCTCGAGCGTCGGCCTCAGAAATTCCGCAAGCTCGTCCAAAAAGAGAACGCCGTTATGCGCAAGCGAAATCTCCCCCGGCCTCGGAATTGTTCCCCCTCCCGCAAGCCCCGCCGTCGAAACGGTGTGATGGGGCGAGCGAAACGGGCGGGCGGTTATAAGCGGCGAGCTCTTGTCGAGCATTCCCGCGATGGAATAAACCGTCGTCGTTTCAACGGATTCCTCAAAGGTCATTTTCGGGAGGATTGACGGAATCCGCTTTGCGAGCATACTTTTACCGGACCCCGGCGGGCCGATCATGATTATGTTGTGTCCGCCGCATGCCGCGACCTCGAGCGCGGCTTTCGCAAAGGACTGCCCCCGGACGTCGCAAAAATCGAGCGCAGAGGAATAATTTTCCTCTTTCGGAACATACTTCGGCATTTTCTCAATGCGCCGACTGCCGTCGAGATGTCCCAAAAGCCCCGCCAGCGACGAAACGCCGTAAACCTCGATTCCCTCCGCGACGGAAGCCTCGTAGGCGTTTTCCTCGGGGACAAAAATCCGCCGAATCCCGCTTTTTCTCGCCAAAATCGTCATCGGCAGCACGCCGTTGACCCCGCGGACCTCTCCGCCGAGCGAAAGCTCTCCCAAAAACGCCGCGTCGGAAATGTCGTCGACGACTGCACCCGTCGCGCTGAGAATCGCCGCCGCCATCGCGAGGTCGTGATGCGAGCCCGCCTTTTTCACGTCCGCCGGCGCGAGATTTATCACAACCGACGCCGCCGGAAACTTAATCCCCGAGGAGCGAAACGCCGCCTTGACGCGCTCGCGCGCCTCCTTAACGGCCACGTCGGCCATCCCGACCACGTCGAACCGCTCAATCCCGCGGCTCAGCTCCGCCTCGACCGCCACGGGGTAGGCGTTCATCCCGTTCAGCCCGATTCCGTTCACTTTGCAAAACATAGTTTCACCCCTTTGGTATATTGTAGCACATTGACGGGGGAAGGTCAAGGTGGGGAGGGGGAATATGCTTGGCGAAGTGAGTGGGGTGTGGGATAGGGTGCGGCGGGAAAAGCGGGGGAACGGCGCGAAGGTGCGGGGGCGGGCGGGTGGGACCGACGCAGGAGCTTTCCCCGCCGCGCGGGCTTATCGCAAACCCCGAATCGACCCGCCCGCCCAACCTCGGCCCAAGCCGAATCCCGTCCCCCGAAGCCCCCTTGCGGGGCTGAGTGGGGATGGGTGAGGGTTGGGCTTTTAGAGGTTGGAGTGTTAGAACGTCAGAGGATAGAGGCAGTTTAACCGAGCTTCGCAAAAAATTTGCGGCTTTCTGCAAAGGCCTGACCCTCACCCGCCCCCTCTCCGCCTGCGGCTCCGAGGGGGCGGGATTCGGCTCAGGCGGGGCGCGGGGCCTACGCTGGTTTCGTCGGTCCCACCCGCCCGCCCGCTCGGCTTCCTGCGTTTTGCCCGCTCCGTCCCCGCGCCCCTCGTGTTCCCAAATTGTCGCACTAAACCCTTTTATCGCAAATTTCTATCTTCTAACTCTCTAACTATCTATCTTCTATGAAGGGAGCGCGGCGGAGAAAGCGGCCAAAACCCGCAAAACTCCGACGGGCGGGCGGGTGGGACTGACGCACCAGCTTTCTCCGCCGCGACGGTCCCCTGTACGCAAACCCCAAACGCCCCAACAATACAACAATCCCCCCAAACCCCAAAACCCGCTCTCGGATACCCCGGAGCGGGTCAAATAATTCTATAACACACTAAACCATCCCCGCCCATTCCCCTACGCCTTCACCGCGTCGCGGCGTTCGCGCTTGGAGGCGATATAGGTCTTGACTTCCTTCGGGTCGATTCCCAGAACGAAGCCGAACTCGTTCGCAATCATTTCTTCGGCAATCTTGAAAAATTTCATGTCGACAGCCGGCATGTTCCGCTTGACGGCGGCAAATGCACGCTGCTTCTCAAAAACATACTTTATTAACGTAATCAAATTGCGGCACTCATAGGTGCGAACGAGCTCGCGGTAGAAGTTGGTGGCAAGCTTCGCGTCCTTCGGGACGTCGAGCTCGCTGCTGATTTCATCAATATCATCGATTATCTGTTCAACCTGATTTTTCGTGATGACGCTGCGCATTCTGATGGTCGAATCGACGGGCGTATAAATCTTTCCGCTTCTGTAGACGGGTGAAAGCGTGTAGTAGTCCTTGGCCATGTCCAGTCCCGAAATTTCGGGGCGGCCGATGCTCTCGACCCTGCAAACGCCCTCGCTGCCGTAAATAACATAATCATTTACGCAAAACATATAATACCTCAATCTTTCGCCGCACCCACGGCTTAAACTTACTTTTCTTCCAGATTGATTATATCACATTTTTGCGCAAAAATAAAGCGTTTTTTGCTATTTTTATAAAAAATTGGCTTTGTGAACAAACGGGGGTCAATTCTTTTTGTGCATTTTTGCTCAATATATAGCTTATCTTTTTTGCACTTTAACAGTCGAAACGGGAAAAGCAATAAATTTTTGGGCATTTTTTACAAGAAAATGGGGATTTTGACGAAGGGTGAAGAGCGGATTCGGAGGGGAAGCGCGGCGGAAAAAGCGGGGACAGGGCGAGAAGGTCGTGTGGGCGGGCGGGTGGGACGCAGAAACCAGCTTTTTCCGCCGCGCGTCCTTCTGCACAAACTCCCCTCCCCCGCAATCACTGCGGCTCCGCGTACTCCGGCTCAATCGCCGGCACAATATACGTCCCGTAACCCTCCTCAAGCGGCACATAGAACCTGTAGTACGGCACGCCGTCAACGCCGTAAATAAGCTCTGTATATACAACGTCCTCCGAATTCATCTCGGTTCCGCCGTAAGCCTGTATGTCGTCGAAGCAGCCGTCGTCCATCAGCCGAAGCGCGTCCTCAACCGGGCAAACCGGGTAGTCGCCGACCTTCTCATACTCCGCCTCAAACGCGCCTGGAATCCCGTAGCAGTAAATCCCCCCGTCTTCCATGAAGTCAATATTGCAAAGGCTGCGGTTGCGAACTGTGCGCAGAATGTCTGCGTTGCTCTCTTCGGGAACGCTGCCGTCCTCGTCGGGAACATACTCAAATCCCGCGCAGGGGTGGAACATTGTGACATAGCAGTTTTCGCCGTTGTCGACAACCTCGGTTTTTCCCGCGTCGTTATAGCCTATAAGCCATTCGTAGCGCATTAAAAGCTCCGGCGCGGCTTTTTCGGCCTCATCGCGGGTCGCGCCATAATAAAATCCCACTTTCGCGCCTTCGGGAAGCTCAAAGCCGCCGTCAATTATTATATCCGCGCGGTATGCCATGGCGTCGGTGACATAAATTTCCACTTTAACGCCGCCCTCCTCAAACCACATTCTTGTCGGCTCGCCGTATTCGGGAGGCAGGTCGGAATGGGTGAGTTCGGATAATTTTGCGATCTCCTCTGCTGTCAGCCTATCTTCCTCAATTTCAATACCGCCGGGGTCGAAGCCGAAGCCGATGGCATAAAACTTAAGCGCCTCGCGCATGAATTCGCGATCGACGTTCTCAATCATGCCGTTTAAGGGGAGATTTCGGTACATTTTTCTCTCGTAGACGGGGAACCTCGTTTCGCCGTCTATTTTCAGCATGTCAAATAGGTTTTCCCCCGTCGGGAGATTTTCTGCAAAGCCTGAAGCGTTTCCCGCCGAGGAAACCGACGGCTCAATCTTCACCTGCGGAAGCTTCATCGCACGCGCGTTTTCGGGCTCCCATATGCCGTAATTGTAAAAACGCGTTTCTGAGATAGCCGCAGAGACTGACAAGGGTGGATTTCTGGGTGAAGACTATCGGGTTGTTCGCGGTTGTCGTGATGACGCGCTTTTCGCCCTCGGAAAGCCCAAGGTCGAGATTCGGGTAGGCCGAGCTTTCAAACCTGAACTGCTCGCCGCCGATGTGGTAGGCAAGCTTTACGTCGTCGACCGTTACCCTGCCGCCATGGCCGGCAATGCTGCAATCGGAGGTGAAAAGCATGAATTCAAGCCCGCTTTCGGCAATCTCGTAGCCGTCGCCGGCGTCGCTGAAGAATGAAAGCAGCCTATCTCCCTTGGCGTAGGGCGGCCAGCCCTCTTCCTGAGATTCCGCGCTCCCCCACCCCGCCACATCGAAGTAATAATCGAGCGGGCAGTTGTTCAGGGCATCGTAAAACGCATGGGCGCGGTAGAGAGTCCTCCGGGGATTGAACTCGCCGTATAGGTTTACGGCCTCCTCATAGGTGTAAACATTGGTTATCTGATATTCAATGCCGCGAACGGTTTTTCCCATATCCTGCCACGCCTTTAAAAGCTCGCTCAGGCTCTGCGGCTCGCCCGTCGCCGCAATGGGTTCGGATATCTCCGCGGCGGAATATTGCGGCTCGTTTTCAAATTCAATCGGCTCCGCCTCCTTGGCGCTTTCGGGGCCTTCGCCGCCGTGGGCCAAAGCACCTGGGCCGTAGTAATTCTCGCTTAGCTCCTCAAGCGGCAGCTTCTCCGCGCCGTCGATAATCTCCTTAAGCTTTTCTGAAAGCTCGGCGGGGTCGTATGCGCCGTGATAAACCGCCGGGTTTATCGTCGTCGAGGTGACGACCGAGGCTTTTTCGTCAGTCAAATAGTCGGTAAGCCCGTTTTCAAGTTCGGGGACGCTCTGACCGCGCGCCAAAAGATATTCCTCGCC
>CANPZQ010000131.1 GCA_947588775.1 uncultured Clostridia bacterium
ACGATTGCGGTCGGAATCGGGCTCCAGAACTTCCCGGAGGGGGCGGCGGTGTCGCTTCCACTGCGGCGCGAGGGCTTTTCAAGAAAAAAGAGCTTTTTCATAGGTCAGGCCTCCGGCGCGGTTGAGCCGATAGCCGGCCTTTTGGGCGCGATGACGGTGGTAAGCGTCGAAACGCTGCTGCCCTACGCGCTGTCCTTTGCCGCCGGTGCGATGATTCTCGTCGCCGTCCACGAGCTGATACCCGAATGTCAGGCAAACCGCGAGGCGAAGCCCTATTTTGCGACGATGGGAATTGTCGGAGGCTTCGCCGCGATGATGCTGCTCGACGTGATGCTGGGGTGAGGATGGTTTAAGTATATAGGATAGTGGGGTGGGTGTCAAGGGGGAGGGGAATTATATGCGGCCGCTTCGGCCACATGGAAGTGTCCCAAACGCCCACATTATAAAAAATTTTTGCTTGATGATTCGCCGTTACTAATCGCTTTCCATCAACTGTTTTGGGCTTAAATGTGGACGGATAGGACACTCCCCGGCCACATCCCCCTTGCATTCCCCCGAAAAATCTGCTATAATATACCCAAATCCCAAAAAAGGAGCGAACGCAGATGATTTCAAGAGAGGTTTGCGAGCGGGTTCTCGCGAAGGCCGTGTCGACGGGCGCGGACTACGCCGAGATTTTCGCCGAGCACTCCGTCAACCATTCAATCAACATGATAGCCGACAAGGTCGAAACAATCAGCGACCGCGTTATCGCGGGCGCGGGAATCCGCGTTTTCAAGGGGCTGCGCTCCGTCGCCGCCTCTACCGTCGATACCTCCGAGGAGGGCCTTATGAGATGCGCCGAGCGCGCCGCGGACGCTCTCGGTCAGGGAACCGCGGAAATTTCCGTCGTTTTGCGCGAACGCCTCTTCGGCGACATTCACCCCGTTAAAATCGTCCCGTCCACCGTTTCAAACGCCGAAAAGGTCCGCGTTTTAAAGGACGGCTATTTCGCCGCGCGAGAGTATTCGTCCGACATAAAGCAGGTCACCGGCACCCTTTTGGACGTCGACCACGGAATTTTGATTGCGAACACCGAGGGGACCTACGCTCAGGACAGGCAGATTCGCACGAGAATCGCAATTAACGCCGTCGCGGAGATAAACGGCGAAACCCAGACCGGCTTCTTCGGCCCCGGCAGACGCATGGGCATGGAGATGTTTGAAAGCGAGGTAAACGCCATCGAGGTCGGAAAGCGTGCCGCCAAACAGGCCATCACAATGGCGGGAGCGGGCTACTGCCCGGCGGGAGTTATGCCCGTCGCAATCGGCAACGGCTTCGGAGGGGTAATCTTCCATGAAGCCTGCGGGCATTCCCTCGAGGCGTCAAGCGTCGCATACGGAACTTCCCAGTTTGCGGGAAAGCTCGGTCAGCAGATTGCGAATCCGAAGGTCACGGCTCTTGACGACGGCACCATTCCCAACGCATGGGGCTCAATCAACATCGACGACGAGGGAACCCCGGCGCGCCGCAACGTTTTGATTGAAAACGGCATTCTCAAAACCTATATGGTCGATAAATTCAACGGCCGAAGAATGGGAATGGCTCCCACAGGTTCCGCAAGAAGGCAGGACTACAGCTATACCACCACCTCCCGAATGACGAACACCTTCATCGCCGAAGGACCCGACGACAACGACGAAATTATTTCAACCATGGAATACGGCCTCTACGCCGCTTCGATGGGCGGAGGCTCGGTGAACCCGACTACCGGCGAATTCAACTTCGGCGTGAGCGAGGCGTATATGGTCCGCAACGGAAAAATCTGCGAGCCGGTGCGCGGCGCGTCGCTCGTCGGCAAGGGCTCCGACGTAATCATGAAAATCGACATGGTCGGCAAGAACCTCGACCTCGGCACGGGAATGTGCGGCGCGTCGAGCGGCTCGATTCCCACAACCGTCGGCCAGCCGTTGATCAGGGTAAGCTCGATAACCGTCGGCGGAAGATAAAAGGAGGCATTTTTATGACTTTTTCCGAATTCAAAAGCGCGGCGATTGAAGCCGCAAAGGCCCTCGGCATAGAGGAATACGAGCTCTACTACAGCTCCTCCGAGGACGCCTCCGTCGAGATATTCAAGGACGAAATCAACTCCTTCTCAAGCTCCGTTTTCGGCGGGGTATGCTTCCGCTGTCTTGTCGGCGGAAAGATGGGCTACGCCTCAACCGAGGAGCTCACCGAATCCGAGGCAAAAAGAATCGTCGCCGCCGCCGCGGACAACGCCGCGGTCCTTGAAAGCGACGACGCGCAGTTCCTCGTTCCGGGAGGACAGGAGTATAAGCCGCTGAATCTCAATCCCTACGCCCTTCCCTCAACCGAGGAGCTTATAAGCACCGCTCTGAACGGCCAGAAAGCCGTCTACGCCGCCGACGCGAAGGTAATCGACGGCACTACCTCCGGTGCCGAGAGCAGCAGGCTTAAAATCGCCATCTGCAACTCAAAGGGTCTCGATTTGCAGTACGAAAACAATCTCGCCGCGTTCTACACCGACGCCGTGGTCGACGCCGGAAACGGCGAAATGTCGGACAGCTTCGAGGCAAAAGCCGGCCCGTTCGGCAGCCTCGACGTTTCCGAGGTCGCAAAAAAAGCCGTCGGCGACGCTTTGGCGATGGTCGGCGCGGACGTCGCCCCGACGGGAGCCTATCCCGTGGTTTTCTCCCCCGAGGCGATGGCGAGCATGCTCTCGACGTTTTCTTCGGTATTTTTCGCTGAAAACGTCCAGAAGGGGCTTTCTAAGCTCAAAAACCGCGTCGGCGAGAAGATTGCCGCCGATATTGTAACAATCGTCGACGACCCGTTCCACCCCGAGAGCGCGATGCCGATTAACTTCGACGGCGAGGGCTCGCCGACCTATACGAAGAGCGTAATCGAAAACGGCGTCCTGAAAACGCTTCTTTATAACCTCAAAACCGCGAACATCGACGGCGTAAAAACCACCGGCAACGGCTCCAAGGCGGGCTATGCCTCCGGCGTCGGAATCAGGCCGTTCACGTTCTATATCGCCCCCGGAAGCGTTTCCGAGGAGGAGCTTTTGAAGCTCGCCGGCAGCGGCGTATATATTTCCGACGTAAGCGGGCTCCATGCCGGCGCGAACGCCGTTTCGGGCGACTTTTCGCTGCAAAGCTCCGGCTTCATGCTTGAAAACGGCAAAAAAACCGCCGCGGTCAAGTCCTTCACGGTTTCGGGCAACTTCTACGACATGCTTAAAAACGTCGCCGCGCTCTCCGACAAGGTCAAGCTCCGCAACCCCCTCGGCATCACCGCCTTCGGCTCGCCCTGCGTCCTCGTAAACGGCCTCACCGTCGCGGGAAAATAGTAATTTTGCGCGAATATCAAGAGGCCGGTCGGGCGGAATAGAAAAGATAAAAGGCAGACGGGGGTTCGTCTGCCTTTTTTGTGGGTTTCGGGGAATGAAGGCGCGGGGACGGAGCGGATGCAGCAGGTGAAGGTGGGAGGGCGGGTGGGTGGGGCGCAGGAACCAGCTCCGTCCCCGCGCCGGTCTGCTGCGCACCTAAAAATACACCCCCGCGCCCGACCCCGAGCGCGGGGAAAATACTATACCGAAAAATTATGATTTTTCATCGCTCATCGTAAAAGGCTTTCCGCCCAAATCCTCCAAATAACAGCGTCCCGCTAATCCCGCCAGCCTTCGAGTGCCTGGCGGATGTCCTCGATTATGTCCTCGGCGTTTTCGAGGCCGCAGGAGAGGCGGATAAGGTCGGGGAGCACGCCGGCGGCCTTAAGCTCGCTGTCGGACATCTGGCGGTGGGTGGTGCTGGCGGGGTGGAGGCAGCAGGTGCGCGCGTCGGCGACGTGGGTGACGATTGAGCAGAGCTTCAGCCTGCGCATAAAGCTTTCGGCTGCGGCGCGTCCGCCCTTTACGCCGAAGCTCACAACGCCGCAGCTTCCGTTCGGGAGATATTTTTTGCAAAGAGAATAGTCGCGGCTCGTTTCAAGGTCGGGATATTCAACCCATTCCACGCCGTCGCAGGTTTCAAGGAATTTTGCGACCTTAAGGCCGTTTTCGGTATGACGCTTCATTCTCACCTCTAAGCTTTCAAGGCCGAGATTGAGATAGTACGCGCTCTGGGGGGATTGGGTGCAGCCGAAGTCGCGCATAAGCTGTGCGGTTGCCTTTGTGATGAACGCGCCGCCCATGCCGAATTTTTCCGCGTATGTGATGCCGTGGTAGCTCTCGTCGGGGGTGGTGAGGCCGGGGAATTTTTCCCTGTGAGCGAGCCAGTCAAACCGCCCGCTGTCGACAATCGCGCCGCCTATTGCGGAGCCGTGGCCGTCCATATATTTGGTGGTGGAATGCGTGACGATGTCCGCGCCGAATTCAAAGGGACGGCAGTTAATCGGGGTCGCGAAGGTGTTATCCACAATCAGGGGGACGCCGTGGGCATGCGCAGCCTTCGCGAAGCGTTCAATATCGAGAACCCTAAGAGCGGGGTTGGCGACGGTTTCCCCGAAAACGGCCTTCGTATTCGGCCGGAACGCGGCTTCAAGCTCCTCGTCGGAGCAGTCCGGCTCGACGAAGGTGAAGTCGATATTCATCTTTTTCATCGTAACGGAGAAGAGGTTGAAGGTTCCGCCGTAAATCGACGATACCGAAACGACGTGGTCGCCGGAGTTCGCGATGTTGAAAACCGCGAAGAAGTTTGCCGCCTGGCCCGACGATGTGAGCATCGCGGCGGTTCCGCCCTCTAACTCGCAGATTTTCGCGGCGACGGCGTCGCAGGTGGGGTTCTGGAGGCGGGAGTAGAAGTAGCCCTCCGCTTCGAGGTTGAAGAGCGCGGCCATGTCGTCGCCGGTGGTGTATTTGAAGGTGGTCGACTGGACGATAGGCACCTGCCTCGGCTCGCCGTTTCCGGGCCGATAGCCGCTCTGTACGCATACTGTTCCGATTTTTTGGTTTTTCATGGGTTTTATCTCCTTTTTGGTGATGATTTTTGATGGTGGTAGGCGCGGCGAAGGGGGCGGGAGGGTTGCGGGGAGTTTGGGCGGGCGGGTGGGTGGGCGCAGGGAGCGGCCCCCTTCGCCGCGCCGGAGGTTAGCGGAAAGACAAAAAAAGCGCGGCGGAAAAAGCGGGGAAATGGCAGGAAACTATGGGGGCGGGTGGGTGGGACCGACGCACCAGCTTTTTCCGCCGCGCGGAGCTTAGCAGAAAACAAATGGCAGACAGTCAGATAACAGATTTTGGTTGAACAGACAAAACGGCGGCTCTTTCCCTCTGATTTCTGACTTCCGGCCTCTGTTCCTCTTACCGGATTCGTTCCTCACCCATCCCCGCTCAGCCCCGCAAGGGGGCTTCGGGGGACGGGTTCGTCGCGAATGGGGGC
>CANPZQ010000132.1 GCA_947588775.1 uncultured Clostridia bacterium
ACCCCGCTTGCCAACACATTCAAACACATTCTCCCGTTATGATACGGGCATTTCCAAGGCTCGACGATGGGTTTCGGGTTCGGGACACCGTTTTCGCGGACGCTCCAGAACCATTCGGAGCCCTCGCGGCGGTCGATGAGAACGTCGCGGATATACTGCCACTGCGTTAAAACCGCGTCGGCGTAACGCTTCTCGCCGGTGAGCTCATAGGCGTTGAGGAAGCCGAGGAGAGCCTCCGCCTGGACCCACCAGATTCTCGTCGTGTCGACGACGCCGTTTTCGCTTTCGTTGCAGAAGCCGTGGTCGGTGAACGCCGCCTCGTAGGTGTGTTCGGCCATCTCCAAAAGGAGCGGACGGATTTTTTTCGTGAGAGCGTCGTCGTCAAGAAGCCGCAGCGTTCTGTCCATCAGCCACGAGGTTTCAATGTCATGTCCGAAGCTGTGAAGGTCGATAAGTGAGTTGTAGTCCATGTCGAAAAAGACCTCCTGCCGCTTTTTCTCGCGGTTGTAGACCTTTTTTTCAAACGTGTCGATGATGAAGTAAAGCGACCGCCGGACGTCTTCGGAGCGGTTTGCCTGATAGAGCCCGGTGTATCCTTCCAGAACATGCAAAAGCGTATTCATCGTCCTTCCGGCCTCGACGCCGTTTTCCGAGAGCTTGTCGTTTCCGGCAGGCTTCCAATCCGCCGTGAATGCCTCGAGATAGCCTTTTTTGTCGAAACAGCGCGTTTCCACAATCCCATAAAGCTCCTCGGCAAGCCTTAGCGGCTCCTCAAGGCCGCTCGCGCGGTGATATGCCGACAGCGCGTAGATTGCGAACGCCTGATTGTATGTATGCTTTGTGCCGTCCGCGACGCTCCCGTCGGGATTCACCGCCCAGAAAACCCCGCCGTTTTCACGGTCAGTCATTTTTTTGAGCATCTCGTAGGCGTGCGCCGCCTCGTCAAGAAGCGAAGCGTCCCGAAGCTGCATGAACGCCTCCGAAAAGAACCAGAGAATCCTGCTGTTGAGAATGCACCCGCGCACCGCCTCCGGCCGCCTTGTCAGGTCGAAATCGACCTGCCCGACATATCCTCCCGAAACGTCGTCGCGCAGCCCCTTCCAGAACGGAATTATCCGCCCTATCAGCTCCTCTCGCACCTCGCCGACCCAGTTTTCCATAATTATCCTCCTTTGACATATAAGAATGGGTTTTTGTTATATTATAATGTTGTGAGTGGGGAAAGTCAAGGGGAAACTGCGTCAGGGCGGTTTTGTACAATGTCGAAATTATTCATAAGGTGCTCGCTGTGCTTGTGCTATTTTAGGTATCCATTTCTCGCCGAAAAGTTTCTGCGATGTCGATATTTCGTTCTTTTTCAAGAGAAGATATGGCTTTGCTGACATTGTACAGTAAGCAAGGGGTATCTTAGATGGACTGATGCATGAGCACTCTCCGCCGCGGCATGGAGCAGCGCGAGGTTTCGGCAATGGACTCGATTTTTCATATGTTCCGATGGGGAACGTTGCAAAAGTATCAGGGGATTTCACGCCAACAAAAAAGGCCTGAACCTCACCCACCCCCGCTCGCCTCTGCGAGGCTCGGGGGACGGGATTCGATTCAGGCGGGGAGGGGGAACCTGCGTTTGCCGTGGGGGCTTTGTTGCACTACAGCTCTCTTCGGGCTTTCAGCTTAACCCCGCGCGGCGGAAAAAGCTCGTGCGTCAGTCCCACCCACCCGCCCCCGAAGCAACGCATTATACACCCGCTTTTTCCGCCGCGCTTCATCTGCGGAACTTTCAATGCACCGCGAACGTTGCAACTAAGTAAAAAGCGGCAGTTATGTGGCATAGCCAAAAGTCCCGCATTGCCCCCGCATAAGTATTGAGAAGAGCATACGCCGCAAATAGGAGCCGGAAAACAACACGAGCAGCAATTTTATTGCTATTTTTACCAATTTATTCGACAAAATCCCCCAAAACATAGTGCAAAAAGCAGAAATCGCAAAATTTGCACTTTTCCAAAAAAATTCGACAATTTTCGATGGAAGCGTGTGGTATACTGGATTTATAAATATGTTCAGGAGGCCAACCATGACAACCTATGAAATCAAAACTCAAACGGAAATCTATGACACGCTTTTGAAGCTCTCGGCCCCGCCGCACATGCCCGGGTTCGGGTATCTTGCCTCGGCGATTGAACTTGCGGTTGCTGAGCCGGACTACATATCTTCCGGGACGAGAAAGCTTTATGTCGAGGTTGCGCGGCAAAATGATGTTAAGCCGCAAAGCGTTGAGGTTTCGATTCGGCAAACTATTGAGGAAGCGAAAAATCGCGATGGTATGAGCGAGTTTGGGGAATATTTTGACGGACTGATGAATCCGGAAACGGGCAGACCGACGAATTTAGTGTTTATTTCGACGGTGGCGAAGAGGGTTCGTGAGAAGGGGATGGCGGGGGAATGAGATAGGGGTGAGGTTCAGACCATTTTTGTTGTGTTGCAGTTCTTCCGTAGCTTTGTGCGCTACCCCGCCGCGGCGAATGGGGCTGTTTTCCTGCGCCCACCCACCCGCCCGTCCACACTTCCCGCAACCCTCCCCGCCCCATTCGCCGCGGCTCAGATGGCATTAGCAGGTAAACGCGGCGGAGAAAGCGGCCAAACGCCGCTAAATCCGGGCGGGCGGGCGGGTGGGACCGACGCACCAGCTTTCTCCGCCGCGCGGGGTTAGCCCAAAAGCACAAAACAATTCGACATATGACAAAGATTCCCTCCCCTCGGGGAGGGGGACAAACCGGCTTTGGTTTCACAGGAACTTCGTAGGGGAAAAGGACTGCTTTAAATATCACGAGCGCAGCGAGTACCTCATAGAAAGCCTCATCATTGCAGAAATCTCCGTATAACGCACTCACTCCCTCCCCGCCTGAACCGAATCCCACCCCCCCGAAGCCCGCAGGGCTGAGCGGGGATGGGTGAGGTTCAGGCCTTTGCTGTCAAGGGTCAAGGCTCGTCCTCTCATCTTATCGCACCCTCACACCCTTGCCCCCGCAAAACAAATCCCTCATTTTCCCACCCACCCCCTATCAACACTCCGCCCCCAACACCAACTTCAACCCGCCATGCCACCCCATTCCCCCTATTTCAAGCATACCCCCAAGCCCTAACCCCAATAAACCATAACCCCAACTACCCCTCCACCCACCACAATTCAATCAAGTAGGTTTACTTCCCCCTGATTCACCCCCACCTCCACCACCACAACCTTATCCCGTTCCCCCAGCCACTCCTCGTCCCTGTCCATCGCGGCCCACTGCGCGGCGGTGCCGCAAAAAGTAATCTTTTCAACGGCCTCCATGTGGTTGTCGGTCGCGCTGACGGCCGACCTGCCCATCTTCTGCAAGCTCGCGGGAAGGACGATTTCGCCGAGCCGCTTAAAGTCCGAAACCGCGTAGCTTTTGAGCTCCGTCACGCCCTCGGGAATCGCCGCGACGTCCGCGTCAACGTCGCTGTAGGCGAACTCCCCGACCGTTTTTATGCTCCCGTCGGTCGGAACGCCGGCGGGGTCAAGGACAAAAATGAGCTCCGCGCTTTCACGCTTTACAATGCAGCCGTTCACGCTGTAGAATACGGGATTTTCCGCGTCAACGGTGACATCGCGAATCCCCGGATTGTCGGAAAAAGGGTACTTTCCGCTGAAAACGCCGAAGCCGATTTCCGAAACGTTCGCGGGGATTCGCGCCGTTTTGAGGCAAGTGTTACGGAAGGCTCTGCTGCCGATTTTTCTGAGGCTTTCCGGAAGCATGATTTCGGCGAGCGGGCAGCCCGAAAATGCCGATTTTCCGATTTCTTCGAGGCAATCGGGGAGGGTAACGGCCTCAATCCTCGTCATGCAAAACGCGTCGTCCGAAATTATTTTCACCGTGCCGGGAATGTTAGCCTCATTGAGCGAATTGCAGTTGAAAAACGCTCCCGCGCCGATTTTTTCAACGCCGTCCGGCGTCACGGCCTTTTTAAGATGTGTGCAGTCCGAAAAAATTCTCTCCGGAATTTCTTTGAGATTGACGGGAAGCGTTACCTCCGTAAGTTTTTCGCAGCCGTCGAAAAGATGTTCCCCCAAAGCCTCAATATTCGTTGGCAGCACGGCTTTTTCGAGCTTTTTGCAGTTTGCAAACGCATACCCTTCGACAATTTTAACGCTCTCGGGAAGTGCGATTTCGGCTATCTGCGTATCCCGAAAGGCCCCTTCGCGAATCGCCTCAACGCCGTCGGGGATTTCAACCGAAGTAACGCCGTGCGCGTTCCCGAAAGCCCGCCGCCCGATTTCCCGAACCGGCACGCCCTTGTATTCCGCCGGAATCACAACGTCCGCGCCCTCGTATGTCCCGATTCCCGTAACAGTGTAAAAGCTCCCGTCGCCGCTAAGCACCATTTTCAGCGATTTTTCGCCCGTTTCGCTGTCGCCGGCGACATGCTCCGGCTGGCGGTCGAGGAAAATGAAAAGCGCGGCGACGACGGTCAGCGCAGCCACGCCGATAATTAAGTTTGCAATATATTTTTTCATGCGATTACCCCGTCCGAAATGTTCACGGTTCTGTGGCATTTTTGGGCGACGCCGGGGTCGTGGGTGACGATTACGACGGTGTAGCCCTCGGCGTTGAGCTCCGAGAGAATCGCGACGATTTGCCGTGAATTTTCCCGGTCAAGCGCGCCGGTCGGCTCGTCGGCGAGGATTATTTTCGGGGATTTTATAAGCGCGCGGGCGATGGCGACGCGCTGTTTTTGTCCGCCGGAAAGCTCGGAAACATCGGTTTTAAGCTTGTCCGCAATCCCGAGCTTTTCCGCGAGCGCGGCGATTTTTTTATTAAGCTCCTTATCCGTTCCTCTGCCGATATAGGACGGAACCGCGATGTTGTCGGCGACGGACATGTTTTCAATCAGCCCGAAGTTCTGGAGGACTACGCCGAGCTCGGAATTGCGGATTTCGGCGAGCTCGCGCCGCGAGAGGGCATGAACGCTTTTGCCGCTTAACGAATATTCACCATCGAAGCCGTCGTCGAGGCAGCCGAGAATGTGTAAAAGCGTGGATTTTCCCGACCCCGACGCACCCATAATTGCGAGCATCTCGCCGTCGGCGATTTCGAGGTTTACCCCGCGCAGCGCGCGGACTTCGTTCGGTTTCCCGGGGTTGAAGGTTCGTTTAACGTCCTTTAAGATTAACATATTCGCCTCCAAAAAACTCAAAAGTTTTCGTCAACCTTTTTCAAAAGGTTGCGGGGTCAAGGGGCGGAGCCCCTTGTCGCGGCCCGCAGGCCGCGA
>CANPZQ010000133.1 GCA_947588775.1 uncultured Clostridia bacterium
CACCAGATCGACCTGCTCTCCGATAAGCGCAACACCGTCATCAAGGTCAACCGTGCGGCAAAAACAGCATTGGAAGTATTTTCGGATATTCTGACAAAAGAAAAGCTCGACCGCAACGATCTGGAACTGATAATTGATCATGTTCTGGTCTTTGAAGATCATCTGGAGATCAAGCTTCAGAGGGACATTGACTCCCTGCTTCGGTGCGGAATGACGGAGGAAGCCGTAAATTTTAATTCGGGCATCGAAAACAGCTTACATTGCCGTTTAGTCCAGAGCGCAGATAAGCATCCGGACAAGGTTTTCGATGTCAATGTTATCGATAACGGCGACCCTCTCGAAATATACACCAACAGCGAGGGGGAGGTCATCTTCAAAAAATATTCCCCCATTTCCGAGATGTCGGAGAGCGCGGGGTCGGCGGCGGAGGTTATTCACAAGCTCGGCGCGGCTCCGGTCGTTATCTTCGACCGCGACCATGTCGTCGCGGTGTCGGGCGTTCAGAAGAAGGAGTATGGCGAGAGGCGGCTTTCGCAGGGGCTCGAGGAGCTGCTCGAGAGCCGAAAGGGTTGGCTCTACGAGGGCGACGGCAAGCCGCTGCTGCCCGTCGAGGGCATCCAGAAGCACGCCGTCGCAATCTCGCCGATAATCGCCGCGGGCGACATCGCGGGGGCGGTATGCTTCCTTGCGCCCGACGCGGGCTCCAAAGGCACTGCGCTCCAGCTCACGCTTGCGCAGACCGCCGCGATGTTCCTCGGGCGGCAGCTTGAAGAATAGGTTTAAGAGCCGTGCGAAGAGCCGGCTCTCTTTTGTTTTCGGGGAAGGTTGAGTTTGAGGCATGTCGCCTTGTCCGGGACTTCAGCTGAAATCCGCGCGGCGGGAAAAGCTGGTGCGGTTGGTCCCACCCGCCCGCCCCCGTAGTTTTCTGCTGGTTTTCCGCTTTTCCCGCCGCGCTTATCTCGTTGCTCCCATCTAAGGCGCGGCGAATGGGGCGGGAGGATAGCGGGAAACTTTAGAGGGCGGGCGGGTGGGCGCAGCAAACCAGCCCCATTCGCCGCGCCGGCACATTGCAGAAAACAGAAGCCAAACGCCGCCTCAAACAAAAATTCGCGCTGACAGCAGGCAAAATTCCCCCCTCACCCACCCCGCCGCTGTCAGAAAACAAAAGCCGTAAATCAGCTGCCAATTTTCCTTAATCCGCACTTGCCCTCGGCTCAAGCAATCTGTTTTCTGATTTCTGACTATCTGTCCTCTGTCAGCACCCCCGCCCACTCCACCGCTCCCCGCCAACCCCCCAAACCCCACCCCTACACCCAAATCTCCACATGCTCGCCGTCGCTCGAATCAACCTCAAGAATACAGAACTTACCGTTTTTGCGGCGAAAGTCGCGGACTGCACGGGAAAGCTCTTTGAGGCAGCCCTCGGGGAGCTCCACGCCGTTTTTTCGGGCGACACGCTCGCTCAGGGAGGCGACGGCGGGGCTGAAAACCGCGCCGGTCGGCAGGGGAATCATGATGTTATGCTCGTCGTCGTTGATGACTATTTTCATATCTCCTCCACGAAAATCCTCACGACGTCGCCGTCCGAGGATTCAACCTCGACAAGATTCCCCAGAACCCCCTGACTTGCGAGATCTAAAATCTGGGAAAAATCTATGTTCTTAAGCGAGTCGTTCCCCGAAATCTGCGGCATCTGCATCCCCATATCCATCGCTGCCTTGACAAGCATCATCGGGAGATTTATCCGCACCTTGTCGCCGTCGGAGCTGTCGACGACGATGCGGACAACGAGCTTTTCAAGGTCGGGACGCTTGCCCTCGGGAAGCTGCTTTACATCGGGCTCCCGCGCCGCTTCACCCGACAAAAGAACGTCGGTGGATACCCCCAAAAGCGCAGCAAGCTGCGGCAGGGCGGTTATGTCGGGACAGGAGAGGTCGTTCTCCCACTTTGAAACGGCCTGCGGGCTTACGTTCATGCTGTTCGCCAAATCCTCCTGCTTGAGGCCCTTTTCGCGGCGAAGGTTTGAGATTCTTTTTCCTAAAGTTTCCATATTTATTCTCCTTTTTGATAAGACGGTTGATGTTACATACGCGTCGCGAAAATTCCGGACGCGAGCGTTGATGTTCGGTAAAGTGCCGAGATTTCGCCGAGCTGCGGCATTACGGTTACAGCGGGGGAATTTGAGCCCCCGAGGTTCGCGCGGACGCGGCTCTTCGGCACATGTCTGAAAAGCGGCAGAAATTTTCCTGAAAGTTCCATTTTGATTCTCCTTTAAAAAAGTCAGCGACGTCTGCTGTGATTATATTTTACCATCGCCGCACGGGAAAATCAATTAAACAAAAGTTGTTTCGGGGGATTTCGGGACAACCGAACGTTGTTTTTTCGCTCAACCGGGGGTTGGGTGGGAGCGGGTGGCAGGGGGGCGGAAGGCGGAATGGTGGGGACGAGGGGGGTGCGGGTTAGTCTAAATTTGTGTTTGGTGGGGATGGGTGTTTTTTGCTTTCTGATTCGCCCCGCGCGGCGGGAAAAGCTGGTGCGGTTGGTCCCACCCGCCCGCCCACGCAGTTTCGCGGGTTTTGACCGCTTTTCCCGCCGCGCTGCTGTCAGAAATCAGACAGTCAGAACTCAGAAATCAGATTTTTATATTTCAGGCTAAGCAAAGAATTAAAGCTTTGTATACTCATTCTGATTTCTGCCAGTCTGACTTCTGTTTTCTGTTTGTGCACCCATCGAAGGCGCGGCGAATGGGGCGGGGTGGGCGGGCGGGTGGCAGGCAGGGACTTTGGCGGCAGCAGAATTCAGCCCCGTTCGCCGCGCCGGGTTTACGCACGAAGCCCGCAAACTGTGCGCCCACCCCCCCCCGCCTGAACCGAATCCCGTCCCCCGGAGCCCGCAGGGCGAAGCGTGGACGGGTGAGGTTCAGGCTTGACCGCACATCGGTCCTCACAGTTCCGCTTCGCTACCCCATCATTCCTACGAAAGCGTACATTCCGCACACATCATAAAAATTCCTTGCCGACGGCTCGGCGTTACTAATCGCTTTTCGCCTCACACTTTTTACTTAAATTTGTCCGCTTCAGCCGCTCCCCATTTCCACCTTTCCCTTGATTCCCTCCAATCCCCTCCGTTTTACATACATTACAATCACCCCCTCCAACAAATCGCCCCCTAAATTTCCCTCCTCTGCCTTCTGCCCTCCGACATGAGTATCCGCCCCCACATTTAAGTAAAAGACGAAACCGATTAATCCCGCCAAACCATGACCCAAAATAATTCTACAATACAACGAAAATAGCCTCCCCCTCCCGCTCCCCATATTGACATTCCCCACAATACATTGTATAATTATTTTACAGCTTGCAGAGTTTGTGAGGAGGATTATTATGATTACCACCGTGACCCTCAGCCCGAGCATTGACAAAACCATCGTCCTGCGCCGCCTGGATTCGGGCGGGGTGAACAGGGCGGAAAGCTCCCGCCTCGACGCGGGCGGAAAGGGCGTGAACGTAAGCCTTGCGCTTTCGGCTCTCGAAATTCCGACGAGGGCGGTGGGGCTTAATTTCGAGCTCGGTGAACGCATCGACCGAACCCTCGCCGAAGCCGGCGTAGAGCGGAATTTTATAAAATGCCCCGGGCAGATTCGCTGCAATACAAAGCTTTATGACCGCGAATCAAGGGTTACTACCGAAATCAACGAAAAAAATCCCCCTGTCGCGGCAAAATACATACAAAAAATAATCGACATCTGCAAAAGCTCCTCCCGCGACAGCGACATAATCGTTCTTTCGGGAAGCCTGCCGCCCGCCATTCCGGACGACATTTATTACAGAATTATCCTTGCCGCGCGCGAGGCGAATCCGAGAATACGCGTTGTTCTGGATTCAAGCGGCGCGCCGCTTCTCTCGGCACTGAGGGCCTCGCCCTATCTTATAAAACCGAACGCTGAGGAGCTTGAGGAATCCTTCGGCGTGAAGGCGGCGACCGATGCGGAAACCGTCGCGATTTCCCGAAAAATAATTTCCGACTACGGCGTTAAGGTCGTCTTGACGTCGATGGGGGCAAGGGGCGCGATTATCGTCACGAAAACCGAGGCGATGTTCGCCCTGCCCTGCGCGATTACCCCGCACAGCGCGCAGGGAGCCGGCGACGCGATGGTTGCGGGCGCATGCCTCGCGCTTTCGAAAAACCTGCGCACGGCGGACATTCTCCGCTGCGGCACCTGCGCCGCCTCCGGCTCGGTGGAGCTCGAAGGAACCGCCTTCTGCACCCGCGAGCGTTTCGAGTCGCTCTTCCTCCATTGCACGATTGCGAATATCGGATAAATTTAACCCGCCCGCCCCGGATTTGGGGCGGGCGGGTTTACTTTTTGTAATTTTTGTGGGGATTATTACGGTGGGGAGATGAAAATGTGCGGACAGGGGACGGATTGGCAGAATTCAGGTGTAAGATTTTGGTTAGATATACAAAACTGCGGGGCTGCCCGGATTTGTTACTCGCTCTCCCCCTCCCTGAGGGGAGGGGGACAACCTAACCCTTAACCCTGCAGAATCCCCGCAGGGGGGAGAGGGTACTCAAAATAGCACGAGCGAAATGAGTACCTTTTAGAACCCCCCTCCATCACCCCAACCCTGCCAAAGCGTGCTCCACCTATCCCCCCGCCTGAACCGAATCCCATCCCCTCGGAGCCGCGGCGGAGAGGGGGTGGGTGAGGTTAAGGGGTTCCCCGTACTTAAACTCGCAAACCATTCCCACGCTTGCAAAATACACCACAAAAGCCGTGAACGATTGTCACGGCTTTTATGTTTATTATTACAAATTTACTCTTTTGGAAAATCTACCTCCACCCTCGTCCCTCTCCCCACCTCGCTCTCGACCCAAATCCTCGCCCCATGAATCATGGCTGCGTGCTTGACAATCGACAGCCCAAGCCCCGTGCCGCCGAGGGCTTTGGAACGGCTTTTGTCAACGCGGTAGAACCTCTCGAAAATGCGCTCCTGATGCTCTTTCGGAATGCCGATGCCCGTATCTTCGACCGCTAAAATCGCCCTATTATCGGCATTTTTCACGCTCACGGCGACCCGCCCGCCCTCATGATTATATTTAATAGCATTATCAATTAGATTATAGATTATACTGCTCAAAAGCTGCGGAATTCCGTCAATTTCGGTCGGCTCACCGCTGACTTCAAGGGCGACTTTTGCCGCCTCCGCTTCGGGCAGGAGCTGCTTCGCCGTTTCCTTGGCAAGCTCGAACAATTCCACCCGCTCGCGCTGCATGTCCTGCG
>CANPZQ010000134.1 GCA_947588775.1 uncultured Clostridia bacterium
GATTGATACGCTTGTGGTGACGGCTTCAGCGGAGCAAAAGCTCGTTGGAGTTACGCTTGACGCGCTCGCGCAAGTTTCCAAGATGGGAATTAAGACTGCACTCGGGGTTTCAAACGTTTCATTCGGGCTGCCGAACAGGCCGCTGATTAACCGGACGTTTCTTGCGATGGCGATGGAGCGCGGGCTGAATATGCCTATTTTAAACCCTTTGGACGGCGAGATGATGGGAACCGTCAGGGCGTTCGACCTACTTACGGGGGTCGATGAGAATGCGGAAACATATACCGATTTATATAAGGACTTCACGCCAGCTTCAACGGGCGGAATTTTGAAAAAATCCACCTCTGTGGCGGCGGAATCGCTTTATGACTGCGTTCGGCTCGGGCTTAAGGACCGCGCGGCGGAGTTTGCGGAAAGCGAGCTGATGACAAAGCCGCCGCTCGAGGTTGTAAACGAAATTTTAATTAAGGCACTTGATGAAGTCGGTTCGCTTTACGAACAGGGAAAACTATTTTTGCCGCAGCTTATTTCATCTGCGGAGGCGGCAAAGGCGGCGTTCGGGGCTGTTTCGCGGCATCTTCCGAAAGACGCCGGGACGAAGGGAAAAATCGTCCTCGCGACGGTTTTCGGGGACGTTCACGACATCGGAAAAAATATAGTCAAGGTTGTTATTGAATCATACGGGTGGGAGGTTATCGACCTCGGAAAGGACGTTCCGGCGGACGAAGTCGTGAATGCGGTTAAGAAATTTTCTCCGCTGGCTGTCGGGCTTTCCGCGCTCATGACCACAACCGTCCCGAACATGGAAAAGACAATTAAGGCTCTTCATGACGCCGGCTGCACGGCGAAAGTTTTCGTCGGCGGGGCGGTGCTGAACGCTGAAACCGCGGAGAGAATTGGTGCGGATTACTATACTAAGGACGCGCTCTCGATGGCGAAAAAGCTTGACGAGGTGTTCGGGGGATAGGAGGAATTGTTAAACATGGGGGCGCGGGGCGGAGCGGGGGGTGTTGTGGGAAAGGGGGAGGGGCGGGCGGGTGGGACCGACGAAGCAGCGACGGCCCGCGCCCTCCTGCGGCGAGGCCATCCCCCGAAGCCCCCCAAAGGGGCGAGCGGGGATGGTTGAGGCGCAGGACTTCCTCCGGCGGGGCAGAAAGCCTTCCTTTAACCCGATAATTTAACCTGACCGGCACTTGCAATCCTTGTCAAAATGTAGTATACTGTATCCAAACGTGTCTTAGGGGGACTGATTATGGAAAACAAAGTCAAGGTTCGTATCATCGGGCGGGAGTACACCCTCGGCACCGACAACACCGCTGACTACACCGCCGCGCTTGCCGGCGAGCTTGACGCGAAGATGAACGCCATGCTCTCGGAATCGGGGTCCCTCAGCGGGATTGACGTGGCGATTTTGTGCGCTTTGGACGCAATGGACGAGTGCCGGCGCGCACAGGCGAACGCCGACAACATTCGCCTCCAGCTCGGCGAATATGTCGCAAGCGCAGACCGCGCACGCGCAAATGCCGAAGGCTACAAAAAGGAAGTTTCCTCCCTTAAAAAGAGGATTGAGGAGCTTGAGGGAAGGCTGAATTCCAAAAGCGGGTTTCGGGATGAGCCCTAAGCCCGAAATTCTTTCGCCATGCGGCGGCCCGGAATCGGTCGCGGCGGCGGTGAACGGCGGAGCCGACGCGGTTTACCTCGGAGCCTCCGATTTTTCGGCGCGCCATAACGCCGTGAATTTTTCTTCGGAAGAGCTTTCGCAGGCGGTGGATTTCTGCCACAAAAACGGCGTTTCGGTTTACCTCGCCATGAATACGGTTATAAAGGAAGATGAGCTTCGCGCGGCGGCAAAGCTGCTTGAAACCGCCTGCCGAATCGGCATAGACGGAATTATTTTTCAGGACATGGCCGTATATGAGATGGCGAAAACCGCCTGCCCCGATATGCCGCTTCACGCCTCCACGCAGATGACGATTCACACCCCCGAGGGGGTTCGCGCGGCGGCGGAGCTCGGGATAAAGCGGGTAGTCGCGGCGCGGGAGCTTTCTTTGAAAGAAATAAAGGCCCTTTGCGGGCACGGAGCGGAGATTGAGGTTTTTGTCCATGGCGCACTGTGCATGTGCGTTTCGGGGCAGTGTTTTTTGAGCTACGCCATCGGCGGAAGAAGCGCGAACCGCGGGCTTTGCGCGGGGGCGTGCCGCCTGCCGTTTTCGGCTTCGGGAAAGCCGCATGACGAATACGCGCTTTCGCTGAAGGATTTGTCGCTTTGCGAGCATTTATCCGAGCTTTCCGAGGCGGGCGTAAGCTCCTTTAAAATTGAGGGAAGAATGAAGCGGCCGGAATATGTCGCCGCCGCGACCGACGCGGTTTACAGCGCGTTAAACGGCGAAAGTTACGATTCGGAACGCCTCCGCGCTGTTTTTTCAAGAAGCGGCTTCACCGACGGCTATCTGACGGAAAAAATCGGCCCCGAGATGTTCGGCGCAAGGCGCAAAGAGGACGTAACCGCCGCCAAAGACGCTCTTCCCGAGCTTCGTCAGCTCTATGTGAGCCCGAAAAAGCGATTCAGGCTTTCGATGAAGCTCTTCGCGGAGCCGGACAGGCCGCTGGCCCTTGAAGTCAGCGACGGCGAGCTTTCGGCGAGGGCGGAAGGCGGCATTCCCGAAAAGGCGAAAAACAGGCCGACGGCCGCCGCCGAGGTTTCGGAGCATCTTAAAAAGCTCGGCGGAACGCCGTATTCACCCGAAGAGGTCGACGTTTTTATCGCCGACGGGCTTTATATCTCTATTTCAAAAATAAATTCGCTTCGCCGCGCGGCAGTCGCTGAGCTCGACAGGCTTCGCGCCGAAAAGCTGCGGCGCGACTGCGGGTTCGATTCGTCGGGGCTTATTTTCGACTTTCCGACGCCGCTTATTTTAAAGCACCCAAGGCTGAGGCTTCGCGTTGAAAATATCGTACAGCTTTCGGCGGCATATTCCGACGGCGACGAGGCGGTTATCCCCATCGGGGCGGCGGAGGAATATCTCGAAAAGGGCTTTTCGCCCGAAAAATGTATTCTTAGGCTGCCGCGGTTCGATACCGACGAAAAAAAGACCGCCGGGCGGCTACAATTCGTCAAAACTCTCGGCTTTGAGATGGTAGAATGTGGGAACATAGGCCAGATAAGACTTGTAAAAAGCCTCGGAATGTCGCCGCAGGGCGGTTTCGGGCTTAATATAACAAATTCGCTCGCGGCGAGGCACTACTGCGCGGAGGGCGTTAAGACGCTCACCCTTTCGCCGGAGCTTAAGGCGGCGGGGTTCATCTCCTGCCCGGGAGAGGTCGGCGCGATTGTCTACGGCCGCCTGCCGCTGATGATAATGCGAAACTGCCCGATTGCGGCGCAGGTCGGCTGCAAAAACTGCAAAAAATCCCTCACCGACCGAACGGGGACGGTTTTCCCGGTCCTCTGCCACCGCGCGGAGGGGACTTATGAGCTTTTAAACTCCCGGCCGATATGGCTCGCCGACCGCCTCGGCGGCCTCAATCTCGATTTCGCCGACCTTTGGTTCACGACGGAAACCCCCGACGAAGTTGCGGAGATAGTTAAGGCATATAAAGAAGGAAGAAAGGCGGGCGGGGTTTTCACAAGAGGATAGCCCCCGAAATGTCCCAAAAAAAGGAGAATTTCAATGACGCTTACGTTTAAAAAAGTCCGCGAGGGAGCGGTTATCCCGGCGAAGGCGACCCGCTGTTCGGCGGGGCTCGACCTTCACGCCTGTATTCCGGAGCCGGTGACGGTGAATCCCGGCGATTCATACAGCTTCCCGACCGGCGTGGCGGCATGCCCCGACGACGAAAACGTCGTTATGCTTATATTTGTCCGCTCGGGACACGGAATCCGCCACTGCCTCACGCTTCCGAACTCGGTCGGCGTAATCGATTCGGACTACCGGGGCGAAATAACCGTCCCGATAATAAATCACGGCCATGAGCCCTATACCATGCAGCCCGGCGAACGCTTCGCTCAGCTTGTAACGGTGCCGGTCGTCTTTCCCGAAACCGCTGAGGCGGATGTTTTGCCGGATTCGGAGCGGGGCGTTTCGGGGTTCGGCTCCTCGGGGAAGCTCTGAAACCCCGTAAGCCGCATAACCGCGTATATGCAGGGAAAGGCCATCAGCCCGTTGAAGATGTCGCTTATTCCCCATACCGCGCCGAGGCTCATTATTGAGCCGAAAAACGCGCTTAGAACGTAAGCCGCGCAGTAAATATCCCTCGCCGCTTTTCGGGAAAAGGCGTATTCCGCCGCGGAGAGCCCTATCTGCGACCAGCCGACGGCCGTGGCCGCCGCGAAGAGGAAAATAGAAAGGGAAACAAGCCGCGACGCCGTCCGGCCGAATACGCTTTCGGCGGCGGAGGTGACAAGTGCCGCGCCCCCGAGGCTCAAATCCGCGCCGGAGCATAATATCGCGAGCGCGGTGAGGGTGCAGATTACGAAGGAATCGATTACCACCTCGAGCATGTTCATTCGTCCCTGCTCGGTCGGGCTGTCCGTTTCGGAGGAGCCATGGAGCGGCGCGGTCGTGCCGAGTCCGGCTTCGTTTGAGAACACCCCGCGCCGAAAGCCTACGCTCATCGCGCGGGAGAGGGCGTATCCCGAAAAACCGCCGGCGGCCTGTTTAAAGCCGAACGCGCCCCGGACAATCTCGGAAAAAACCTCCGGGAGCCGCTCCCGGAATCGGATAATTACCGCCGCCGCGCCGATAATATAGAGCCCGGCCATGAACGGCACGGCCTTTTCCGAGAGCTTTCCCGCAAAGCCCTTCCCGACAAGGCAGAAAAACAGGACGATTGCAAGCCCGCCGCCGCAGATTTCCGGCATTACGCCGAAGCCCTCGCGAAGGGCGGAGGCGGCGGAGTTCGTCTGGACCGCGCAGCCCATTCCGAAGGACGCGCCTACGCAGAGAAGCGCGTAGATTTTTGCGAGGCGGGGCATTTTAAGCCCGTCGCGGATTGCGTACCAGATTCCGCCGCGGCGAACGCCGCCCCTTTCCTCACGATATGCGACAGACAGGCCGCCCTCGGCCTTTGCCGTAGCCATTCCGAAAAACGAGGAAACCCAGAGCCAGAAAACCGCCCCCGGCCCTCCCGCGGAAATTGCGGCGGCGACGCCGATAACCGAGCCGGTGCCGACGGTCGCGGCGAGAGCCGACCACAACGCCCTCGGCGAACGCGGGTTTATGAGCGT
>CANPZQ010000135.1 GCA_947588775.1 uncultured Clostridia bacterium
GGTGGATTCCCTCGCTGAACTTCGGGAAAAACATCTGGTCTGGGGCGATAAGTCCGCCGATAAACGGGATTCTCACCTGTCCGCCGTGGGCATGGCCGGAAAACGTCAAATCCGCGCCGGCGAGCGCGTATCCCCTCGCAAACTGCGGGCGGTGGTTCAGGAAAATGTCGAAAACGCCCTCCGAAAAGAGCTTTTTGCCGCTCTCAACGTTGAAATACGCGCTGTCCGACATTCCCGAAATCGCGATAAAGTCGCCGTCCCGGAAGATTTTTTCCGTTTTTCCGTCAAGAACATGGACCCCCGCGCCGCTCAGCGACGACAAAAGCTCGTTGTATAGCTCAATCGGCAGGCGTTCCTCGTGGTTTCCGGTGACGCAGTAAACCGGTGAAATTTCCGCGAGGGTTTCGACAAGCGTTACCGCCGAGGAAATATCCGAGCGGCGGGAATCGATTAAATCGCCGGTAATAACGATTATATCGGGCTGCTGCGCGGCCGTTTTTTTAATTAAGGAAGTATATTTTCTGCCCGCCGAGCGGACGTGAATGTCGGACAGCTGGCAGATTTTAAAGCCGTCGAACGCCGCGGGAATATCCCCGTGCGAGAAGGCGTATTCGGTTACGCCGATCGCCTCGTTTTCCCATGTCAGGTATCCGGCAATCGCCGCTATCGCCACGGCGGCGGAAATTATTGCAGTGCGTTTTTTCAATGAATCGGGCCACCCTTCGCAAACAGAAAACAGAAGCCGAAAATCGGAAGTCAGACATTATTTCCGTCTTAATTCCGACAATCCGATTTCCGACGTCCGTTCATATTGCTTTGTCATTAAATTTATGCTATAATACCGATGTCAGTCCTCACGGCTGAGCTCGCGTATGCGGGATTCGCTGTTTTTAATAAGGTTCACCATCGAGGAGTAGTATCTCGGATAGTCCTCGGCAAGGCTCTGGGTATTCGCGCTCATCTCGTCGGGGTTTCCGACGGCGTCCTCGCCGGGCAGGACGATTCCGCCCGACGCCGCCGAAATTTTCGATTCGCATACGTTCATCGCGGCGTTTGTGCGAAGCGGCGCGGAGGCGGGGTCGATCATAAAGAAGTTCTGGTCGTTTTTAGGATTCGCCGAATACATATAGCGGAGCATCTTATAAACCGAGAGCATTATATATCCGCAGCACTCCTTTATAAGCGTCGAGGAGCGGCACTTTGAAAGAAGCGAATAGAGTACGCTGAGCGAATTGTTTATAAGCTTTTTGTTGAACGCAATCATAACCGAGCCCGGCGTAACCTTGTCGCGCTGGTTCGGGTCGTCCTCGGGAATATCGCCGTAGGAAATCGTCTTTCCCTCCGGCTCGGGCGAACGCCCCAAAAGGTAGTCGCAGCTAACGTTGTAATAGTCGGCGGCGCGCACCAAAAAATCAAGCCCGCATTCCCGCTTTCCCTTTTCGTAGTGGGATAAAAGCCCCTGCGAAACACCGAGGTCCTCGGCGGCTTTTTTCTGGGAAAGCCCGCGCTCCTTCCTTAAAAGTGTCATAATTCTTGCAAAATCCGTGCTCATTTTTTCACTCCGATAATTCAGTCGATTCAGTCATTTAACGCGTCGTAGACGCACAGCGAAAATAATCGGAAACGACGGGACCGCCCGCCGTTTCCCGGGCATGTGTCAAAATAACGCCAAGGATATTATACACCCGATTTTACTCTTTGTAAAACCTTATATTTCATAAACTTTCGACAAATTTTTTGTTTAATAGTACCAGTATCTCAAAAAAACGTCCCCAAAAGGAGGAATTCTTATGCAGGGTTACAAAATCCATTTTATCCGCCACGCCATCTGCGAGGCAAACGAGGAGGGCCGCTACGTCGGCGTTACCGAATCTCCTGTTTCCGCGAGGGGTAGGGAGGAGCTCCGCAAAAAAATCGAAACAAAAAGCTACCCGTCGGTCGAAAAGGTATACGTCAGCCCCCTCAAAAGGTGCGTCGCCACCGCGGCGTTTATCTATCCCGAGGGCTACGCGCGGGTAGTTCCGGAGCTTCGGGAGATGAATTTCGGCGACTTCGAGGGAAGGCGAATGCTCGACATCAGGGAGCTTCCCGAGTATAAAAAATTTTTGGAGGGCGGCCTCAACAATCCCCCGCCGAACGGCGAGAGCATAGAGAGCGTTGTAAAACGCTGCTATGAGGGGCTCGATTTCATCATCAACGACATGATGAAAAACTCTTGGCACAGCGCGGCGGTCGTCACCCACGGCGGGATAATAATGAACATGCTGAGCTGCTTCGGGCTTCCGAAACGGCCGCCCCACGACTTTGTCTGCGACTTCGGCGAGGGTTATACCGTTATGGCGACGGCGCAGCTCTGGCAGCTCTCCGGCGTTGTCGAAATAATGGGGAAAATCCCGTCGGACAAGGAATAGCCGCTACGGCTTCCGATAAATCGAGCTTGTGCCGTCGCGGCCTACGATTATATGGTCTACGAGAAGAAATCCCCTGTCGGAAAGAAGCTCTTTGAGAGCGAGGGTGGATTCTATATCGTCGCGGGATGGCCTCGACGAGCCGCCGGGGTGGTTATGGACGAGAATGCACTTCTGCGCGCGGGCGATTATAAGCTTGCGAACCATCTTCGGGACGCTGACCTCGGAGCTGAAGGTGTTTCCCCGGGCTAAAACCGCCGTCGAAAGGAGCCTGTAATCGTACGAAAGGCAGAGAAGCAGCACTTTTTCAATCTCGCAGCCGCCGAGGAGCAGCTTGCAGTATATTTCGGCGCAGCGGCTGCTTGTGAAAAAATCCCCCGTGAGCGGAAGCTGGCCGCCGTCCTGATAAATTGACCGCACGAGCTGGATAAACTCGGGGAAAACCCTTTTGTCCCCGACGACCCCGGCGATTCCGTCGCGGTCCGCGTTTAAAATTCTTCCCAAGGTTCCGAAGCTGTCGAAAAGCGCGGTTACACTTTTTTCGGGCTCCGGGACTTCTTTTTCGGAAATCCCGATAAGAAGCTCCGCCGCGTCGCGCGGAAGCAGGGAATCCGGCCCGCTCTTTTCGACGCGGGTGAGAAGGTAGTTAAGGCGTAGGTTGCGGGGCGGGACGGGCATGGGGAGGGCCTCCTTTTTGGGGTGGTGGCGGGTGGCTGATTGGCGGAAAGCGGGAAACGGACTGGCGGGGGCTCGGCTCGGTGCATGACAAGGGATAAGGGGAGCAGGCGTCCGGGCCTCGGCAAAAAGTTGCCGGCCTGCTGCTAAAGCCTGAGCCTCACCCGTCCCCGCTCCGCCTCCGGCTCCGGGGGACGGGATTCGGCTCAGGCCGGGGTTGGGGCGCGCGGAATGTTTGGGTTTCGCGCGTGAGCCCGGCGCGGCGAATGGGGCTGGTTTGCTGCGCCCACCCGCCCGCCCTCTAAGGTTTCGCACTTTTATGCCGCCCCATTCGCCGCGCCTTCGGCGGGAGCAACGAGGGAAGCGCGGCGGGAAAAGCGGGGAAATGGCAGAAAATTGCGGGGGTGGGCGGGTGGGACGATGGAGGCAGCTTTTCCCGCCGCGCGGGGTTCAGCTGAAAGCCCGGACAGAGCGGCTTCGCGCTCAAACCTCCCCTCCCCCTCCCCTCGGGGGGAGGGGGACGAACCAACCCTCAACTTTGCAGAAGCTCCGCAGGGGGGAGAGGGGAACTTAAAATAGCACGAGCGGAGCGAGTACCTTTTCCCCCTCGGCCGGCGCGCCCAAGCTTTGAAAAAAACAACGCCTGCCGCGTCATAACGGCAGGACGTGAGTGGTGAGCCATTGGAGATTCGAACTCCAGACCCTTTGATTAAAAGTCAAATGCTCTGCCAACTGAGCTAATGGCTCTTTTTGCAAAACAGCTTCAACATTATAGCAGAAGTCCTCCTGTTTGTCAAGCTTTTTTGGGAATTTATTTCCCCGGGAGCGGTTTTTTGCCGTTCGGACAGCTCTCGCAGCAGGGCGGAAGCTCCTCCAACGCCCGAAGCTGCGCCACCGCGCATTCTAAAACGCCGCCGTCGAGCCTTCTTAAGATAGATACCGCTTCGTCAAAAGCCTCGGAACGCCGCCTGTCGGCTTCCGCAAAGCCGGTTTCAAGAAGTGAATCCCCCGAAACCCCGAGGATTTCGGTAAGCCGTTTTATTTTCAGAACGTCCGGTTGACGTTTTCCCGTTTCATATCCGCAATAGGTGCTCGCCGTTACGCCGAGCGCGCCGGCAACCTGCTGCTGACTCATTCCCGCCAAAAGACGGGCTTTCCTTAACTGCTCGGAAAATCCCATATCCCTCACCTCTTCTATAATATATCACGCTTCACCCCGTTTCGTCAAGAAATTATCAAAAACGCTTGACAGGTTGGCGAATTGCTGATATAATATCACTATTATTTGGCGTATTGCGTATCGTTTATGCTTGGCGTTTTTTGGGAGAGAGGGATATTTATGTTTCCGAATCTTTTGAAGATGATGGCGCAGCGCGGGCTGAACGACGGCGATACGGGAAGAATAATCGGCGTAAGCCGGACGGCTTTCGGCAGGAAAATGAAAACGGGGAGCTTCCGCCCCGACGAATGCCGCGAGCTCTGCCGCTATTTCGGCAAGCCGTTCGACTATCTTTTCGCGCTTCCGGGCGAAGCCCCCTGCCGCGAAAACGCCCTGCGCTGAAGCGTCGGAACAAGGCCGCTTCGGCGAGGAAATGAGAGTGAAAAGCGATTGGCGCAAAGTGTGCGCCGAGCCCGCGCCCCCGCAAGGAGGTGCGGGCGGCTGCGTTTTGGGGGCGGGGGCTCAGGGAAGGTTGGGAAGCGGAGGGAGTGCGCTTTGGTAAAGGTTTTTCGTTGCCGCGCAGGGGGCAAAAAGGTACTCGCTACGCTCGTACTATTTTTAGTGCCCCTCTCCCCCTGCGAAGCTTCTGCAAAGTTGAAGGTCGGTTCGTCCCCCTCCCCCCGAGGAGAGGGGGAGGGCAGGGCGAAGCTTGGTCCTTTGCAGCCAACCGCGGCATTTCAGCGAAGCCGCGTCCTGCACTTTCTATTCTCTTTTTCTCTAACGTTCTATCTTCTAACCGCCCGCGCGGCGGGAAAAGCTGCCTCCATCGTCCCACCCACCCGCCCCCGCAATTTCGCGGCATTTCCCCGCTTTTCCCGCCGCGCTTCCTGTGTTACTGCTATCGAAGGCGCGGCGAATGGGGCGGCCTAAAAGCGCGAAACCTTAGAGGGCGGGCGGGT
>CANPZQ010000136.1 GCA_947588775.1 uncultured Clostridia bacterium
TGTTCGCTCGACATATCTAATCGGCGCGGACGGCGTTATCGAGAAGGTTTTCGCCTCGGTCAAGGCCGCCGAAAACCCCGCGCAGATGCTCGCGGAGCTTTGACATGTATAAGCTTATGATAGTCGAGGACGACCCGGGAATCGCCGAAGCGATTGCTAAGCAGGCGGAGCTTTGGGATTTTGAAACCCAGACCGTTCGGAATTTTCGCCGCATCAAGGAGGAATTTGCGGAGTTTTCCCCGCATATTCTGCTTCTCGACATCTCTCTTCCGTTTTATGACGGCTACTATTGGTGCTCCGAGCTGAGAAAGCTTTCCAACCTGCCGATAATCTTTATCTCCTCCGCCTCCGACAACATGAATATAATCATGGCGATGAACATGGGCGCGGACGACTTTATCGCGAAGCCGTTCGACATGTCTGTGCTTATGGCGAAGCTTCAGGCGGTTTTAAGAAGAACCTACGACTACTCCGATACCCCGCAGCTTCTGTCGCACAGGGGAGCCTTTTTGAACCCCTCCGACGGCACTCTGACCTACAACGGCGAGGGAATCACGCTCACTAAAAACGAAATAAAGATTCTCTCCTGTTTGCTGGAAAGCAAGGGCCGCACCGTCAGCCGTGAAAAGCTCATGGAGAGGCTCTGGAAGACCGACGAATTCATCGACGAGAACACCCTGACCGTAAACGTAAACCGCCTTCGCCGAAAGCTTGACGCCGCCGGCCTCGAGGGATTTATATCCACAAAAATCGGGCAGGGCTACATTATTGAGTGAAAAAAATGAAATTTTACAGGCTTTATTTCAGACGCCGCGCGCCGCTTCTGATAATGCTCGCGCTCTTTATCGCAATATTCGCGGCGGTTTTCGCGCTTTACGGGATTTCCCCCGCAGCGGTGTTCTACCCCGCGATTTTGTGCGTTGTCGCGGGTGCGCCGGTATTTATCCGCGATATAGTTTCGGAGCATAAGAAATACGCCCGCCTGAGCGCGATTTCAAAGCTCTCGGGCGAGCTTATGTCCGCGTTTCCGGAGGAAAAATCTCCCGCCGACGAGGCGTATATGCAGATAATCGAATCCCTGCGCCTCGAGCTTCGCCGCCTCGGTGAAAACGCCTCCGCGAAGTACCGCGACACCGTCGAATATTACACCCTCTGGGTCCACCAAATCAAAACCCCGATAGCCTCGATGCGCCTCGCTCTTCAAAACGAGGACACCCCCGCTTCGAGGAGGCTCGAGGCGGATTTGAGGCGAATCGAGCAGTATGTCGACATGGTTCTTGCATATCTTCGGCTCGACTCGCCGACGTCGGACTATGTTTTCCGCGAAACATCTTTGGACGCGGTTATCCGCAAATCGATAAAAAAGTTCGCCGCCGAATTTATCGACCGCCATCTCACGCTCGACTACAAGGGAACCGACAAAACCGCCGTAACCGACGAAAAATGGCTCCGCTTCGCGCTCGAGCAGATTATCTCAAACGCCCTTAAATACACCCGCGAGGGCGGAATCACGATTTCCGTCGAGGAGCCCCTGACAATCGTAATCCGCGATACCGGAATCGGGATAGTCCCCGAGGACCTTCCGCGAATCTTTGAAAAGGGCTATACCGGCCTCAACGGCCGCCGTGACAAGCACGCCAGCGGAATCGGCCTTTATCTCTGCCGGAGAATCCTTAAAAACCTCGGCGCGGCTATCGACGTAGAATCCGCGCCCGACAGGGGAACCGCCGTTTTCGTAAGGATGAGCCGGAGCGAAATCCGCGTGGAATAGTTATAATCTTACAAAAATGTAAGTTTAACGCCGGGAAATGTAAGCCGAATCTATGGCGAACGTTTCCCGGCTCGCGGTATAATGGGGGCATGATACCAAAGGAGGTAATCAGATGAGTATTTTGGAAGTAAACGGCGTCCGCAAGGTTTATACCGGCCGCTTCGGCGGAAACGTCGTCGAGGCGTTGAAAAGCGTAAGCTTCAACGTTGAAAAGGGCGAGTTCGTCGCAATAATGGGCGAATCAGGCTCGGGAAAAACCACCCTTTTAAACATTCTCGCCGCCCTCGACAAGCCTACCGCGGGAACGGTAGTTTTGGACGGAATGAACCTTGCAAACATCAAGGACGCGTCGCTTGCGCGTTTTCGCCGCGACAACCTCGGCTTCGTCTTTCAGGAATTCAACCTTTTGGACACCTTCACCCTCGAGGACAACATTTTCCTGCCGCTCGTCCTCTCCGGGACGGACTACACCTCTATGCAGGACAGACTTCGCCCGATAGCCGCAAAGCTCGGCATACCGGGGCTTTTAAAGAAGTACCCCTACGAGGTTTCGGGCGGCCAGAAGCAGCGCGCCGCCGTCGCAAGGGCGATGATAACGAACCCGAAGCTTATTTTGGCGGACGAGCCGACGGGGGCGTTGGATTCAAAATCCTCCGACGAGCTTTTGCGGCTCTTTTCGGAGGTAAACCGAAACGGCCAGACGGTTTTGATGGTAACTCACTCTGTCCGCGCGGCGAGCGTAGCGGGGAGGGTAATGTTTATTCGCGACGGCGAGGTGTTCCACCAGCTCTACAGGGGCGCGGATTCCGACGACAGCTTCTATAACCGAATCGCCGACGCGCTTCGGCTTATCGCCACGGGAGGTGAGGCGGTATGACGAAGGGGCTTTATCTTCGCCTCGCGCTCGACGGAATACGCAAAAACAAGCGGTTTTACCTGCCCTATATTCTCGCGAGCGTCGGAGTAACGGCGATGTTTTACATTGTCGATTATTTCCAGTTCAGCAAAACCGTCGCCCAGATGCCGGGCGGCGATACGGTTCAGGCGACCATCGAAATCGGGATTTTCGTGCTCGCGCTCTTTTCGGCGATTTTCCTCTTTTACACGAATTCCTTCTTAATCCGCCGCAGAAAGCGCGAATTCGGCCTCTATAATATTCTGGGAATGAGTAAGCGCAACCTTTTTTCGCTGATTGTCTGGGAAACCGTCATAATCGCGTCGATTTCCCTCGTCGGGGGAATGCTCCTCGGCATTCTCTTTTCAAAGCTCGCGGAGCTGATACTTGCGAACATCTTAAAAGCGCAGACGACCTTCGGAATGGAGATTCCCCCGAATTCGATACTCTTCACTCTTAAAATTTTTCTCCCGATTTTTCTGCTGATAATGCTGAACTCCCTCCGTCAGGTGAGGTTTTCCACAGCCGTCGCGCTCTTAAAATCGGAGAGCGTCGGCGAAAAGCCTCCGAAGGCGAACTATTTCTTCGGGATTCTGGGAATAGTCCTTCTTGCCGCGGCTTACTATATCGCGGTATCTATCCGCGACCCGGTCGTCGCGATGGTGGTGTTCTTCCTCGCCGTCGCGATGGTAATAACCGGCACATATTTGACGATGATTTCGGGCTCGGTGATGCTCTGCCGTATTTTACAGAAAAACAAACGCTACTATTATAAGCCCAACCACTTCGTTTCTGTTTCGTCGATGGTCTACAGAATGAAGCGAAACGGCGCGGGCCTCGCCTCAATCTGCATTCTTGCGACGATGGTGCTTGTAATGATTTCGTCGACGGCGAGCCTCTATTTCGGCTCGGAAAACTCCCTTTTGCAGCGTTATCCCCGCGAATTCAACATGAATTTTTATATGAACGATTTCGACGGGTTTTCGGACGAAAATATTGAAAAAATAAAGGGCGCAGTCGCCGAAACCCTCGGCGAGTACGGCGGAGATGTCCGAAACGTAATAGATTTTCGCACCGCGACGACGGCCGGATTCTTGGACATGTCGGACGGAACGGTCGAAACAAACGTCGGATATTTTAACCTCTACGATACGGGTTCACTGGATAACGGGATATTCATCTTTTACTTCGTTTCGCTCGACGACTATAACAAGACTTATAATACGAACGAAACCTTAAATCCCGGCGAGGCGATGGCCTATGTTTTCAGAAACCGCTACGACCGCGATGAAATATCCTTTAACAGGGGAGAAACCTTTAAAATCAAGAAGCAGGTTCCCGAATTTCAGGTTCCCGGCGAAGGAGTGGCTTCCTCGGCGGCGTCGATGGTTTTAATCGTCCCCGACATTGAGGCGGCAATCGGCGCGCTTGCGGGCGAGGCGAATTTCAACGGCGACAGAATTGTAGAGCCGACGTGGTATTACGGCTTCGACACCGGTCTTTCGGAGGACGAGCAGACGAAGTATTCGTCAAAAATCTGGGAGGCGTTCAAAGAAAAGCTGCCCTCTGAGAATTGCGGCGTAGATCACCGCCTTTTTGAAGGCCGCGCGCTCGAAAGACGGAGCTTTTACAGCCTCTACGGCGGGCTATTCTTCCTCGGAATACTCCTTTCGATTGTATTCATCTTCGCGGCGGTGCTTATTATCTACTACAAGCAGATTTCGGAGGGATACGAGGACCGCTCGCGGTTTGAAATCATGCAAAATGTCGGAATGACCTCGAAGGAAATCCGCAAAAGCATAAATTCCCAGCTTCTTACCGTATTTTTCCTGCCGATTGTCTTTGCGGCTTTGCATCTTTGCTTCGCATTCCCGATTATCAAGAAAATACTGCTTCTTTTCGGCCTCAGCAACTATGTTCTCTTCTTTGCGGTGACGGTCGGGTGCTTCGCGGTATTCGCGGGGTTCTATACCCTTGTTTACAAAATCACCTCAAACTCCTACTACAACATCGTCAGCGGAATAAAGGAGGACTGAGCCGTGCGCAGGTTTTTTGCAATTATCTTTGCGATGCTCGCAATCGCGTGGCTCGCCGACAGGACCGACAGGGAGGGATTGAATTGAAGCGGCTTATCGTTATACTTATTTGCACGGCGTTGCTGCTGACCGGCTGCTGCCCGCGCCGCCGACCGACCCTTAAGGACGTGCTCTTGGGAGCATATGAGGGAGGCGTAAGCTTTATCGGAAAATTCGGGCTGACGCCTTCGCCGCTTCTAATAGGCGAGCGCGACCGCGATGACGACTACACCGGAACATACCGCGCCGACATATCGGACAAAAGCGGCAAGGACGTTATCTTCGGCGGAATTTCCACAAAAAAGCGAACCATAGTTGTTACGGCGGATATTTCCGCCCTATCCGGAAGCGCGAAAATAAAGCTTTCAAACGGCGGCAACACCCGGGAAATCTACAATGGCGAAACCGAAAT
>CANPZQ010000137.1 GCA_947588775.1 uncultured Clostridia bacterium
AAACGAGCGGCTCCTATCTTGCGGAAGCGGACGGCGCGCGGCTCTCCGATAAGGCGGTGCTCGGGTTTATCGCCGCGGAAAAGGAACGCCGGGGCTTCTCCGACTTCTATTTCCTCTCGTTTTCGGGAAGATGCATGACCCACGACGGCGAACAGAATTCCGCCGACCTCGGTGAATCATGGCGAACGCTTTCGGGCGGCGAACCCGTTATGACGGGGGGAACGCTTCCCGACGGAATCGCGGGGACTGTTTTCGCGGTTCCTGTTCCCCACGGCGAATTCATGGGCTTCGGCTACGACGCTCTCGCAGTCAGCTATACAAACGCCGACCTCGCGGCTTCCTTAAACGTTGACGCGTTTTCGGGAAAAGCGGGCTGCTTCGTCGTTCACTCCGACGGCTCGGTGCTTTTGTCGACGCAGTCGGGCGGAAACGTTTTCAGCAACTATTTGACATATCTCTCCGCCGCCTCAGACCTCGGCGAGGAAGGCGTAGATTCAATTAAAACCGAATGGGTCGCCGGGCTCAGCGGGGTTTTAAGCTGCAAAATCGGCAGCGTAAACCATATCCTCCTCTATCAGCCCGTCGGCTATCAGGACTTCATGCTCTTAAGCGTCGTCCCGCAAAGTGCCGTCAGCGCGGGATTTTTGTCGGTCCAGAAGATTACGGCGAACGTTTTAATGCTCATTTTCCTGCTCATCGTGATACTCCTGGTCCTGCTCGCGTTTTTGAGAAGCAGAAAGCTCTCGCGAATCAGCAAAACCGCCCTCCAGTACCGCGAGGAGATGTTCAACGTGCTGTCGAACAGCGTCGACGACATCTTTATAATGCTCGACACCGAAAATCAGCATGTCGACTACATCAGCCCGAACGTAGAACGGCTTCTCGGGATTCCCGTTGAGGAGGCAAGGGAAAATATCCGCGCATTGGAAAAATGCACCGTCGGCACCGACGTTGTAATCCCCCGCGAAACCCTCGAGGCTATTCCTCTGAACGAAAGCCGCTATTGGGAATACCAGTACATGCACCAGAACACCGGCGAACGCCGCTGGTACCGAATGACGGTTTACAGAATGAGCATTCAGGACGTTCGGAAATATATCGTCGTTATGTCCGACCGCACCCACGAACAGCAGATGAACCAGAAGCTCCGGGAGGCTCTAAACGCCGCAAGAAGCGCGAACGAGGCAAAGTCGAACTTCCTCTCGAATATGTCCCACGATATTCGCACGCCGATGAACGCAATCGTCGGGTTCTCGGTGCTTCTTGAAAAGGACGCGGACAGCCCCGAAAAGGTTCGCGAATATACGAGAAAAATCACTGCGTCGGGACATCACCTTCTCAGCCTTATCAACGACGTTCTCGACATGTCGAAGATAGAGAGCGGGAAAACCTCCCTTAACGTCGACAGATTCAGCCTTCCCGAGCTTATCGAGGAGCTTTCGATTATAATCATGCCGCAGGCAAAGGCGAAAAATCAGGACTTCACGGTCCACCTTCACGGCGCGCCGCCCGAACAGCTCATCGGCGACAAGCTAAGACTTAACCAGATTCTTATAAATATTTTATCGAACGCGATTAAGTATACCCCCGACGGCGGGGAGATTGAATTTTCCATCTGTGAGCTTCCGAGCGCGGCCCAGCAGTACGCAAAGCTTCGGTTCGCCGTCCGCGACAACGGTATCGGAATGAGCGAGGAGTTCCAAAAGAACATATTCGCGCCGTTCAGCCGCGAAATAAGCTCCGTTACCAATAAAATCCAGGGGACAGGCCTCGGAATGGCCATCACAAAAAGCCTTGTCGATCTGATGGGCGGAATTATCACCGTAGACAGCGCACCCGGCAAGGGAAGCGTCTTTACGGTTGAGCTCTCCTTCGCGCTCCCCGAACAGGACAGCACCGAGGAATGGTACCGCCACCGCGTAAACAGGCTCCTTGTCGCCGACGACGAAGAGGAAATCTGCCTCAGCATTCGCGAGCTTATGCGCGGAACGGGCGTCGAGGTTTCATATGTAACCGACGGGCTTGCGGCGGTCGACGCCGCCTCTGCGGCGCACCTCCACGGCGAGGACTTCAACGTTATACTCCTCGACTGGAAAATGCCGGGAACGGACGGCGTTGAAACGGCTCGGCTTATAAGAAAACAGGTCGGCGCGGAGGTCCCGATTCTCGTGCTTACGTCGTACGACTGGAGCGACATCAAGGAGGAGGCCGTAAAGGCGGGAATCAACGCGTTTATGCCGAAGCCGTTCTTTGTTTCGACGTTCTGGCAGACCGTAAAGCCGCTCTTTATGAAGGATTCCGCCGACAAGCCGTCCCAAAACGCCGGGGAAAGCCCGCTCAGCGGAAAAACCGTGCTCGTCGCCGAGGATAACGAGCTCAACGCCGAAATCCTCACCGAAATGCTCGAGATGGAGGGCGCGAAATTCGAGCTTGCGCATAACGGCCTCGAGGCGGCGCAGATGTTCGAGGAATCCGCGCCGGGACATTTCGATTTGATACTTATGGACGTGCAGATGCCGGTGATGAACGGCTACGACGCTACGCGAAGAATAAGGGCTTCAGCCCACCCCGAGGCCGCCTCGGTGCCTATTGCGGCGATGACGGCGAATACCTTCGCGGAGGACGTTAAAAACGCCCTCGAAGCGGGAATGAACGGACACCTCGCCAAGCCGATTGACATGACGGCGGTGAGGGAGCTTGTCGGAAAGCTTCTTAAACAAAAAACGGAGGAAACGCGATGAAAAAATTTTTGGCACTGCTTTTGTCGGCTTTGATGCTCCTGCCGCTCGGGGGCTGCGCGGGGCGTTCGGGAAAGACGATTACGGTTATGGGGAAAAAGAGCGACCTCGACAAGAGCTACATGCGCGAGATTTTTTCCCTATATAAAAAGGAAACCGGCACGAAAATAAAGCTTATCACCTACAGCGACGAGGAGTACGAGGAACGCGCCGCCGAAGCCTTCGCGGCCGGGGACGTACCCGACATCTTCCAGCACTTTCACAACGCGGATCTGGGCCGCTTCGACATCGAAAACAACTTTATGTATCTAAACGACCAGCCGTGGATTGACGAGCTCACCGACAGCGCGAGGGCGTACTGCGAAAACGCCGACGGGAATATTCTCGGGCTTCCGTTCTGGGAAAATTCGGTGTCGGGGTGCTACTACAATAAAACTATCCTCGAAAGCCTCGGGCTTCGCCCCGCCGCCACTCAGGCCGAGTTCGACACGCTCTGCGCGGCTCTTGTTTCGGCGGGCTATACGCCGATTTGCTGGGCGTCGGACGGCTGCTCCTGGATGACGCAGTTCGCGCTTGACCCGATTTTTGCCGACAATCCCGACAACCTCGAAAGAATCAACCGAAACGCGATTTCCTACGCGGATTTGCCGGAGGTAAAGGCGATGGCGGAGTGGATTTACAACGCGAACGAAAAGGGCTGGCTCGGCCCCGACGCCCTTAACACCAAACGCAGCGACATCAGCAAAAGACTTTCATCGGGAAACGCAGTTATGACCTTTATCTGGGATACATGGTTCTACACCGACTTCAAGGCGGACAAATACTCCGTCGACGACTTCGGGCTTATGCCGGTGTTCATGAACACGGCCGACGGCGGGACCTATGAGGGCGGGAACCTGAATATGCTGATGGTGAACAAAAACGGCGAAAACGTTGAGGACGCGCTCGATTTCCTGAGCTTCTGCGCGACCCCCGAAAACTACAACGCCGCCTTCGACGGGATTTCGACTGTCAGCGTTTTCAAGGGGCAGACGACAAACATTCAGTCGCGAATGGTAGTCGACGCGCGGGCTTCCGTCGGCGCGCACGAGAGGGTTTCCGTCGCCGCCTCGAGAATTATCGGCTACAGCGGGGACAGCGTTCTTCTGGATTTGAACGACATGCTCCGCAAAAAAACCGACCCCGCCGGCTTTGTCGCGGCAATCGACGAAAAGCGAAAGCTTGAAGCAAAAAACGAGGGCGCGGAGGGGTTCTGAAAAAAACAAAAAACGGCGTGGGAGAACCGCGCCGTTATTTTTTATCGGCTCGGAAAGCTCCTTCTCGGGCCGTTTTTATATTTAATATATCTAATATATTCCGCGTATGCGAGAATAAGGGCTGCCGCGCCCTTCGGGTCGTCGTCGGCCCGCGGCTCAGAGAGGTAGTATTCCGCCGAGCCGTCCCGCCTCCCCTTCTCGGGGCCGAGGCCGGCTGATTTACAGGTATCCGCCAAGACAAGCCCGCCGCACCCGTCATCTTTAAGCTTAAGCTCCGCAAGAGAAGAGAGCGTTTTTTCGGCGCATGGAATGTATTTTTCTTCCGGAACAAGCCGCAGACGGCACGCCTTGAAAACCGACGCAGCGACCATCGCGCATCCGGAGGCTTCAAGGTAGTTTCCCGCGAGGCCGGGCCTGTCGGGGAGCTGGTAAAACAGCCCTGTTTCGGGGTCGGCATACTTCAAGACCGCCTTCAGCGTTTCCTTATACATGTCGGCGAGCGGCCTGAAAACCTCGTAGACGGCGGGGTCGGTTTCTTCGGCGGCGTCGGTGAGGGCGATTAAGAGCCAGCCGATTGAGCGAAGCCAGAAACTTTTGCTGAGGCCGGTTTCGGGATTTGCCCAAAACGCGCGGCGCGATTCGTCGAAGCCGTGGAAATAAAGCCCAGTCGCGGGGTCGCGGAGATTTTGCCGCGCAAGCTGAAATTGATTAAGTATATCGTAATAATTTTCCTTTGTTCCGAAAAGCGTATCCGCCGCCATCCGAAACGGCTCGGCCATATAGAGGCCGTCAATCCAAACCTGATTGGGGTAGATTTTTTTGTGCCAAAACGCCCCGGAGGCGGTCCGCGGGTGGGTTTCAAGCTCCTCAAGGAGGCGGTTTACGCCGCGAAGATACCGCTCCTCGCCGGTTTGGGAGTATGCGAAAATAAGCGCGCGCCCCGGCAAAATGTCGTCGAGCCTCCGCTCGTCGGGCTGAAATGCGGGGATTTCGCCGTCCTTTGAAACCATTCCGTCGGCGTATGAAAGCGCAGCGGTTTTGAAGCGGCTGTCGCCCGTCGCGTTGAACATCGCTTCGGCGGCGACGGCGCAAAAGCCGTCCTCGTAGTGCCATCTTCCGGTGAAAAAGCGGGCTATATC
>CANPZQ010000138.1 GCA_947588775.1 uncultured Clostridia bacterium
CGACGGCGTCCATGAGTTCGAGAATGGAAGCATACTCGGGGGCGTTGGGGTCGGTGGAAGTGGATTCGAGAGCCTGGAGAGCGGAACCCTTGATGATCGGAATATCGTCGCCGGGGAACTCGTACTTGGAGAGAAGGTCGCGGATGTCCATCTCGACGAGCTCGAGGAGCTCTTCGTCGTCGACCTGGTCGACCTTGTTCATATAGACAACGATGGCCGGAACGCCTACCTGACGGGCAAGAAGGATATGCTCGCGGGTCTGAGCCATCGGGCCGTCGGAAGCGGCGACAACGAGAATCGCGCCGTCCATCTGAGCAGCACCGGTAATCATGTTCTTGACGTAGTCGGCGTGGCCGGGGCAGTCAACGTGAGCATAGTGACGCTTGTCGGTTTCATACTCAACGTGAGCGGTGTTGATGGTGATGCCGCGCTCTCTTTCCTCGGGAGCCTTATCGATCATGTCGTAGGCCTCGAACTTGGCCTGTCCCTTCATAGCGAGAACCTTGGTGATGGCCGCGGTAAGAGTGGTCTTGCCATGGTCAACGTGGCCGATGGTTCCGATGTTTACATGGGGTTTTGTTCTTTCGAATTTCTGCTTTGCCATTGGAATTTCCTCCCTTTAGTAACATTTGATAATTTGATTTTAACAGATTTCGGATGAAAATGCAAGCTTTTCGCAAACATTTTTGAGAAATTTTTGTTGAAAACGGATTATTCCGCTTTCTTTCTCGCGCTCATTATGGTTTCGGCGACGGACTTCGGAACCTCGGTGTAGCTGTGCGGCTCCATGGTGTACTGGCCTCTGCCCTGAGTCTTTGAGCGCAGGTCGTTCGAGTAGCCGAACATCTCGGAAAGCGGGACAAGCGCGTCGACCTGGGCGACGCCGTTGTTTGTTTCCTGTCCGAGAATCTGGCCGCGGCGGGAATTGAGGTCGCCGATAGCGGTTCCCATATATTCCTCCGGAACGATGCAGGCAACCTTCATAATAGGCTCGAGGATAACGGGGTCCGCCTTTTTCATAGCGTCCTTGAAAGCCATTGAACCGGCAATCGAGAAGGCCATTTCGGAGGAGTCGACCTCGTGGTAGGAGCCGTCGTAAAGCGTTACCTTAACGTCCACGACGGGATAGCCCGCCAGAACGCCCGACTTCATCGCACCCTGAATACCCTTGTCGACAGCGGGGATATATTCCTTCGGAATAGCTCCGCCGACGATTGAGTTGATGAATTCGTAGCCCTTGCCGGATTCGTTCGGCTCGAGCTTGATTTTTACATGGCCGTACTGGCCCTTACCGCCGGACTGACGCGCGTATTTGCACTCTACGTCGGCAAGCCTTCTCACGGTTTCCTTATAGGCGACCTGCGGCGCGCCGACGTTGGCCTCGACCTTGAACTCGCGGAGCATTCTGTCCACGATAATTTCGAGGTGCAGCTCTCCCATGCCCGCGATAATGGTCTGACCGGTTTCCTCGTCGGTCCATGTCTTGAAGGTCGGGTCCTCCTCGGCGAGCTTGGAGAGGGCGATTGCCATCTTTTCCTGGCCGGCCTTGGTCTTGGGCTCGATAGCAAGGTTTATAACCGGCTCCGGGAATTCCATAGACTCAAGAATAATCGGGTGCTTGGGGTCGCAGAGGGTATCGCCCGTAGTGGTGTTCTTTACGCCGACAACGGCGTAAATATCGCCCGCGTAGCAGGTTTCAATATCCTTGCGGTGGTTTGAATGCATCTGCAGAACGCGGCCCATGCGCTCGTTGGCGTCCTTGGTGCAGTTCAGGACGGTTTCGCCGGCGTTTAAGGTGCCGGAATAAACCCTGAAGAAGCAGAGCTTGCCGACGAACGGGTCGGTGGCGATTTTGAATGCGAGTGCGGCGAACGGAGCGTTGTCGTCCGAGGGACGGCTCTCCTCCTCGCCGGTATCGGGATTTATGCCCTTAATGTCCTCGATGTCGGTCGGGGCGGGCATGTAGTCCACGACGGCGTCCAGAAGCTTCTGTACACCCTTGTTCTTGTAGGAAGTGCCGCAGGTCACGGGCACCATCTTGTTGGCGATGGTGGCCGCGCGGATGCCCTTCTTGAGCTCCTCGATGGTGAGCTCGTCGCCGCCGAGGTATTTCTCCATAAGCTCGTCGTCGAGCTCGGCAACGGCCTCTACCAGCTGTGAGCGGTACTTTTCGGCATCTTCGACCATGTTTTCGGGAATGTCCTCGACTCTTATATCCTTGCCGAGGTCGTCGTAGTACATATACGCCTTCATTTCAAGAAGGTCTACGATTCCCTTGAAGAACGTTTCGCTTCCTATGGGAAGCTGAATCGGCACGGCGTTGCATTTGAGGCGGTGGTGAATCATGTCGAGGACGTGGTAGAAGTCCGCGCCCATGATGTCCATCTTGTTGACGTAAATCATGCGGGGGACGTTGTACTTGTCGCCCTGACGCCAAACCGTTTCGGTCTGGGGCTCAACGCCGCCCTTGGCGCAAAGAACCGTTACCGCGCCGTCGAGAACACGGAGCGAACGCTCGACCTCAACGGTAAAGTCAACGTGGCCGGGGGTGTCAATGATATTGATACGGTGGCCCTTCCAGTAGGCGGTGGTGGCGGCGGAGGTGATGGTTATTCCCCTCTCCTGCTCCTGCTCCATCCAGTCCATCGTCGCGCTTCCGTCGTGGGTTTCGCCCATTTTATGGTTGATACCCGTATAGAACAGTATGCGCTCGGTGGTGGTGGTTTTGCCCGCGTCTATATGAGCCATTATACCGATGTTTCGAGTCATTGACAAAGAAACATCTCTTGCCATAATAATCTCCATTTCTTTGCGGCTTCGGCGACTCGTGCCGGGGCCGCGAATTCAGTATCAAAAATTTGCGCGGGCAGGCTTACCACCTGAAGTGAGCGAACGCCTTGTTGGCGTCTGCCATCTTGTGGGTATCCTCGCGCTTTTTAACCGCGCCGCCCGTTCCGTTAAGGGCGTCGAGGATTTCTCCGGCGAGGCGTTCTTTCATAGTCTTTTCGTTTCTCGCGCGGGAGTAGCTGGTAATCCATCTCAGGCCGAGGGTCTGACGTCTTTCGGGTCTGACCTCCATAGGGACCTGATAGGTGGCGCCGCCGACGCGGCGGGCCTTTACCTCGAGGTTCGGCATTACGTTTTCCATCGCCTGCTCGAAGGCTTCGAGGGCGGGCTTGCCCGACTTCTGCTCAACAATCTCAAAAGCTCCGTAGACAATCTTCTGGGCTACGCCCTTCTTGCCGTCGAGCATGATGTTGTTGATAAGTCTGGTGACGAGCTTGGAATTGTAGATAGGGTCCTGCAAAACGTCGCGCTTTGCAACATTACCTCTTCTTGGCACTTTACTTCCCTCCTTCATAGAATGAATTCTCTGGTACTCGTTTTCACCCGGATTCTTCCGGGCGACCTCGTCAGCGCGTCGGGAGGCACCCTATACATAAAAATGTATATGATAAACTCCGCGCTGCTAAGGCGGATTTCAGGTTTTCGCAATTAGGCTTCGGGGCTATTTGGTCTTAGGACGCTTCGCGCCGTATTTCGACCTGCCCTGCATTCTCTTTGCAACGCCCTGAGCGTCAAGGGTTCCGCGGATGATGTGGTATCTTACACCCGGGAGGTCCTTTACTCTTCCGCCGCGAATGAGAACAACGCTGTGCTCCTGAAGGTTGTGGCCGATGCCGGGAATGTAAGAGGTGACCTCGGTGCCGTTGGTAAGTCTTACCCTCGCGATCTTACGCATCGCCGAGTTAGGCTTCTTGGGGGTTGCGGTCTTGACTGCGGTGCAGACGCCTCTCTTCTGCGGACAGCTCTGGTCGATAACCGCTTTCTTCTTGGAGTTGTAGCTCTTCTGAAGGGCGGGCGACTTGGACTTGTCGGCAAGAGTGCTTCTTCCCTTGCGAACCAGCTGGTTAAATGTCGGCATGTTTTCTCTCCTTTCTTTGTAAAATTGAGCTATGCAACTGCGGAATCCCGCCCGAAAGCATGGGAATCCATAGTTTTGCATACTATGCTATTATACAGGCTGTTTCGGAATTTGTCAAGAATATTTTTCACGAAAAATTGCCGAAAATAAGGCTCGGGCGGGCGGAAATTGTTGTAAAATCTGCGAAGAAGCGGTTTAACGCGGAAAAGCCGGGGTCACTCCGCCGCATTCTTAAAAACATAAACCTGCTCGCCGCCCCCGTTGAGCTCCGTATACAAAATTTCAAGCCCCTCCGAGAGCATGCGAATCTCCCCGTCGCCGTAGGGATGAAAAATCATACCGCTGCGGCTTCCCGAGGTATAAAGAACGCTTCCGTCCGGCAAGAACTCATGGGGCGCGGAAAAGTCGTCCTCCCCTGCCCTGTCGAAGGAAAGCATTATAAGGCCGCCGGGCTTTGTTATCCGGCGAAGCTCAACGATGGCTTTCTGCGCGTCGGAGACGCTCATATAGTCTAAGACGGAGTTTGCGACCGTTCCGTCAAAAAAGCCGCCGGGATAGCCGGTCGACGTCACGTCGGCCGCCTTCACGTGTGAGCCGTCGAGGCCGTAATGCTCAAGCCCCGCCCGCGTAAACATCGCCGCGGTCGGGGAAACGTCGAAGCTGTATACCTCGAATCCGTTCGAGGCGAACGCCACCGAATACGCGCCGTAGCCGCACGCCGCGTCGCAGATGCGGGTTGCGCCGTGTTCCTTGAAAATGTCGACGACGCGCGATTTGAGTTTGTAAAACCGTTCAAGATACATAAGCAGCGCGCCGCCGTCCTCGCGGGACCAGAGGGCTTCCCAGAAATTTTCAGACATCAGAACCGCCTCCCCAAAGAGTTGTAACAAACATTTTACAGCCGCCGCGCAAAATTGTCAACAAGAAATTTTCAAAAAAGGCTTGCAATTTCGCGCCGCCTGTGGTATAATGCAGGAGTTCGGCACGGAGCGGTATCGAAGAGGTCATAACGGGCTCGACTCGAAAACTGATTGGATATTTCTGGAAATTTCTCGGAAAACGCTTTATTTTCGGGACTTTGTAGGCTTGGCAATTTTTTTGTTCTCTCTATCAGTTC
>CANPZQ010000139.1 GCA_947588775.1 uncultured Clostridia bacterium
TTTTGGAAAAAGTTGGGGGGTAAGGGGGCGCGGGGGCGGAGCGGGGGTGTATAGCGAAGTTACGGGGGTGGGAGGGTGGGACGCAGGGATTAGCGGAGCCCCCGCGCCCCGGCCCGGGGCGAATCCCGCCCCCCGGAGCCCCCTTTGCGGGGCGGAGCGGGGGTGGGTGAGCCGCGGGCTTTAAGTTTGGCATAGCGCAAGGTATACAGGTTTCGCAAAAAAATCGAACCCTCCTGCAGAGGCCTGACCCTCACCCACCCCCTCTTCGCCTGCGGCTCCGGGGGGCGGGATTCGGCTCAGGCTGGGGATTTGGCGCGCGCTTTCCTTAGTTTCCTGCGCAGCCCCGGCGCGGATTAAGAAAGCTGTTGCGTCGGCCCCACCCACCCGCCCCCCTTCCTTTCTCACTCCCTCCCCGCTTTCTTAATCCGCGCCTCCCCTCCCCCGCTGCAAAATCACCCGTTCGCCGCCTTTATAATCTCCCCGAAATCGGGAGCCTTAAGCGACGCTCCGCCGATAAGCCCGCCGTCCACGTTCTCCTTTGAGAGCAGCTCTGCGGCGTTTTTCGCGTTCATGGAACCGCCGTACTGAACGGTAACGGCGTCGGCGACGTCCTTGCCGAAGAGCTTCGCGATTACCGAGCGAATGTAGGCGCATGCCTCCTCGGCCTGCTCGGCGGTGGCGGTTTTGCCGGTGCCGATTGCCCAGACGGGCTCGTAGGCGATTACGGTTTTGCGCATATCGTCGGCGGAAATGCCGTAGAAGTCGAGCTTGCACTGCTTGCCCAAAACCTCATCGGTAATCCCGCACTCGCGCTCCCACAAAAGCTCGCCGACGCATACTATCGGCTTAAGCCCTGCGGCGAGAGCGGCTTTTAAGCGTTTGTTCACGGTTTCATCGGTTTCTGCGAAGTACTGGCGACGCTCCGAATGTCCCAAAACTACGTATTCAACGCCGAGCTCGGCGAGCATGTCGGCGGAAATCTCTCCCGTGAACGCTCCCGACTTTTCAAAGTGGCAGTTCTGCGCGCCTACGCGGATATTTGTCCCTTTAACGGCGTTCACGGCGGTTTCAAGGTTGGTGAACGGCACGCATACGACTACCTCGCAGTCGGCGTTTGCGGCCAACGGCTTAATCGCCTCGATAAGGTCGAACGCCTCGGGGCGGGTTTTATTCATCTTCCAGTTGCCGGCTATGACGGCTTTTCTGAGTTTCTTGTTCATGGCTTAGAATCCTTTCTTTCTGAAGTTGGGGCGGCTCTTTGACCGGGGTCGGGCGGACATGGGCCGGGTGCGCAGGCGAAGCCCCTGTCCGGGCCGCAGGCCCGGACAGGCCCGCAGCCGCAGGCTGCGGGCTGCGCGGCTCCGCCGCGCGGGGCTTCGCTCCAAGCTTCGGCAACCGCCCGGCCCCGAAGGGCGCGCATTCCCCCGTCACGCCAAGAAACGGAGCCTCGGCCCCGTTTCTTGTGCAGTGGAATTACTTATCCGCAATAGCGTCTACGCCGGGAAGACCCTTGCCCTCGAGGTATTCAAGGGAGGCTCCGCCGCCGGTGGAGATATGGGTCATCTTGTCGGCAAAGCCGAGGTTGATGACTGCCGCCGCGGAATCGCCGCCGCCGATAACGGTGGTAGCGTCGGTTTCGGCCATCGCCTTTGCTACGGCAAGGGTGCCGGCGGCAAGGGTCGGGTTCTCGAATACGCCCATCGGGCCGTTCCAGACGACGGTTTTCGCGCCGGATACCGCTTCGCAGAAGAGCTTCGCGGTCTTTTCGCCGATGTCAAGTCCCATCATGTCGGCGGGAATAGCGTCGGCTGCGACGGTAGAGATTTCAACGGGGCCGTCAATCGGGTCGGGGAAGGCATGGGCGACGACGGTATCGACAGGAAGAAGAAGCTTCTTTCCGAGGTCGTCGGCCTTTTTGAGCATATCGCGGCAATAGTCGAGCTTCTCGTCGTCGACAAGCGACTTTCCGATTTCGCAGCCCTTCGCCTTCAGGAAGGTGTAGGCCATGCCGCCGCCGATGATGAGGGTGTCGCATTTTTCCAGAAGATTCGAGATTACGTTGAGCTTATCGGCAACCTTCGCGCCGCCCAGAACTGCCACAAACGGCCTTACGGGATTCTCTACGGCGTTGCCGAGATAGGTGATTTCCTTCTGCATAAGATAGCCGACGGCGGTTTCCTTGACGAACTTGGTTACGCCGACGGTGGAGGCATGGGCGCGGTGAGCCGAGCCGAAAGCGTCCATCACGAATACCTGATTGTCGACGAGGGCGGCGAGCTCCTTAGAGAACTCCTCGCCGTTCTTGGTTTCGTCGTTGCCGCGGAAGCGAGTGTTCTCGAGAACGGCGATTTCGCCGTCCTTAAGCTCCGCGACGATTTTCTTCGCGTTTTCGCCGACGACGGTATCGTCCTTTGCGAAGATAACCTTGGTATCGACGAGCTGCGCGAGCCTCTCGACGGCGGGAGCGAGGGAGAATTTCTCCTCGGGGCCGTTCTTCGGCTTGCCGAGGTGGGAGCAGAGAACTACCTTCGCGCCCTCCGAAACAAGCTTGTTGATTGTCGGCAGAGCGGCGGTGATTCTGTTGTCGTTGGTGATTTTGCCGTCCTTAAGCGGAACGTTGAAATCAACGCGAACGAGAACCTTTTTGCCCCTGACCGAAAGGTCGTCTACGGATACTTTGTTTAATCCTGCCATAATATTTATCTCCTTTACAATTTAATCAAGGAAAATCCTGATGTGACTATTATACTAAATTTCCCGCAAAATAGCAAGGGGTTCGGGAAAAATTTCTGAAAATGTGAGAGTGGAAGGCGCGGGGAAGGGGGCGGGGGCAGAGGGAAAGGCGGGGTGGGCGGGCGGGTGGGCGCAGGACAGCAGCCCCCTTCCCCGCGCCGGGGGCTGCGCAGGAAGCTAAGGAAAGCGCGATGACCGGATTAGGCGCGGATTAAGAAAGCGGGGAGGGAGTGCGAAAGGGAGGGGGGGGCGGGCGGGTGGGGCCGACGCAACAGCTTTCTTAATCCGCGCCGGGGGGTGCGCGGGAAACTAAGGAAAGCGCGCGCCCAATCCCCCGCCTGAGCCGAATCCCGCCCCCCGGAGCCGGAGGCGAAGAGGGGGTGGGTGAGGGGCAGGCTACTGCAGGAGGGTTCGATTTTTTTGCGAAACCTGTGTACCTTGCGCTATGCCAAACTAAAAGCCCGCGGCTCACCCACCCCCGCTCCGCCCCGCAAAGGGGGCTCCGGGGGGCGGGATTCGCCCCGGGCCGGGGCGCGGGGACTTCGCTAATCCCTGCGTCCCACCCTCCCACCCCCTAACCTTTCCATACGCCCCCGCTCCGTCCCCGCGCCCCTCCGTCAGCCCCGCCTCCATCTCCCAAAAAATTTGCAAAAAACTTCAAAACCCCCTTTATTTTTTCTTTTATATGTGCTATGATATATACACAACCTTTTGGGGTTCCATTGAAACGGAGGTACAACTAATGGCAAATTACTATTCAAAGAAGCGGCGAAAAATAAGATACCAAAACCTCGCGCTCTTGCTCGCGATTTTCCTTTTGATTGTCCTGATTATCGGAAGAGGCTGCTCCGCGCTCTTCGGCAGGGAAAAAAAGCCCGAGGAAAAGCCCTCGGAACCCCTCGTAACCGGCGACCTGCCCCAGGACGAACTCCCCGAGGCCAACGCGAACACCGACCCCACGAAAAATAACTACTACTACTTCGTTCCGCAGGACGTGTCGAACGACCTCATCGGCAAGGGGAACCTTGTTCTGGTGAACAACAACATCGCATTTAAGGGAACCGTTACCGAGGACGACCTCGACGTTGTACGCGAAAAGAAAAACGACGCTTACTCGGTTAAGGATTATACCGTTCTGGTTCAGCCGGAGGTGATGGAGCACCTCAACTCGATGCTCCTCGATTTTTACACCGCGACCGGCTCGAAGGGCGTGATGGTGAACGCGGGCTACCGAACTCTCGAATACCAGCAGGGGCTTTATGATGAGGACCTCGCCTCGACCGGGGCGGATTCGTCGTCGCTCGTCGCGAAGCCCGGCTTCAGTGAGCATCACACCGGCCTCGCCATCGACTTCACCGTCTATGAGAACGGGAAGTACGACCAATCCAAAATCGGCACCGGCGACTATGCGTGGATAAACGAGAACTGCTATAAATACGGATTTATAAACCGCTATCCGCTCGGCAAGGAATCGCTGACGATGATTGACAACGAGCCGTGGCACTTCCGCTATGTCGGCGTCGCGCATGCAACGGCGATGAAAAACTTCGATTTCTGCCTTGAGGAGTATATCGACTTCATAAAGAACTACACTATAAAGAGCGGCTTCCTGCCCGTCGATACGGACGACGGCGCGCAGTACATGATTTTCTACGTTCCGATGAGCACCGACAACGAAACGACGAGCATCTGGCTGCCGTACAAGGACAACAACACAAAGGAGCTTTATCCCTACGAGATTTCCGGCAACAACGTCGACGGGTGGATTGTGACGTTCCGATTCAAGGAGCCCGACGCGGTGCCGAATACGGTTCTGCCGCCGGACAGCGAGGCAAACCCCGAAAATCCGGAGGGCGAGAATAACGCCGATGGGGACGGGGCGGATTCGGGTTCTGAGGATGGGGCGGGAGAGTAAGCGAAGCGTTTTGGCGGGCTGTTGACGGGTGTGGGTGAGGCGGTGGAGGACGGCGCGGGGACTGCGCTGGTTGGGTTGGCCCCACCCGCCCGCCCTCTCACCTTAGCGATTTGTTCCCGCTCCGTCCCCGCGCCTCGTTTGGGCGAGTAACGGAAGGCTTGGGCTGATACCGCAGCTGAGGCATTTGGGACCTCTTTGTTGGGGCTTCAGGAGGATACCTTTATACTCCTATCGCCAAACTGCAAAAGAGGCACCTTTGGGTGTCAGTGCCTTCTTTGTTGGGGGAACCAACGCCAGCGACAAAACTTGCTTTTCGGACTTCGCGGTCATAAATGACCGACCG
>CANPZQ010000140.1 GCA_947588775.1 uncultured Clostridia bacterium
CCGGCAAAAGCCTAAGCCCGTCCGCCGTTTTTTCAAGAACGCTACCCTCCCGCGCGCCGTCGGGAAGGCTTGCGGCCGGGATTTCGAGCCGTTTTAGGCCTATTTCAAGGACGGCTGTTCCGTCCTCGATTCTGTCGATTATTATTTTATCCGTTTTCTGTTTCATAGCTTAAATTTTCGCCGTCCGTTGTAAAAACGATATTTCCGTCGATGTCGGTTCTAAGGATTTTGTCGGTAAAAAGCCGCATCGTATCAAGGACTTCGCGGTTCGGGTGGCCGTAGCTGTTTCCCGCGCCGCATTCGATTACGCAGTAGTCGGGGTGAATTGCCGCAAGCCACAGCGCACCCGAAGAGGTCGAGCTGCCGTGGTGGCCGGCCTTATAGACGTCCGCGCTTACGTCGAAGCCGCTTAAAAGCACCTGATTTTCGATTTCGCTTTCGGCGTCGCCCGAGAACAAAAATCCCCTGCCGCCAAAGACAAATCTCAAAATCGCAGAATAGTTGTTGAGGTTATCGCCGCCGTATTCCGGAGCATAGAACTCGAGCGTTCCCGAGCCGAGGGGAATCGTTTCCGTCCTCAACGCCTTTACCCCGCAGCCCTTTTTCTCAAGGGCCGTCAGCATTTTTTCGTAAACCGCCGTCGTCGGGACGTATTCGTCGGGAACCTTCGGCATTATGAACGTTCCGATTTCGATGTCGGAAGAAATTATGTCGGACATTCCGCCCATGTGGTCGGAATGCGGGTGCGTTGCCAAAACATAGTCGAGCCGCGTGATTCCGAGGTCGTCGAGGTATCTAAGAACGCGGCCGGAATATTCCCGCTCGCCGCAGTCGATGAGCACGGTCTGCCCGCCGTCGGCGACGATAAGCGAGCAGTCGCCCTGCCCCACGTCGATATAATGCACCTGGGCGCAGCCCTCGGGAAGCGTTTCGCTCAGGGGCTTTCGCGGCGTGCGGTCAAAAGGCAGACGGGGAAGCGTTATTATCCCGCGGGAATTCAAAAAGAGAAGTGCTGCGCAGATTACGAAAACCGTTATAAGGGTATGCCGCAGTCGGCGGAGGCGGTTTTCGGTTCTTTCACGGCTTTTTTCGGACATTATTCGTCAAACCCGTCCCCCATCGGGATTTCGGGAGCGTCGCCCATCGAGGTCTTTCGCTCAAGCCACTGCTGCTTCGACATACGGATTTCGCGGGGCTTCGCGCCGTCGGCGGGGCCGACAACGCCCATTTCCTCCAGCTCGTCCATGATTCTCGCCGCACGGGCATAGCCGAGCTTCAGGCGACGCTGTAAAAACGTCGTCGAGGCCACGTTTTCCCGGACGATGCATTCTATTGCGCGCTCGATTAAATCCCCCTGACCGTTGTCGGCGGGAGCGTCGTCGGCGGCAGATGCGGCCTTTTCGCCCTTTGAAACGGGAATGTGCTTTTCGATTTCGTCGGCGACCTCGTCGTCATACTGCGACTCGGTCTGTGATTTCAGAAAATCGACGACGCGCTTTATTTCATCGGTGGCGACGTAGCTTCCCTGAATTCTGACCGGCTTTCCTACGCCGACGGGCTTATAGAGAAGGTCGCCGTTGCCAAGAAGCTTCTCCGCGCCGCCCTCGTCGAGGATAACGCGGGAATCGACCTGGTTCGATACTTTAAGTGCCGCGCGGCTCGGGATATTAGCCTTAATCAGTCCGGTTACTATGTCGACGCGCGGGCTTTGGGTCGCGATAATCAGGTGCATTCCCGCGGCGCGGGCAAGCTGCGCTATGCGGCAGATTGATTCCTCGACCTCTTTTGGCGCGGCCATCATAAGGTCGGCGAGCTCGTCCACGACGATTACTATTTTCGGCAGGGGCTGCATTCCCTCTTTGTCCTTGACAAAATCGTTGTAGTCGCCGAGGTCGCGCACGCCGTTATCCGAGAAGAGCTTATAACGCCTCATCATCTCCGTTACCGCCCAGCCGAGCGCGCCGGCGGCCTTTTTTGCGTCGGTGACGACGGGTATCAAAAGGTGCGGAATGCCGTTGTAAACCGGGAATTCGACCTGCTTCGGGTCAACGAGAATAAGCTTTACCTCCTCGGGCGAGGCGTGGTAGAGTATGCTCATGATAATCGAATTGGTGAATACGGATTTACCGGAGCCTGTGGTTCCCGCGATTAAAAGGTGGGGCATTTTCGCGATGTCGCCGGTGATGATTTTGCCCTCTATGTCCTTTCCGACCGGGAAGCCGAGCTTGGATTTCTGGCTGCGGAATTCGTCCGAATCAATCAGCTCGCGGATATAAACGGTTTCGCGGGCCTTGTTTGCGAGCTCTATTCCGACGGCGGCCTTGCCCGGAATCGGCGCCTCGATTCTTACGCCCTCGGCGGCGAGGTTAAGAGCGATGTCGTCGACGAGGCCGGTTATTCTTGAAACCTTAACGCCGGCCGCAGGCTGGAGCTCGTAGCGGGTTACGGACGGGCCGCGGTGGGTGTCGATAAGCCTTGTCGTAACGCCGAAGCTTCGGAGCGTTTCGACGAGGGTTTCGGAGTTCTGCTGGATTTCGAGGCGGGTGTCCTCGTCGGTCACGGAAGATTTCGGAGGGTTCAAAAGCTCAATCGGCGGGACGTTGTAGGAGGATTTGAGTGCGTCGCCGTTTTCAAGCCATGAGGTCTGGCCGTCCTCGTCGACATAAATCGGGTTCGTTTCGACGTCGGAGCCTTTGCGGAGCTCCAAAGGCTTTGAAAGCTCCTCTTCCGGCTTTTTATCCTCGGATTTTTTCTCATCTTTTTTGCCGGAAAGCACCGTGGCGACCTCGTCGAGGTCTGCGGTCCTCTCGGTCACGGCCGGAAGCTCGACGGTCGAATCGGTAACGCCGTCAGGCTTTGCGGCCGGCTCGTCAAAGGTATCGTAGAAGGATTTTTTCTTCTTTTTCTCCTTTTCGGGCTTGGGAGCGTCCTGTTTTGGCGGTTCGGGCTTTTGTTCCGGCTCCTTTTCGGCGACGACAGGGTGTGGCGGGAATTCGTCGGCGGGCTTTTCCGCCGGCTCGTCGGTGATGAATTTTGCGATGTCTACGCGCTTTGAATCGCGGCGTTTGCGCTCCTCGTCGGCGCGGCGTTTTTCCTCCTCGGCGGCGCGCTGTGCGTCAAGAAGCTCGCGCTCCTCGCTGTCCTCGCGGATAGCGTCGCCCGCATGGCGGAAAAGCTTCGAGAAGAAGTTCCAGACGTCGACAAAGGTTATATTCGTCAAAAGCATCGCAAAGAGCATTATCAGCAGAATTATTATTATCAGCGCGCCGGCGGTTCCGCAGAGCTTTGTGAGCGTTCCGCCGATGACTATGCTCAGCGCGCCGCCGCCCTGCATGTTCTTGCCGTTTTCATAAAGGGAAGCGATTACCGCAGAAACGCCCTCGCCCTCATAAACCGGGAGCTTGTGGACGAGGTCGTAGATTATCTCGAAGGCCGGGCTTAATAGAAGCATTAAAACCGTGCCTTGGATTATTTTCGTGATTACCGCGCTCTTCGAGCGGTCGAGAGCAAGCATGAGCGCGACATAGAGCATCGTCGGGGCGAAAATTACCGCCGAAACGCCCATAAGGCCCCAGAGCACATTGTGCAGCCAGAGCCATACGAACTGTCCTTTTATGTAGGTCAGAAATAAAATAAGTATCCCTAAGATGAAGATTACCGAGCTCCACATCCTGTTTCGGCGAAGCCTCGCGGCCTCGCCCGGGTCGCGCTTTTTTGCGGTTTTTTTAGATGTCTTTGAGGTTTTGGACGGCATTTTATCCTCTCCTGAATTTATTGTTTCCCGGCAAACGTTATCGGCTTGCCCATAAGGGCTTCGATTATAGAGATTACGATTACGACCGCGCCGAGAATGGCGGTGTAGATATAAAACACCTTGAACCTGTCGGTTCTCATGAGCCACTGAACGAGCTTAATCGCCAAAAAACCGACAATTGCGGCGACGATTACGCCGATTATGCAGGGCAAAACACCGACCGCCGCGTCCTCGCCGATTCCGCCGATAAGCTCGGTCAATCCGCCGCCCAAAATCGCGGGGATTCCGAGAATGAAGCTGTAGCTGATTGCCTCGTCGCGCCTAAGACCGCAGAAAAGCCCCGCGGAAATCGTCGAGCCGGAACGGCTTACGCCGGGAAGCAGCGCGACTGCCTGGAAGAAGCCGATTCTCACCGCGTCGGGGGTTCTTAAATCGGTCATTCGCTTAGAGCCCTTCGGCGACATGTCCGCCATGAATAAAATCGCGGCGGTATAGAGGAAGCATACGCCCTCGACAAGAATGCTCGAGTCCTCGGCGAAGCCCTCAAAGAAGCCCTTGAATATGTAAAACGGAATCAGCACCGCCGTCGAGATTATGAACATAAAAATCACTCTTCGCTCGGGACGGGCGTTTTTAACGGAAAACCTGCCGGTGAAGATGTCCTTGACCATGCTCACAAACTCGAGGACGAGCTTTACTATCTGCGGCCAGAAAACGACCACGACTGCCGCGAGGGTTCCGAGATGCAAAAGAGCCGAGAACATCAGCGCGCCCTCGCCGCTGTTGCCGGTGAAGTGCTGGTAGAGCGACAGATGGCCCGACGAAGAAACGGGCAGAAACTCCGTCAAGCCCTGAATTATCGCCTGAAATATCGCGTCAAGAATTTTCATATTTTGTCCTCCCGTAAATTTTTTCTCAGGATGCCGCCCGGGCGGTATCTCTTTTCAAGATACATCGCCGGGTCGGTTGAAAACAAGCCCACTATCTTTTTATTCCTCCCGACGGCGATATATTCTACCTTGCCGCCCTTTACGTCGGCATAGAGCCTTTTCGGCGCGTTCGGGAAAAATACGTCATATTCGCTGACCACGGTGTAGAGCATAATCCGCTATCTCCCCTCGATCATTCCGTAGAGGCAGTCGATTGCCTCGGAAAGCCCGCCTACGCTGTCGATAAGCCCTTCGGCTACGGCGTCCTCGCCCGTTAAAACGCTTCCGACGTCCATCACAAGCT
>CANPZQ010000141.1 GCA_947588775.1 uncultured Clostridia bacterium
ATTTTCTCGTAAAATATTCGCCATACCGCGTATTGCCGATAGCCGTCGCCCTCCTCCCTGCACGCGCAGAGGAAAAGGGCGGCGGCTATTGCGTCATCGTCATATAATCCCGCCTATTTTATCCCATAACTACCCGAATCTCGTTTTTATCCCCGAGCAGGGCGGCGGGGACGAGGTTTCCGGGGCAGGGCGCGCCGTTGAGGGTTACGGACTTTACTCCGCCCTCGACGTGCGACGGGTTTTCGACGGTGATTTCGAGATTATGCCCCCTGAACAGCTTCCTGATTCTGAAGCCGTCCCATTCGGCGGGGATTGCGGGGTCGATTACGAGGCCGTCGGCGTTCGGGCGCATTCCGCAGATTCCCTCCACGCAGCCTACCATTACCGTCGAGGCGGTGCCGGTGAGCCAGTGGACGTGGGCTCTTCCCTCAAACGGCGAGCGGGTCGATTCGACGAACTGGCCGTGGACGTAGGGCTCGATTACGCGGATTTCCGCTTTGTCGTTCATCGACGCGGGCGAGCTTTCGAGGAAGTATTCAAACGCCCTGCCGCCATGTCCCAAAAGCGATTCGGCGAGGATAGCCCAGCCCTGCGACTGGCTGAAGATTCCGCCGTTTTCCTTGGTGTCGGGGTTGAAGATATGCATAAGCGCGCCGTCGAAGAAGTGGTCGACGTATGGCGGCTCAAGAAGCTTTACGCCGTATTTTGTGTTGAGGATTCTGTGGACGCTCTCCATAGCGGCGTCGCCCTGTTCTTTTGAGGCAAAGCCGGAGATAACCGACCAGCTCTGCGGGTTGAGCCACATATTCGCCTCGGGGTCCTTTTTCGCGCCGACGACAACGCCGTCCTCGCGGATTCCGCGGATAAAGCGGTCGCCGTCCCAGCATTTTTCAAGGGATTCGCCGAGCTTGGACTGAACCTTATCGAGGTAGGCGATATAGTCTGCGTCGCCGCGAAGCTTCGCCCAGTCGCGCATCACCGACATCGCGTAGTAGAGCTGGAAGGCGACGAAGGTTGATTCGCCCTTCGCGCCGAGCCTTAGACAGTCGTTCCAGTCGGCATGGAGCCCCGCGGGCATAGAGTGCGCGCCGAGGCGTTCCATCGAGAAGTTGATTGCCCTCTTAAGGTGGTCGTAAACCTTGTCCTCGCCGCCGTTGGCGTATACTATTACTTCGTCAAGAAACGCGATGTTTCCGCTCTCGCCGATGTACTTATAAACCGTCGGGAAGAGCCACAGCGCGTCGTCGGCGCGGTAGGACGGGTGGCCGGTCGCCTGAACGTAGGAGGGCTGGTCGGGGGTATCCTCGTGGCCGGCGTTATGGTTGAACTTTACAAGCGGAAGTCCGCCGCCGTTGTCGACCTGCGCCGAAATCATGAAGCGGATTTTTTCAAGTGCCATCTCGGGGTCGAGGTGGATAATTCCCTGAATATCCTGAACCGTGTCGCGGTAGCCGTAGCCGTTTCTGAGGCCGCAGTAAATAAGCGAAGCCGCGCGGGACCATGTAAACGTGATGAAGCACTGATAGGCGTTCCAGACGTTTACCATGTTATTAAATTCGGGCGACGGGGTTTCGACGGCGAAGCGGTCGAGCTTTTCATGCCAGAAGGCGCGAAGCTCTTCGACCTCTTTGTCAACTAAAGAAGCGTCCTCGTATTTTTCGATGATTTTCGCGGCCGCCGCGCTGTCGCGCTGACCGAGAATATAGGTGAGGGTCTTTTCCTCGCCGGGCGCAAGGGTTATGTCGGACTGTAGCGCGCCGCAGGCGTTGGAGTTGTAGTTCATCGTTCCGTCGCAGCGGCCCTGCTCAACGGCAATCGGGTTGGAGTAGGTTCTGTAGGGGCCGATGAAGCTGTCGAGGTTGCCGCAGGCGGCGTCGGCCTTGCAGCCGGCGATTCCCAAAAATCTCTCGCGGTGGTTCGAGCCGGAGGCGTCGCGGCCGGAGTTTTCGTTGATGTGCTGGACGACCCTGTTTCCGCCCTCAAAGGAGGTGCGGGTGATGAAGAGGGTGTATTGCAGGTTTACCTGATCCTGTTCGTAGTTGTTGTCGTTTGTGAATTCCAAAAAGCCGAAAACGGAGAGCTTACGGGGCTTTTCGGAAACGTTTCTGATTTTTGCGCGCCAAACCTCGTAGGTGCAGCCGTTCGGGACGTAGTATGTCACCTCGGAAGCGACGCCTGAGTATTCCGCGCTCATCACGGAATAGCCGGTTCCGTGGCGGACCTCGGATTTATATTCCGAAAGGGGCTTGCCGACGGGCTGCCATGTCGCCGACCAGTAATCGGCGGAGTCGTTGTCGCGGATGTAGATGTAGCGGCCGGGGAGGGCCATCATTGAATTGAAGCGGTAGCGGGAGATTCTTCCGTTCGCGCCGCTTTGGACAAAGCTGTAGCCGCCGGCGTTGTTTGAAATAATCGCGCCGTAGGCGGGAGAGCCGAGATAGTTGCACCACGGGGCGGGGGTATCCGGCCGGGTGATTACGTATTCTTTTCTTTCGAGATTGAAGTGACCGTATTGCATATTTCTGCCTCCTTATTATCGGTTAAGAATATATTAGCATTTTATAGAGGAAATGGCAAGGGGGTTGAGGAAAAAATTTTTGTGGGGGTGCGGGGGGAGGCGCGGCGAAGGGGGCGGGAGTATTGTGGAGAAGTTGGGCGGGCGGGTGGGTGGGCGCAGGAAAACAGCCCCCTTCGCCGCGCCGGACTTACGCACAAAGCCCAAGGAAACCAGCGCGCCCAACCCCGGCCCAAGCCGAATCCCGTCCCCCGAAGCACCCTTGCGGGGCGGAGCAGGGGTGGGTGAGGGTTGGGCTAGAGGATAGAGGCAGTATAACCATGTTTTGCAAAAATCGCGGCCTCCTGCAAAGGTCTGCCGCTCGCCCGAACAGAAAACAGCTGTCAGATTTTTGCCGGGCAGCGGCTCTGACCGGGTTCGTTCCTCACCCGCCCCGCTCCGCCTGCGGCTCCGGGGGCGGGATTCGTCGCGAACGGGCTCGCGCCCAAAAGGTACTCGCTTCGCTCGTGCTATTTTAAGTACCCCTTTCCCCCTGCAAAAGCTTCTGCGCCGCCAAAGTCTGTTCGTCCCCCTCTCCCCAAGGAGAGGGGGAGGCGGGTTTCGATGTTGTCTGCTCGCCCCGGTTTCCTGCTAACCCCGCGCGGCGGGAAAAGCTGCCTCCATCGTCCCACCCGCCCGCCCCCCGCCCTTTCGCGCTATTTCCCCGCTTTTCCCGCCGCGCTCCCCTCACTTCCCAAAAAATTTCCCCTCCCCCGTTGATTTCTTTCGCGTTTTGCGGTACAATGTAATTAACCGACAAAAGGAGGAGAAAATTATGTCAAAAAATTATTCCGCGCTCAGAAATGAAAGCGATATTCGCGGCATCGCCATCGCCGGCGTTCCGGGACAGGAGGTAAACCTCACAAAGGCCGCCTGCCGCGACATTGCGAGGGGCTTCGCGCTCTGGCTCACTGAAAAATCCCAAAAAACCGCGCTTCGGGTCGCCATCGGCCGCGATTCCCGCCTCTCCGGCGAAACGATGCTTCGGTGGTTCGCCGATGAGCTCGCAAAAGAGGGCGTCGCCGTCACCGATATGGGCATGGCTTCCACCCCCGCTATGTTCATGACGACAAAAACCGAGGGCTATATGTTCGACGGCGCGGTGATGGTCACCGCTTCCCACCTTCCATATAACAGGAACGGCTACAAGTTCTTTACCCCCGAGGGCGGCGTTGAGGCCTCCGACATCAAGGAAATAATCGCCCTTGCCGAAAGCTGCCGCCACACCGGGCTTCCCGCCGAAAAGGTCGAAAAGGGCGAATTCATGAACGCTTACTCAAAGCGTCTTGCGGATATGATTCGCACCGCATGCGGCTCCGAAAAGCCTCTTAAAGGGCTTAAAATCGTTGTTGACGCCGGCAACGGCGCGGGAGGATTCTACGCCGAAAAGGTCCTAAAGCCGCTCGGAGCGGATACAAAGGGCTCGCGCTATCTCGAACCGGACGGAAGCTTCCCGAACCATATTCCGAACCCCGAAAACAAAGAAGCCATGGCCTCGATTACCGAAGCCGTCAGAGAAACTAACGCCGACCTCGGCATTATCTTTGATACCGACGTCGACCGCGCGGGAGCCGTTCTTTCGGACGGAAGCGAGCTGAACCGCAACCGGCTTATTGCGATTTTGTCGGCGATGCTTCTGCGCGACTTCCCGAAAACAACGATTGTAACCGACTCGGTCACTTCGACCGGCCTCGCCGAATTCATCGCCGCAAGGGGCGGCGTTCACCATCGCTTCAAGCGCGGCTACAGAAACGTCATCAACGAGGCGATTCGCCTCAATTCCGAGGGAACCGACAGCCAGCTCGCGATTGAAACCTCGGGCCACGGCGCGTTCAAGGAGAATTATTTCCTCGACGACGGCGCATATATTGTAACTAAGCTGATTATTGAACTTTCCGTTTCAAAGAAAAAGGGCTACACCCTCGCCTCGCTGATTTCCGACCTCAAAGAGCCCGCCGAGAGCCGCGAATTCAGAATGAACCTGACGGTCGAGGACTTCAAACCCTACGGCGGAAATATAATTGACGAACTTAAGGAATATGCCGCCTCGCAGGAGGGCTGGAGCCTTGCGCCGTCGAACTACGAGGGCGTTCGCGTCAACCTCGACGGCGAACACGGCGACGGCTGGTTCCTGCTGCGCCTTTCGCTCCACGAGCCGCTAATGCCGCTAAACATCGAGTCCGACGCCCCCGGAGGCGTGAAAAAAATCGCCGGGGAGCTTATCGGGTTTCTCGAGAGGTACGACGGGCTGGATTCGGGGGAGCTAAGGGCTGCCGCGGGGGAATGATTGTTGATTTGGGTTAGATTTGGGTTAAATGAGGAAACCGCCCTCTTCGGGGAGAAGGGGGCGGGGTTTTTATGGGGGAAGAGGGGGTGATGT
>CANPZQ010000142.1 GCA_947588775.1 uncultured Clostridia bacterium
GGGGGGGGGCCGCAGGAAAGGAGCCCCATTCGCCGCGCCGGGCTTACGCACAAAACCCGAAGCAACCCGCGCGCCCAATCCCCCGCCTGAGCCGAATCCCGTCCCCCGAGCCTCGCAGAGGCGAGCGGGGATGGGTGAGGCTCAGGCCAAAAGCTTCGGCATACCGCCAAAGCCTCAAAAGGAACTCGCGCCGCTCGTGCTATTTTTAGTACCTCTCCCACTGAGGAGTTTTTGTGGTGCTCGGGTTTGGTTTGTCCACCTCCACCCCGAGGGGAAGGGGAGGGGGGTAAGCTCAGCCCTTTGTAGCTGCCTGCGGCGTTTCAGCAAAACTACGTCCCGCGCCGTCTATCTTCTATCTCTCTAACGCTCTATCCTCTAACTGCCCGCGCGGCGGAAAAAGCTGCTGCGTCGGTCCCCCCCCCCCCCCCCCGCCCGCCCCCGTAGTTTCGCGGCATTTTCCCCGCTTTTCCCGCCGCGCTTCCCAAAATTTTCCCCATACCCCCTTGACAATTCCTCCCGTTCCGCCTATAATAAACTTAACCGATTATACCATCAAGGAGGCGGCGACATGCTCAAAATGACCCTGAAAACCGCGAAATGCAGTATCAACGGGGTCGCGCTCATACCGCCGGACATCTACAAAATCGGCGACGGCGTTTTTCGGGGAAACGAGGAAATCAGGGTCGCGGTGATACCCTATTTCACCGAAATAATCGGCAATTACGCCTTCGCGGACTGCCCGAACCTCTGCAAGGTGATTTTCACGGGAAGAGTAAAACAAATCGGCAACTATGCGTTTTCGGGATGCCCTTCGCTGACAAAGCTCGTTTTTCCCTCCTCCGTCAAATATATCGGACGGAACATCGTCGAAAACACGCCTCTGACCGAGCCTATTTACTGCGCCGGGAAAGCCGCGATTATAAAATATCCGCCCGGCCTTTTGCAAAGCGAATATATAATGCCGAAAACAGTTTATACAATTGCTAAATATGCTTTTTATAAATGTATGCATCTTAAATCGGTTATTTTATCAAATATCATAGAGGTAATCCCGAGCGGCGCGTTTTTCCATTGCGGGATGGAAACCATGACGATTCCCGCATCGGTTAAAAGAATAGAAAGCGAAGCGTTTCGCGCCTGCAACGACCTCAGAAAGGTCGTTTTTCTTTCGGACGAAACCGAGGTATGCGACCGCGCCTTTGTCGGAAGTAGGCAGGTCGAGCTCGTCTTTCCCGGAAAGACGCTTCGGCATGATAAATATCTTCAGGCGATAGGGGAATCGTTCCTTTCGCCCGCTGGATTCGACCCGGCAGACGTTTCACACGGTCATTTAAGAAATAAATATTTCAAGAAACTATCCGCTTTGGCGACCGCCGGAAACGCCGACGCGATGTATGCGCTGTCGAAATTTTTCGATTTAAGAGCATGCCGCAGAGCCCGCCACACCGACGCTTATATTGCGTTTTCAAACTTCTGGCTCTATCTTGCCGCGAAAAACGGCCATGCCGCCGCAGAAAAATGCGTCGACGAATGGCTGAGCGAGAATCCTGACGAAAGGTGGAGTTCCCCGATTTCGGAGCGAATGGTCGGCAAAATCGGCGGAACGACGCTGCGCGCTCTCGGCTTCATGGCGCAGGCGGAAAGCGGCAGGGAATATACCGTCGCCGACACGCACTACGACGACGTGCGAATGGTAAGCGTTTTGGTCGGGAAGAAGGACGGCATGGAGCTCTTTGACTGGTGGTTCACCGACGTTTTCCTGAACCCCCTCGAGGGCCTTTCAAAGAAGGAACGCCTCTCCGGCGGCAAGCTCTGGGAGGTTTCCCGGGAATGGAACGAGGAGCTCGACAGGTGGAAGGAAGCGGAGAGGAAGGCGAAGGAGGAAGAGGGGAGGGGGTAGGAGATGTGGGGGAGCGCGGCGGGAAAAGCGGGGGAAGGGCACGAAGCCATGGGGGCGGGCGGGTGGGACTGACGCACCAGCTTTTCCCGCCGCGCGGGGGTTAGCTGAAAGCCGGAAACGAGCCAATATGCAGCAAAGGCCGGTTTCCCCTCTCCTTGGGGGAGGGGCAGGCGTTGCATTTTTTGCAAATCTTTATGTATATCTACCCTCTAAAAGTCTGCCATGCAAGGGTGCCTCACAGCACGGCCTCAGTCTTAAACCGAGTTTTGGCGCGCGCTTCGCTCAGGTTTCCTGTGTAAGCCCGTCGCGGCGAATGGGGCTGATTTCCTGCGCCCACCCGCCCGCCCTCCAAAGTTTCCCACTATCCTCCCGCCCCATTCGCCGCGACTTGATGGCAGCAGCAGTCAAGCGCGGCGGAAAAAGCGGGGAAAATGGCGCGAAACTATGGGGGCGGGCGGGTGGGACCAACCGCACCAGCTTTTCCCGCCGCGCGGTCTATCCGCAAACCCGTCCCGTGGCGATAAAATTTAAAGCCATACCCCCCAAAAAAATTTAACCTTTTCTCCCCGCCCCGTTACCCATTTCAAATATTTCCTCCCGTATATTTACATTCCCCCGAAAATGTGATATAATTAGTTATCATTTTTTGAAAGGAGATGACCGAATGCGCGAAAATCGCATTCTTCGCGTTGTTTTGGCGGCGGCGGTTGCGGCCGCGCTGCTTGCCTCCTGCGGAACCGAGGCCGCGGACGGCGGCGGAAGCGGCGAAAGCTCCGGAATTTTCGGAAACGCGGGCGCGGGCAATTCCAAAACCGAAACCCTTACCCTCTATGACAGCCAAATCGGCGAGCAGGACGGCTACAGCTATGAGCTCTGGAAGGACAGCGGCGACACCACCATGAACCTCACCGGCGAAGGAAAATTTTCCTGCGAGTGGCATAACATCAACAACTGCCTCTTCAGAACCGGCAAGAAATTCGACTGCACGCAGACCTTCCGCGAGATAGGGAACATCGCCGTCGACTACGAGGTCGACTACCAGCCCGACGGAAATTCCTATCTCTGCCTCTACGGCTGGACGCGCGAGCCTCTTATTGAATATTACGTTGTGGAAAGCTGGGGAAGCTGGCGGCCCCCGGGAGGCGTTCCCCTCGGAAGCTATGAGGCCGACGGCGGGACCTACGAGGTTTACCGCACGCTCCGCGTGAATCAGCCATCAATCGACGGAAACACCACCTTTGAGCAGTTCTGGAGCGTTCGCACCGAAAAAAGAACCTCCGGAACCGTAAACGCCTCGACGCACTTTGCTGCTTGGGAAGCCCTCGGAATGAATATGGGGAAGATGTACGAGGCCGCCCTCACCGTTGAGGGCTACCAGAGCGCGGGAAAGGCGGAGGTTTTAAAGAACGTTCTCACTTTGGGCGGAGAGATTGCGGAACCCGACCTTCCCGAGCCTCCTCCTCCGCAGGAGCCGGACGAAAACGGAATCTATTTCCTCTCCGATTTTGAGGACGGCGCGGACGGCTGGTCGTCACGCGGCGACGCGAAGCTTTCCTCTACCGACGAAGCGGCTTTTGAAGGAACAAAATCCCTTAAAGTAACGGGCCGCCGCGACGCATGGCAGGGAGCGTGCGTCGAGCTTGACAGATACACATATCTTCCCGGAGAAACCTTCAGCTTCGGCGCGATTGCGATGCAGAATACAAAGGATTCCGAGGACTTCAAGCTTACGCTCCAGTACAATTCTCCGAGCGGCACCAACTACGAGTGCATCGCACAGGCGAGCGGCGCGAACGGCGAATGGGTACAGCTTTTGAATACCTCCTACACGATTCCCGAAAATTCATGGAGCCATGTGCTCTATGTTGAAACATCGTCAGGAACCGCCGATTTCTTCATGGACGGCGCGTTTGCCGCGACAGACGGAGTTTCGCCCGACATCTACGAAAACGCGGAGGAAGCTCCCGCGGCTGACGGCGAGGCGGCATGACGTGAATAACGCTTCAGAAAAGCTTAGCACAGAGGCACTCTGGCGGCGGCTCGAGGCGATGCCGACGTTTTTCTACGAGCTTCCCGGCACGCATGAGATACAATACGTTCACCTCGGCGGCGACAGCGTGAAAACGGAGGATTATTCCCGCGACTATGTCACGTCGACGCTGCGCTGGGAGCTTGAGAAAATTTTCAGGGCGGAGGATTTCTCCCCGAACTCCGTTTACTATATCAAGGAAGCGGCCGGGCGGACGCGGCTTCTTGCAGCGAGGACGAACGTCCGCTCCGCCGGGCTTTACACCGCCGACGAGCAGCGCGCATTCATCGAAAAGCTGTCCGAACGCGCCCGTCAGGAGCTTTTGTGGCAGATTGAGTTCTATGAGGCGTGCCTGAAATGCGTCGAGCTCGCCGACCGCGACGAAAAGTCAAGGTCGGAGTTTGTGGCGAAGCGAAAGGAGCGGGAAAAGCTTCTCAGCGGGAAGGAAACGATTTGGTAGAGCAGCTTTTAGAGGATAGAGAGTTAGAGGATAGAAATCCGTCGCCGGAATTTCTGCTTCTCACAAAGGTCTGACCCTCACCCGTCCCCGCTCCGCCTGCGGCTCCGGGGGGCGGGATTCGGGTCAGGCGGGGGAGTGGGCGCGCGGTTGCCGAGGGTTCCTGCGTAAGCCCGGCGCGGCGGAGAAAGCTGGTGCGTCGGTCCCACCCGCCCGCCCCCACACTTTCGCGCAGCATTCCCCGCTTTCTCCGCCGCGCTTTTAGAGGATAGAGAGTTAGAGAGTTAGAAGATAGAAATCTCTCGTCGGAATTTCTGCGCCTCACAAAGGCCTGACCCTCACCCGTCCCCGCTCCGCCTGCGGCTCCGGGGGGGCGGGATTCGGGTCAGGCGGGGGAGTGGGCGCGTGCTTGCCGAGGGTTCCTGCGTAAGCCCGGCGCGGCGGAGAAAGCTGGTGCGTCGGTCCCACCCGCCCGCCCCCACACTT
>CANPZQ010000143.1 GCA_947588775.1 uncultured Clostridia bacterium
TGTATCTGTCAAGCTGCCGCTGATTCTTTATCACCGTGACTTTTTCGGGATATTCGGCGGCGATTTTTTTGAAACGCTCCATATGCCGCCTGCCACGGCCTTCCCAAAGAACCCATTTGACAAAGTCCCAATCTATTTTTTCGGGACAGCCCTCGCCCATGTCGGGACGGGTCCTGCCGCTGTAGGCTATTCGCCGCTTTATAACCCTGTAAAGGCAGGAAAAGCGGTTAAATAGCATAAGTATTATTTCGTCGGATTCATCGAGGCGGCGTTCGAGAAAATACTTTGAATAGGTTCCGTCGATTACCCATTCGGAGTGGGAATCGAGAAATTCACGCGTAATTCTGAGCTTTTCCTCTGGGGTGTTCTCCTTCCACCCGGGAAGCCAGTGTATTGCGTCGAAGTGCAAGACGGCGGCACCGTATTTTTCACCCAAAAACCGCGAGAGGGTGGATTTTCCGGAGCCGCTGTGACCTAAAATTGATATTTTCATTGCTCGCTCCCATGCTTTTTCGCGACGATTATCGGCGTGCCGTTCAGATTTTTAACGACCTCGATTTCCTCAAAGCCGCCCGCGCGCATCGCCCCGAGCTCATGCTCCAAAGTCAGCGGCGTGTCGAAGTGGATATACTGCTCCTCGGGGATTTTGTCGCGCTCCCTGCGGCGGCGGCATTCAGAAAACGTCAGCTCCTCAATTTCGGGAACGCTCGCGATGTAGTCGCATTCGATATATATCCCGCCGGGCCTGAGGGCGCGGTAAATCTTTCCGAAAAGGCCGGCTTTTTTCTCCGCGGTGAAGTGGTGAAGCGACTCAACCGACACCGCTGAGTCGAAGCGGCTTTCGCCGAAATCATAGACAAAATAGTCGCCCTTTACGGCTTCAAGCCGCCTGCCGCCGTGCTTTTCAAGAAGCTTTGCAAGCATAGCGTCCGAGAGGTCGATTGCGGTCACGCGAATGTCGGGCAGGCGTTCAAAAATGCGGTCAAGCTCGAGCCCCGTCCCGCACCCGAGGTCCAGAAGCGTCCGCGCGCCCGCCGGCACAAGCCCCGCCACAAGCCCGTAATGCTCCCGCCAGAAGCTCATATGCTCCTCGTAGCCGTCAATCCTGCTGTCGAAAAACGCGTCCATGCTCTCGCAGGGAACGTCGGCGGTTTCGTCGAGCCAATTTTTGAGGTCGAGGTAGTCTTGGGATGGGGACATGGTTGTCAGATCCTTTTTTTCAGAGTATCAAAGAATTTATGGTGCGAAAAAGCGAGAGCGCATATGTTGCGTATCCCGCTTTTTCGACATAAATTCCGAAAAATGTTTTTGATTGTTTTGCGAAGCTATGCTCCGCGCCCCGCGCTTACACCCTCTCAAACACCGGCATGTACTCAATCGGCGCGGCGACGGTTACGCGGCGGCGGCCGGCGTAGATTTCGCCGGTGGAGGTGAGCTTCCATTCGCCGGCGGGGAGGTATACCTCGCGCTCGGTTTGGTTAAGCTCAAATATCGGCGCGACGAGGTATTTATCGCCGAACATGTACTGGTCGTCGAGCTCCCAGCATGCTTCGTCGTCCGGGAATTCGTAGAACATCGCCCTAATCAGCGGCGAGCCGTCGGCGTGGGCTTCCTTGTAGAGCTTCTTGATATAGTCGTGCATCTCTATGCGGACGTCGTAGTAGTGCCGCATGATTTTGTAATTATCCTCGCCGTAGCTCCAGAGCTCGTTGGGCTGGCCGGTATGGAGGTATCCCCCGCCCCAGTCGCGGTCGTCGAGCGGCGGAATGTCATACGGGCCGCGGTCGCCGTGCATTCTCAAAACGGCGGAATACACCGCGAACTGATACCACCTGATTAGTAGCTGTCTGAAGTCGGGGTCGTTCACGTCGTCGGTCATAAAGCCGCCGATGTCGGTCGTCCACCACGGGATTCCCGCGAGGCCCATATTCAAGCCGCATTTGAGCTGGTCGCGGAACGCCTCGAACGTCGAGGGGACGTCGCCCGACCAGACGACGCTGCCGTATTTCTGGGAGCCCGCCCATGCGCATCTTAAAAGATTTACAACGGGCTTGCCCTCTTTTTTCATCTCGTCGTAAAATACGCGGCTGTACATCTGCGGGTACATGTTGCTGACCTCAAGTGCGGGGCCGGCGGAGTATCTGTAATTCTCAAAATCGTATACGCCGTAGTCCGGCTCGGAGTTGTCGAGCCAGAACGCGTCGATTCCGTAGTCGTAGTAGTTTTTCTTGCAAACCTCCCAGACATACTTCCTCGTTTCGGGGTTGAACGGGTCGATTTCTACGCAGTCGCCCTGATAGTCGTAGGTCTGCGCCGCGCCGCGCTCGGTTTTAATCAGGAGGCCGCGCTCCATCATCGGGTAGAAATTCTCGCTCTTGCGGTCGACCGACGGCCATACCGAAACGATTACCCGAATACCCATGCTGTGCAGCTCGTCAACCATCGCCTTCGGGTCTGGCCAGTAGGTTTTGTCGAACTTCCAGTCGCCCTGAACCGTCCAGTGGAAGAAGTCTATTACTATCTGGTCGATTTTGATTCCTTCCTTCTGATACTGGCGGGCGACGGTGAGGACCTCATCCTGAGTGCGGTATCTCAATTTGCACTGCCAAAGGCCCATCAGCTCTTCGGGGAACATTTCCGCTCGGCCGGTCGCCGAGGTGTAGTTTTCAAGGATTTTTCTGGGATTATCGGCGACGGTTATGTAGTAGTCCATCTCGCGGGTCGCGCGGGCAATCCACTCGGTATAGTTGTTTCCGAACGTAACCCTGCCGACGGCGGGGTTGTTCCACAAAAAGCCGTAGCCCAAGGACGATACCGCGAACGGCACCGAAATCTGGGAGTTGCGCTGCGCAAGCTCCAAAACGCAGCCCTTTAAATTGAAGCAGCCGTCCTGATACTGGCCCATTCCGAAGAATTTTTCGCCGGGATTGGGCTCGAATTTGACGTTGAGGGAGTATTCGGTTCCGCCGATAATCCCCTTCCACTCACGGTTTACGATTTTAAGGCAGCGGCTGCTCTTCGAGAGCGTTCCGCCGTAGGAGCGAAAGTATTCGCGGAGTATAAGCGCGCCGTCGCGGTAAAACGATATTACCCCCGCAAAATTGACGGTCGCCGTGATTCTGCCGTTCTGAATAGACGCGGAGCCGTGCTCGATTATGACATCGGGGACGGTTTTCTCGGGGCTTTCGGTCAACGCCCAGAGATTTCCCGTGAACCCCGACAGCATTGTTGAACGAACCCGCAAAGAATCCCTGCCCCAAGGCTCGATTCTTAGGGTTTCGCCGCCGGTACGGCATACTAGTGCGCCGTTGTCGTTTTCAAATCTCATACAGTATACCTCCTGACAAAAAATTATTTTTAATTGACGGTTGATGATATTACGATTATACAATAACCGGCAGGTTTTGTCAATCGGAATGCAAAATCAGGATAATTTAATATGCTTTAGGATATAAAATGTCCGGTTTAAGAAAATTTTCCCGAGGAAATATGACAATATATCAATCAGAAAGCCTGAGCTCTTTAATTTTTCTTTCGGCGGCGGCGAGAATTTCGGAGACGTTCGCGCCCCAAATGTCGAGGCACTCGGCGGAAATAAACTCCGTTTGCGGAATGCCGTAAAAGCCCTTGGCAAGCGCGGTTACATAGTCATAGCCGAAATTTTGAACAATCGGGCCGCCCGCCGTCGTGACATAGTAGAGCGATTTCGCGCGGCAAAGCCCTTCGGGAATGCCCTCCGGGGTGTAGCGGAACGTAACGCCGCAGACGGTGACGTTTTCAAGATAAATTTTCAAAATCGCAGGAAACATCAAATCCCAGTATGGCGCGGCGATAACGATTCTGTCCGCCGAAGCGAAGCGGCGGGCCTCGTAAAGCTCGGGAGCGGACAAATCCCCCGCCGCAAGAAGCTCGTCGCGGCGGCGCAGGGTTTCAGCGTTGAGTGGCTTAAGGCCGAGAGCTTCTGGCTTAACCTCCTCATAGCCGCCAAGCCGCTCGAGAAGGGCTTTTGCAAGAGTAAGTGTGCGCGATTCGCCGCGCACGCAGGCGTTGATGAATAGGGTTTTCATGGCGATTCTCCTGACAGCGGATAGTTTTTATTGACGTTTGAACTTTATCCCCCTAAAAAACGGCGCGGGGTCGACGCAGGTGGCGAGGTTTACGTTTTTGGGGCCGTCGCCGCCGCGGTATGCGCCGACTGTGTTGCAGTCGAAGTGCAGGTGGTAGCCCGTCGAGCTGCCGGAGGTGCCGACGTTGCCGATTTTTTCGCCCTTTTTGACGAAGTCGCCGGTCCTTTTGGGGCTGCGGTTCAGCATGTGCAGATACCGGACGGTGAAGCCGTCTTTTTGGCGGATTGCGATGTAGTTTCCGGCGGTTTTGCTGTATCCCTCAAAAATTACCCTGCCGTCGGCGACGGAGGAAATGGTGTAGCCGCGGATTTTCCCGCGACGTTCGGCGACGATGTCGAGGCCCTTGTGGCCTTGGGAATCGCCGCGCGGCGAACCGAAGCGGTCGCTTAATACCGTCGCGATTTCGCCCTTCGTGATAAACATGTACTGCCAGTCGGTGACGGATTTTATCTCCCACTGAAACGCCGCCGGGACGCTCTGCCCGCATGTCCCGACCGACGCGCCGCCATCCGAAAAAGTAAGCGCGACGGCGGTATTCGACTTCGGGGAAATTTTAAATGTCCCGTTTTTCAGGCGGATAATTTTGAAAAGCTGCGCCGCCGGGTCGACGGGATTGTAGATTTCGACCGCGCAGCCGGCTTCGACCTTCTTGTTTCTTTTGATGATGTCAAGAACCCTCCTGCGGCCGTTTTCGCTGATCATCGGGAAAATCCGGTATGCGTCCGCGGCGGA
>CANPZQ010000144.1 GCA_947588775.1 uncultured Clostridia bacterium
TTACCCGCCCAAAGTAGGCGCGGGGACGGAGCGGCAGAAAGCGGGAAACTATGGGGGCGGGCGGGTGGGACCCGGGAAATTAGCTCCGTCCCCGCGCCGTCCTCCCCACCGGCAAGGCCAAAGCCTACCCCTTCTTCACCCCGTCCCGCAGGGCCTCAAGGTCGTACTTCGACAACCCGCCCTTCGGTACCGCAATAAACCCGCTTTTCGACATTACCGCGAAAACCCGCTCGGTTTCCTCGGCGCAAAAGCCCTTGTCCGAAAATACCACGACTGCCGCCGGGGGCTTTTGCTCGCCGCCCTCGGGGACGACCTCCGAAACCGTAATCCGGTCGTCAGAAAGCGCGACCTCGAAGCTCTTGTCCGCAAGCCCCTCGAGGGCATGGGCGGCGGCGTTGCGCTCGTTTTTCGGGTTAAGGAAGATGCAGACAACCGCCGCGACGCAGACCGCGATGCAGACCCAGCCCATTATGAAGCTCGGCTGGAGCCAGACCTGCTGCAGGAACAAAAGCATAGGTATTATAAACAGCGCGGCGCGAATGTAGGTGAATTTCTGCCGGAATTTTTTGTAGTAGAGGTCGTAGCCCTCAAGCCACTCGTCCGGGGAAATCCGACAGCTCAGCTTTAGTTTTTCCATTCGTTTCTCCCAAATTTTCTATACTCTTTGTATTATAACATGTAATATATACTATCAGAAATCAAGATTCTGTGCGAACTGCGCGTTTTTCTCGATAAATTCGCGCCTCGGGTTTACCTTGTCGCCCATCAGAATTGTAAAGGTTTCGTCCGCCCTTACCGCGTCGTCGAGGGTTATTCTGATAATCGTTCGGGTTTCGGGGTTCATAGTCGTTTCCCAGAGCTGCTCGGGGTCCATCTCGCCGAGGCCCTTGTATCTCTGGACGTCGCACTTTCCGCCGAGCTCGGCAATGTAAACGTCACGCTCCTCGTCGGAGAACGCGTAGCGTACCTGCTTACCCTTGGCGATTTTAAAGAGCGGCGGCTGCGCGATGTAAACATGCCCCTGCTCGACAAGCGGCCTCATGAACCTGAAGAAGAAGGTCAGTAAGAGCGTGCGGATATGGCAGCCGTCGACGTCGGCGTCCGCCATTATTATAACTTTTCCGTAGCGAAGCCGCGATAAATCGAAGTCCTCGCCGATTGAGGTTCCGAGCGCGGTTACTACGGGGGTAAGCTTGTCGTTTCCGTAGACGCGGTCGATTCGCGCCTTCTCGACGTTAAGCATTTTGCCCCAAAGGGGGAGTATCGCCTGATACTTTCTCTCGCGGCCCTCCTTTGCGGAGCCTCCGGCCGAATCTCCCTCGACGATGAAAATTTCGGTCTGCTCCGGGTCGCGCTCCGAACAGTCGGCAAGCTTTCCCGGAAGAGATGCGGATTCAAGCGCGGATTTTCTCCTCGTGAGCTCGCGCGCACGCTTCGCAGCCTCGCGGGCGTTTTGCGCCTGAACGGATTTGTCAAAAATCGAACGCGCAATCGCGGGGTTTTCCTCCAAATAATTCATCAGCTTCTCGGTTACGAGTGCTTCGACAAACGGCCTCACTTCGGGGTTCCCGAGCCTTCCCTTGGTCTGCCCCTCAAATTCGCAGTTTGTCAGCTTCACCGACACAATCGCCGTAAGCCCCTCGCGAACGTCCTCCCCTAAAAGCTTCACGCCGTCTTTCAGAAGATTGAACTTCTTTCCGTAGTCGTTTATTACCTTTGTCAGCGCATTCTTGAAGCCGGTTTCGTGGGTTCCGCCGTCGGGGGTGTGAACGTTGTTCGCAAACGAAAGCACCAGCTCGTTGTAGCTGTCGTTATACTGCATGGCGACCTCGGCGGTATAGTCGTCCTTTGTCCCGCTTACATATATTACCTCCGGATTCAGTACGTCAAGCCCGCGGGTTTCGTGAATGTGCGTGACGAACTCGCGGATTCCTCCGTTGTACTTTAAATCGACGGTTTCGCCGCCGCCCTTCCTCCGGTCGGTAAATACAATCCTTACGCCTGCGTTCAAAAACGCCTGTTCGCGGAGCATCTTAAGAAGCGTTTCATAGTCGTACTCGGTCGACTGCTCGAAAATAAGCGGGTCGGCCTTAAATTCAATAGTCGTGCCGGTTTCTTCGGTATCCCCGACGATTCCGAGCTCCTTGTCATAATGCCCGCGCTCAAAACGCTGATAGTAGATATGCTTTCCGTCGCGAACGGTAAGCTCGAGCCATTCGGAAAGCGCGTTTACAACCGACGCGCCGACGCCGTGAAGTCCTCCCGCGACCTTGTATCCGCCGCCGCCGAACTTACCGCCGGCATGGAGCACCGTAAATACGACCGTCGCGGCGGAGATACCCTCCTTCGGGTGGATTCCGACCGGGATTCCGCGCCCGTTGTCGGTAACGCGGACGATATTATCCGGCAAAAGCTCAACGTCGATTCTGTCGCAATACCCCGCCAGAGCCTCGTCGATCGAGTTTGTTACGATTTCGTAGACAAGGTGATGAAGCCCCTTCGGCCCGGTGGAGCCGATATACATACCGGGGCGTTTCCGGACGGCCTCGAGGCCTTCAAGAACCTGAATTTCGCTCGCGTCGTAGTTATTCGACTTATCGACAGCAGTCGCGTCCGCCGAAATCTCCGAAAATTCATTAAATTCATTCTGTTCAATCAAAGCTGTGTCCTCCTGATTACTATTTGTATATTTTAAAGCCAATATTAACTATTGTAGACAAATTTTAAAAGTTTTCGTCAACCTTTTTCAAAAGGCTTGCGGGGTCAAGGGGCGGAGCCCCTTGTCGCGGCCCGCAGGCCGCGAAACTCTTATACTCCCCAAGCGCAGGAAGGGGAGCCAAGAAATCAGTCCGGCGGACTGTTTTCCGCGGGGGAACCCTCGCCTACGACAGCGGAACAAAACTCTTTGAGGACGAGCGGTCGGTCATTTATGACCGCGAAGTCCGAAAAGCAAGTTTTGTCGCTGGCGTTGGTTCCCACAACAAAGAAGGCCTGACACCCAAGGGTGCCTCTTGCATAATTTTGCGGGAGGAACATAAGGGTCGCCTCCTGAAGCCCCAACAAAAAGGCCCTAAACGGCTAAGCTGCGGCATTAGCCCAAATTAACCGTTACGCACTATGTCAGGCGCGGGGACGGAGCGGAAACATTTATCAAAGCTATGGGGGCGGGCGGGTGGGACCCGGCAAATTAGCTCCGTCCCCGCGCCGGCTCTCCGCCGAAAAACCCGACAACTCCCCGCCTAACCCCCCTCGGCCCTCTCCCTCAAGGTCTGCGCGCTCACCCCACAGAGATAAACCCTCTCGGTTAAATCGCTGTCGAGGCAGACGACAAAGCTCTTCGGCAGGTCGTCAGTTACCGGTGTAACACAGCGGTTTTTTCCCGCGCGGGCGAGGTATTCCCTCGTGTCGCGGGAGGTCGAGGCCTTCTCAATGTCGAAAATCCCGACAACCTCCGACATTTTTACCGTCTGCCCGTTCCCGAGATGTAAATACACCGAAATACCTCCTTTTTCAACACTTTCCTTTTGCTTGTTGAAAGACTATGTTATCCTGCCGCCGCGCATCTCGAACTTCTTTCCTTTTAGTTTTGACGTAGGCTCGCAGCAGGTGATGAATATCTGCATTCCCTTTAGCTTTGTAACGATAAACTCCCGCCGCTTTGAATCAAGCTCTGAAAGCACGTCGTCCAAAAGTATAACCGGCATTTCCGACGTTTCCTCACAGAGAATATACGCCTGCGACAGCTTCATCGCAAGGGCGGCAGAACGGTTTTGCCCCTGGGAGCCGAACTCGCGGGAGGCGTTGCCGTTTATCCTCACCAAAACATCGTCGCGGTGTATTCCCCGGGTTGTGAAGCCAGCGCGTATGTCGTCGGCGCGCGTTTCACGTGTAACATTCAGATGCTCCCTGAAAAGCAAGTCCTGCCAGTCGTGGCTCTCGCCGGGAAATTTGTATACCGACGATTTATATTCAAGATTGAGCTTTTCGCGGCCTCCGGTAAGCTCGGAATAGAGCTTTGACGCGAAAATATCAAGCTTTTTTGTGTATTGGCTCCGAACAACGGTAATATACGCCCCGAGGCGGGCAAGCTGCTCGTCCCAAACGTCCAAAGAATCCGGGTCGTTGATTTCATGTTTCAAAAGCGCGTTTCGCTGTGAAAGAACGTTCTCGTACTTCAGCACAGTTTTCGCATAGGCGGGCTTTATCTGGGATATACATAAATCGATGAAATCCCGCCGACAGTCGGGAGAGCCCTTTGAAAGCTCCAAATCCTCCGGAGTAAATACTACGCATTTCAGAACGCCGAAAAGCGACGCGAGAGAACGTTGTTTAACGCCGTTTAAGGTGATTTTTTTAAGCTCCCGTCCGGCGGATAAGACCGCCTCTATGCGCTGTTCGCGTTCGGAATCCTTTAAAACAAGCTCAAGGCGGGCGAAGTCCCTGCCGAAGCCTATCATATCGCGTTCTTTGGAGCCGCGGAAGGAGCGCGCACCGGAGAGAATCCAGATTGCCTCGACGAGGTTAGTTTTCCCCTGCGCATTTTCGCCGAAAACGACGTTCACCGCAGGCGACGGCGAGATTGCGACGGAGCCGAGGTTTTTAAACCCGTCGGCGTAAAAGTATGTTATCAGCATGTTAAAATGTTAGAAGATAGAAATTTTATGATTGAAACCAAAGCCATGATAAACAAAAACTAAAAAGTTTCGCCGGCCTTTTCCAAAGGCCGCAGGGTCAAGGGGCGGAGCCCCTTGTCGCGGCCCGCAG
>CANPZQ010000145.1 GCA_947588775.1 uncultured Clostridia bacterium
TGGAGCCGCAGCTCTGTGTGAGTTAAAGGATAGGGCACACAAGTATCCGGCTTCAGCAAAAAAACTTACCTCCTGCTGAAGCCTGACCCTCACCCGTCCCCGCTCCGCCTCCGGCTCCGGGGGACGGGATTCGGCTCAGGCCGGGATGGGTGCGCGGGGTGTTTTGGTTTTGCGCATAAGCCCGGCGCGGCGAATGGGGCTGGTTTCCTGCGCCCACCCGCCCGCCCACTAAGGTTTCCTGCTTTTAGGCCGCCCCATTCGCCGCGCCCTAATCCCCTTCCCCTCACTTGCAAATTCCCTCCCCGCATGCTATAATCATAAAAAATCCCCACGGAGGCGAGCTTTAATGAATTACCGCAATGATAAGTACGGAAACAAACTTTCGATTCTCGGCTACGGGTGCATGCGCTTTAAGCGGTCGGGCGGGAAAATCGACCTCGAAAAGGCGGAAAAACAGGTGCTCACGGCATACGAGGGCGGGGTGAATTACTTTGACACCGCATACATCTATCCCGGAAGCGAGGCTGCCCTCGGCGAAATTGTCGAAAAAAACGGCCTGCGCGATAAAATCAACATCGCGACAAAGCTGCCGCACTATCTGATTAAATCGCCGGGCGACCTTGATAAATATTTTTATGAACAGCTGCGCAGGCTTCGCACCGACCGCGTCGACTACTATCTGATGCATATGCTCACCGATACGGCGACATGGGAGAGGCTTCGCGGCTTCGGAATTGAAGATTGGATTTCCGAAAAGAAGAAGAGCGGCGAAATCCGCCAAATCGGATTTTCGTATCATGGCGGCGCGGAAACCTTCTGCCGCCTCGTCGACGCCTACGGCTGGGACTTCTGCATGATTCAGTACAACTACATGGACGAGCATTCGCAGGCGGGGCGGCGCGGACTTTGTTATGCTCACGAAAAGGGCCTTCCCGTTATGATTATGGAACCGCTGCGCGGCGGGCGGCTTGTAAACAATCTTCCGAAAGAAGCGGAGAAAATTTTCGAGGAACATTCAGTAAAAAATACGCCCGTCAGGTGGGCGTTCAAGTGGCTCTGGAATCAGCCCGAGGTCACCTGCGTACTTTCGGGAATGAATTCCGAGGAGATGGTCGCCGACAACGTCGCCAACGCCTCCGAATCCTTCGCCGGGGAGCTCTCCGAGGCCGACGAGCAGATGCTCGCACGTGTCGTTTCAGCGATAAACTCGAAGATGAAGGTCGGCTGCACGGGCTGCGGCTACTGCACGCCCTGCCCGCAGAACGTCGACATTCCGGGCTGCTTCGCGGCGTATAACCGCCGCTTCTCGGACGGCTGGTTTACCTCACTGAAGGAATATTTCATGTGTACCGCCCTCCGCAAAAACAGCTCCGCCGCCTCAAACTGCGTCGCCTGCGGCAAATGCGCCCGCCACTGCCCGCAGGGAATCGACATCCCCGCCGAGCTCAAAAACGTGAAGGCGAAGATGGAAGGCCCGGCTTATAAGATTGCGGCTAAGGCGGTGAAGTTGGTTAGGAGGTTTTAGGGGGAATGCTCGAGGTGCGTTCTATAAGGTTATGTAAAGGATTATTTAACGCATTCTTGATTTCACCCCATTTTCACCATCTTATCACTCCATTTTCCACATTTCGCCCTCCAATTTTCATATTTTTGCGTAATGTAAAATAATGTCGTATCATAACTTATTGACTATTTCTGAGGAGGCTGTGCCATGGGAATGGGCGACGCAATTAAAAACGTATTCAAAAATTACATGAACTTCGACGGAAGGGCGAGGCGGAGCGAATTTTGGTATTTCATGCTCTTCAACGGGCTCGTTTCGACGGTGCTTATGCTGATTCTGCCGCTCTGGGCAATCTGGCAGCTCGCGGCGTTGATTCCGACCCTCACCGTTTCATGGCGAAGGCTCCACGACACCGGCCGAAGCGGCGCGTACTGGTGCCTCAACTTCCTGCCGATTGTCGGGTCGATTCTCTTTATAATAATGTGTACCGAGGACAGCAAGCCCGGCGACAACGTCTACGGCCCCAACCCTAAGGGCATAGGCGCGGGGGGCTATCCCGCGCAGTTCGGCGGCTATAACGGCGGCACGATGCCGGTAAATACGCCGCCTCAGCCCCGTCAGCAAAACTCCTTCTTAGGCGTAAGATGCCTCGCGGGGCCGCTTCAGGGACAGACCTACACCGTCGGCACTCAGGGGCTCTCCTTCGGCACCGACGTTTCAAACATGGTGAGGCTACCCGCCGGAACTCCGGGCGTGAGCCGCGTCCACTGCGCGATTCGCTGGCAGCAGGGCGTGCCTGTGCTTGTCGATTTGGGCTCGACCTACGGAACGTTTATGGGCGACGAACGCCGGCTCCCCCGCGAATATCCCGAAAGAGTGGCGGCCGGTTCGAGGTTCTACCTCGGCGGCAGGGGCGTGCTCTTTGAAATCGTGAATATATGAACCGCCCGCGCTTTTTTGCGCGTTGAATAAATTTTTTATCAGGAGGAATAACAATGTCCGAAGTCCATCAGAAAATGAAAAAATGCAAGGCTAATCACTATTATGACGCGAATACCTATTCCACATGCCCGTTCTGCAGCGGCGCGCTTTCCGTCGGAGCGACCGGCGACCCGTTCGGCTCCGACTACGGCTCCCAGGGTACTCCCCCGACCGTCACTCCCGGTTTGGGCGCAGACCCCGTAAACGTCAATCCCAACGGCGGCCAAACCATCTACCCGTTTGCCGGCGACGTTATAAACGGCGACAGCAGCGTTACCGCTCCTCCCTTCCCGAACCCCGCCGCTTCCAACAACAACGAAAAAATGGGGGTAACTCAGCAGATTATAACCGACAGCGAGCATAAAGACGGCTACAACGAGGAATACCTCCCCTGCGTAGGCTGGGTCGTCGCAATAGAGGGACCGAGTCGTGGCCGCGACTACAGGGTTCACGCGGGATATAACTTCCTCGGAAGAAGAGTTGGCGACATCGTAATTCAGGGCGACGATACCATCTCGGGAGAGAGGGATTCGAGCATCACCTACGTCTATCAGACGAAAAAGTTCTATATCGCCCATGAGAGCGGAAGAAACGTTCTTTTGGTGAACAATATCCCCGTTATGGGCGGCGGAACCGAGCTTCACAACTACGATATAATCACTATCGGCAACACTAAGCTGATTTTCATCGCGCTCTGCGGAGAGCAGTTCAGCTGGGAGGACAGAACCAATGCCTGAAGCAATGGCCGAACTGAAGCCCGGGTGGGTTCTGCCCGTAATTATCTGCCTTGCGGCGGCCGCTTTTCTGCTTTTAATCGCCGCGATAATTCTCTCGGTGCTTTTGGGAAAGCGTTCCCGCGCCCTTAAACGGCTTAGGAACAGTCCGGAGCCGTCGCCGAAATACGACGTCCGCCCCGTAGCCTCGGTAGAGGTCGGAAAGGTCCACGAGCAGGGCAAGAGAGAGTATCAGCAGGATTCCTTCGGGGTTTCGGACAGCGTTTTAATGCCCACCCACGGCTGCCTCGCGATTGTCGCCGACGGCATGGGCGGGCTTTCGGACGGCGATAAGGTAAGTATCCGCACCGTTGAGGAGCTTTTGGACGGCTTCCCGATGTATCAGGGCAAGGGAACCCACGAGCAGGTGCTTTTAATGCTCACCCAAAAGGCTCTGAAGAGCGTTAATTCGCTCCTCGGCGCGGACGGAATAGGAAAGAGCGGCTCGACCCTCGTTATGGGGCTTATAAAGGGCAGCTGTTTTTCCTATGTTTCGATAGGCGATTCGAGGATATGCCTCTGCCGCAGGGGAACGCTTATCCCCCTGAACCGCGAGCATGTCTACCGCCACGACCTTCTTATGAAGGCTCTGAACGAGGAAATGAGCTTCTCGGAGGCGTATTCCGACAAAAACGGCCCCGGCCTTACGAGCTTTCTCGGAATGGGCCGGCTTTTGGACGTCGATATGCCCGCCGAGCCGATTCGGGTATATCCCGGCGACAAAATTATTCTGATGTCGGACGGCGTTTACAACGCCATCTCGAACGACGAGCTTCTTAACGCGGTAAAGGACAGCTCCCCCGCCGCGGCCGCCGAGGCGATACGCGCCGCGGTTGAAGCGAAGGGCTATTCAAATCAGGACAACTATACGGGAATTATTCTCGAATGCCGCGCCGAGCCCAACGCGGCTTCGGATTCGTCCGCCGATGAGCCAAAAGCGGCTGTTCCGCCCGAAACGGCAAAGCCGAGAGCCGCCGCCGATGATATTCCCGAAACGGCGGAGCCGGTTTAATAAAGAAGAAAGGAGGGCGCGCGTTTGATTAAATATTCAAGCTATTCCGACGTCGGAGGCCGACCCTGCAACGAAGATTCCGTGAGGGTAAAGGATTTGGGAACGGCGGTATGCGCCGTTGTCGCCGACGGCCTCGGAGGCCACGGAGGCGGCGACGTCGCCTCGAAAGAAGCGATTGAGGCCGTCTGCGGAGGCTGGCAGGGAAAATCCGCGCCCGCGCTCCTTACGGAGCTTATACGCGACGCGCACCAAAGGATTCTGGCCCGCCAGACGCCGGCCTGTCAGATGAAGTCGACGGTGGCGGTGCTTACGGTCGAGGGCACGAAAATAGACTACGCCCACGTCGGCGACACGAGGATTTATCACTTTATCGACGGAAACCTTATCTTCCAGA
>CANPZQ010000146.1 GCA_947588775.1 uncultured Clostridia bacterium
AATTTATGTTTTCGCCAATTTTTGCTGTTCGCGACATTTTTATCACCTCAATTATATTATAACATATTGTGGGTGGGTTGTACACTCCCCCTCTATCCCCTACCTTGACAACCCGCCCGCGATGTGGTAATATTAACTTAAAGGAGTTGATATTTATGAACAACAAAGGCACTATTCTTTTGATAATCGGCGAGGTGGTACTCGGGATTCTCCTGTTCGTCAACCCGATGGGGTTCACGGGCGCGGTAATCCGCGTGGCGGGTGCGGTTATGCTCGCGCTTGCCGTATTTAACATAATTGTCTATTTCCGGCTCGACCCGGTCGAGGCGCATCTCGAACAGGGGCTCGCGAAGGCACTTTGCCTCCTCGCGGGAGGGCTTTTCTGCCTCTTCAAGGCGGAATGGTTCCTTAATGTTTTCCCCGTTTTCACGGTTATTTACGGCGTGGCAGTGCTTCTGACCGGAATAGTCAGGGTTCAGTGGACGGTCGACATGCTCAGAATGCGGGTCGACAGGTGGTATGTTTCCGCAATCGGAGCGGCGTTGTCGCTGATTTTTGCGGGGGTAATCCTCTTTAACCCCTTCACCGCGACAGAGGTTCTCTGGAGATTCATCGCGATTTCCCTTCTTGTGAGCGCGGCCGCCGACCTCGCGATTGTTATCTTCGTCAAAAAAATTGAGAAGTCCGAAACAAAGCGTTGACGGCCCGGGAGGCAGCGGTGAAACGTCTTAAAAAAGAATACATAAATTACCAAACAATCTTTTGGCTGTTTATAATCGGGAGCGTGGCGGGATTTCTGGTCGAGGGAATCCATGCCGTTTTCAGGCGCGGGGCGTGGGAAAACCATTCCGCAACCATCTGGGGTCCGTTTTGCATCATCTACGGAATCGGTGCGGTGGCGTTGTACCTTGTTTCCCTGCTTTTGAAGGAGCGAAGCGCGCCGGAGCAGTTTCTGATGTTCGCGCTCTCCGGCACCGCCGTAGAATACGCCGGGAGCTGGCTTCAGGAGCGGGTTTTCGGCTCCCGCTCATGGGACTACAGCCAAAAATTTCTCAACATTCGCGGAAGGGTCTGCCTTGAAAAAACGCTTGTCTGGGGCATTCTGGGCCTCGGCTTCGCGAAGCTTGCGCTGCCGCTTGTGATGAGGCTTTTGGAGGCTATGCGCTCGAACCCGTGGCGGATAGGCTGCGCGGTTCTCACGGTTTTTATGGCGGCAAACCTGCTTCTTTCCGCGGCGGCGGTGTTGAGATGGCGCGACCGGCGAAACGGCCTTGCCCCGAAAAACCGCGTCGAGGCGTTCATCGACGAGCGGTACGGCGAGGACGTCATGGAGAGGGTTTACGGAAATATGAGGTTTGAATAGGATACGGATAACGCGCCCCTTGCGAAAAGGCAGGGGGCGCGTTTTTTTATGTGAGGTGGGAAGAGTAGGGGGCGCGGGGGCGGAGCGGGGGAAGGTGCGAAATGGCGGGGGCGGGCGGGTGGGACTGACGAAAACAGCGGAGGCCCCGCGCCCCGGTCTGCCCCGAATCCCGCCCCCCGGAGCCGCAGGCGGAGAGGGGGTGGGTGAGGGGTAGGCTTTGGCGGGAGGGTTTGGGAGGGCAGCCGCGGCGAATGGGGCGGGGTGGGAGGGTGGGTGGCGGGCAGAAGCCATGGCGGCCGCAGATTGGCAGCCCCATTCGCCGCGGCGGAGGTTAGTTCAAAGCCAGAACAGGGGCAGACGCTTCAACAAAACCCAAAATATCTCCAAGTCCGCCACATGCGCCTCTATCCTCCAACCTTCTAACCCTCTATCCTCTAAAAGCCTGACCCTCACCCACCCCCGCTCGGCCTGCGGCCTCGGAGGGCGGAATTCGGCTCAGGCCGGGGTCGGGCGCGCAGGCTTGACATGGGCTTTCAGCTAACCCCGCGCGGCGGAAAAAGCTGCTTTCTGCGTCCCACCCGCCCGCCCATGAGGGTTTCGCGGATTTTGACCGCTTTTCCCGCCGCGCTGCCCTCATTCCCTGCCACTATGCCGCGGCGAATGGGGCTCCTTTTCTGCGACCGCCCAAGCTTCCTGCCCGCCACCCACCCTCCCACCCCGCCCCATTCGCCGCGGCACCCACCTTCCAAAATTCACCCTCCCCGCCCCTCATGCATACAATATCATAGAACCGCAGCCGAAAGGAGCGCGCGCAGTGAAAACATCGCTATGCATGATTGTCCGCGACGAGGAGGACGTCCTCGCGAGGTGCCTTGAAAGCGTCGCCGGAATCTTCGACGAAATCGTCGTCGCCGATACGGGCTCCCGCGACGGGACAAAGAATATCGCCCTGCGTTTTACACCGTTTGTCTACGACTTTTTGTGGGTCGACGACTTCTCGGCGGCGCGGAATTTCGCGTTTTCAAAGGCGACGGGCGACTATCTGATGTGGCTCGACGCCGACGACGTAATCGAGGGTGAAAACCGCGACGCTCTTAAAAAGCTGATAAAAGAGCTTGACGAAATACGTCCCGACGTGGTGATGCTCCCCTACAACGTCGCGTTCGGCTCCGACGGCAGACCGGTTCTTTCGTATTGGCGGGAGAGAATCGTCCGCGCGGGCGCAGGCTTTGAATTTCACGGCTGCGTTCACGAGGCGATTCCGCCGCGGGGAAAAATCATCTCTAAAAACATCGCGGTAAGCCACCGAAAGCTCCGCGAGAACCCTCCGGGCCGGAACCTGCGCATCTTTGAAAAAATGCTCTCCGACGGCGAGGCCCTCGACCCGAGGCTTAAGTATTACTACGCCCGCGAGCTTGTCGCGGCAGGGCGACGGGAAGAGGCGTTGACGCTTTTTTACGAATGCGCCGGCGACCCCGATGCATGGGTTGAAAACAGGATTTCCGCACTTTTTGAGGCGCACGCGCTTCTCAAAGAGGAAAACCGCCTTGAGGAAGCCGAAGCCGCGCTCTTTAAAACGCTCTCCCTCGGCGCGCCCCGGGCGGACGTATGCTGCGCCGTCGGCGAGGTTTTCCTGAAAAGAAACGACCTCGACGCGGCGGAATTCTGGTACAGCCTCGCCCCCGCGCGCTTCGGAAAAGGCGGCGGCTTCGTCCATGCCGACTACGGCGGCTATATCCCCTACCTCCAGCTCTGCGTAATCTGCGACAGGCGCGGCGACCGCGGCCGCGCGAGAGCCTACAACGCCCTCGCCGCCGCCATTCGCCCCGACAGCCCTGCCGTCAGGGCGAACGAGGAGTATTTCGGGAGAGTTTGCGGAGGGTGAACTGTTCCGGCGGGCTATGTTCGCTTCGGAACGGGGCGAGTATGCTTGTGCGGGTTGTGGGAACCATTTTATGCTCACGGCCGTGCATAATTTCAGAAGAAACGGCAACAGCATGAGGGTTTTAACGTCCTTGCCGCCGCTATTTGCCCCGACAGCAACGCCGTCAGGGTGAATCAGGAATATTTTTGGGACATGGGGAGGGCAAAGTGCCGCCGACAGGCTATGTGCAATTCAAATGTGCAGTGGGCTTATTTGTATGGGCTGCTGAGATATGTTTTGTGCTCTCGGTTCTATGCAATTTCGGCAGAAATCGCGGCCATGCGAGGACTTTCAACGCCCTTGCCATATTCCCACGGGATAGTCGGCGGTTGAGGCGAATCATGGATTTCTTGAAAGGGCATGCATAAAGCGGGTTTTTGCCACACATCTTGCAATGGCGGCAGGTGCTTTCGCCGGTTGCGGGAGCATATACCATGCCTCCGGCTACGGAAAAACGGACAAATAAAGCCATGCAAAAAGCTAAACGCCCTTGCTGAAATTTGCCCGACAGCCTGAAAAAGAAACATTTGGGAGGGGCGCGAGGGGCGATTTCTTGCCGACATGCTTCGGAACGGAAAAAGCTTTGTCCGTGCGGACTGCGGGGATAGCTTTCGCCCTTGGCAAGCGGTAAGCCCAACCATGCAATAGCCTTTCCGAACAAAACAAAATCGGGCGCGTTTCGGAGCTTGGGCTTTGGGAACGGCTGTTTCCGCGGCTTCGGCGTAAACGGGCGCGGGGACTGCGCTGCTTTCTGCGCCCACCCGCCCGCCCGCCCCTCCCTCCCTCTCTCCCCCGCTCCGTCCCCGCGCCCTTCCCCAAAACATTTCGTAAGCTTAAAAAATAATCAACTTACAGGAGGAAATATCATGGCAAAAAATAATTGCTGCGACGACCGCTATCCGAACGGCACGAACGTCTACAGCTTCGGCTGCGGCTCCTCTCCCTGCGCCCCGATGGGAATGGTCATCGGCCCGACGGGCGCGACGGGGCCGGTTGGAGCGACGGGCGCGACGGGTGCTACGGGAGCAACGGGAGCCGACGGTGCGCCCGGGGCAATCGGGGCGACCGGACCTACCGGTGCAACCGGCCCTGCCGGGCCGACAGGTGCGACGGGGGCTGCGGGTTCTACCGGTGCAACGGGTGCGACCGGCGCGGACGGAGTTCCCGGAGCTGCGGGAGCAACAGGGGCAACAGGTGCTGACGGTGCGCCCGGGGCAATCGGAGCGACTGGCCCGACCGGGCCTACGGGTCCCACAGGAGCGACGGGTGCAACCGGTGCTGACGGAGTTCCCGGTGCTGTGGGAGCAACAGGGGCAACAGGTGCTGACGGTGCGCCCGGGGCAATCGGAGCGACTGGCCCGACCGGGCCTACGGGTC
>CANPZQ010000147.1 GCA_947588775.1 uncultured Clostridia bacterium
GAAGGTATTCCGGGACGGCGAGCTTATAAAGACAGCGGCGGCGGAGCTTGTTCCGGGGGACATTTTCTTGGTCGAGTCGGGCGACAGGGTTCCCGCTGACGGAAAAATCTTAGAGCAAAGCGGCCTTAGCTGCGACGAATCAATCCTCACCGGCGAATCGGGAGCCGTTAAGAAGGAAGCATACTCGGGCGGGGATTTGTCCGAAGCGGCTCAGGCGGGAGCGGTATATATGGGCGCGTCCGCGCTCTCGGGGAGCGGGGTCTGCGAGGCCGTTTTCACGGGTATGGACACCCGCATGGGGCGGGTTTCGGGGCTTATAGACGACGGCGGCGACCGCAAAACTCCGCTCCAGAAAAAGCTCTCGAGGCTCGGCGGCGCGCTCTGCGCAATCTGTCTTACGGTATGCGCATTAGTCGCTCTCGCAGGGATTTTGCGGGGGCTCCCGCTCTTTGATATGCTTATGACGGGGATAACGATAGCCATCGCCGCAATTCCCGAGGGGCTTCCCGCTACGGTGACAATCGCTCTCGCTTTGGCGGTAAGGCGAATGCTTAAGCAGCGCGCGCTCGTTCATAGGCTCCACTCGGTCGAAACGCTCGGCTGCACCTCCGTCATCTGCACCGATAAAACCGGCACCCTCACCGAGAATAAGATGACGGTAACGCGGCTCTGGGCGGGAGGGAGGGAATTTTCCCTCACCGGCTCGGGATATTCAAGCCGGGGGCGGCTTGCGAACGCCGACGGCTCCCCCGCCGAAATGACCAATCCCCTTCGCGAAACGCTTATATGCGCCTCGGCGTGTTCAAACGCGCGGCTCACGCCGATGGAGGAGGGCGGCGGCCGCGAACGGGTAAACCGCAAAAAATTCGACATAATCGGCGACCCGACCGAGGCCGCGCTGATGATTGCGGCGGAGAAATGCGGCCTTACCGAGAACGGGGTTATACCGGGGCTTCGGCGGGTTTCGGAAATCCCCTTCGACAGCGTTTCAAAGAAAATGACGGTGACGGTTCGCATTAACGGGCGCGACGAAACCTTCTCGAAGGGCGCGCCGGGGGTTATTCTTAACGGTTGTTCAATGTATCTTTCCGAAAGCGGATTAAAACGCCTTGACAGGGCGGCAAAGGCCGAAATAAACGCAATCTGCGAGGATATGGCGGCCTCGGCTCTTCGGGTTCTCGGAATGAGCAAATCCTCGCCCGAGGGGGAAATTTTCCTCGGCGTTGCGGGAATGCTCGACGCTCCCCGCGAGGAGGCGGTTAAGGCCGTCGGCGAATGCAAAAAAGCGGGGATTCGGGTCGTTATGATTACCGGCGACCACCCTCTTACCGCGAAGGCTGTCGCAAAGCAGACGGGAATCCTTCGCGCGGGCGGGAGAGTTGTATCTAAAGAGGAGCTCGACAAAATGAGCGATACCGAGCTGTCCCATGCCGTCAGGGACGCGGCGGTTTTCGCGAGGGTAACGCCGGAGGATAAGCTAAGAATCGTGAACGCGTTCCGCTCGCGGGGGCATGTTACGGCCATGACCGGGGACGGGGTAAACGACGCTCCCGCGCTTAAGGCCGCCGACATCGGCGTAGCAATGGGAATAACGGGGACAGACGTTACGAAACAGGCGGCGGATATAATCCTCCTCGACGACAACCTTGCGACGCTCCTTTCGGCCGTTAAACAGGGTCGAACCGTCTATTCAAACATAAGAAAGCTTGTGAGATATTTAATCTCCTGCAATATCGGCGAGGTGGCGGTGATGTTTCTTTCGATAGTTTCGGGGCTCCCGGTGGTGCTTCTGCCGACGCAGATTCTGCTTGTGAACCTTGTAACCGACGGACTTCCCGCAGTCGCTCTCGGCCTCGAAAAGCCGGAAAGAGAGATTATGCAGAAAAAACCGAAGGACTTTTCCCGAAGCTTCGCAAGCGGCGGCCTCGGCCTCAGAATCGCGCTTCGCGGGGCGTTAATCGGCGGCTGCACGCTCGGCTGCTTCGCATATTGCCTCAAAGCCGGCTGCGACATTCCGTCCGCGCGGACCGCCGCGCTTATAACGCTTATACTTTCACAGCTTATACATGTCTTTGAATGCCGGAGCGAGCACCGTTCCCTGTTCGCGATGAACCCCTTCGGGAACCCCGCGCTCCTCGCCTCGGCGGCACTCTCGGCCGCCGCCCTCGCGGCATGTATATGGTGGCCTCCGCTCGCCTCGGTAATGCAAACCGCTCCCCTGCCCGCCTCGATGGCCGCCCCCGCGCTCCTCTTCGCCGCCGCCGTCCCCGCCGCCGCGGGAATCATAGAGGCTTTAAGGAGATAAAGCGCGTGAACTTTAAGCACAATAAGCACAATAGGGTCTATTGTGCTTAAAATGTCTATTGTGCATGGAAGTGCAAACTTAAAAATTCGGGGGCATGGCCGTAACTGTTCTCACATCGCGCACAAATTTGGGGAATTGTCTTTTGATTGTGCGGAAAATCCAGAAAGTGCATGAAAGTAGAGTTTCACTTGGAAAGCATAATTTATCTGAAACCCGCCAAAATAGGTATTCTTTTTATGATTTAAATTATTAAAGTGAATTTTGCTATTATAGCACCATGGATTTTCAGCACAATCAAGCCGAAAATGTCGAAAATGTCGAAAGTTCACGCAAGTGGAGAATCAAAAAAATAAGATTTGCTTTTATGATGTAATATATTAAAGTGAATTTTGGTTTTTATACTTTCATGAACTTTCAGCATTTTCAGCACAATCGGCCCGAAAATGTCGAAAATGTCGATAATCCACAAAACCCGCAACTGTGAAGCTGCGGGTTTGCTTTTTTACGGTAAAGCGTATTTTTGAATTTAAATATTCATGAACTTTCAGCATTTTCCGCACTTTCTAAAGACAAATCCATGATTTTGTACGTGGAGGGAGAACAGCTTCGGTTTCGCACTTCCATGCACAATAGACATTTTAGACACAATAGGCTCTATTGTGCTTATTGTGCTTATTGTTCACAGAACCTCCCGGGTAATTTCCCGCTTCGCGTCGTCCCATCTCAGGCGGGTGAGGCGGTATTCGCCGCGCTCGTAGGCGTAGCCGTCGCCGGAATCCTCGTAGAGCATAAATTCCGCGTCGCGGCCGGGATAGACCTTAAGCGTTATCTCGCGGCTCTGCTCCTCGGTCGAAAGCGCGGGCTCCGCAGTCGGGATTATCGTGCCATCGCGGACAAATACCGGTATCCGCTCAATCGGCGCGTATGCCTCAATCCAGCTTCCGCCCTCGTATTTTTTGTCGGTGTAGAAGTCGTACCATGCGCAGCCCCTCGGGAGGTATACCCTGCGCGTTTTCGGGCGGTAGATTTTCTCGGATTCGGGAGCATAGTACATCGGCTCCGTAACCGGACATACCATCATCGAGCCGCAGAAAAGATACTGGTCGGTGATATTTCTTACCTCGGGGTCGTCGAACCCGAACGCGAGATTCTCAATCATCGAGCCGCCGTTGAGCCAGCAGCTTCCCGCCGTCGAATAAATTAGCGGCATTAAACGGTATCTCAAGCGATTTGCCTCGATAAGCGCGTCGTAGAACGGGATTTCGGCGTTTTCGCAATTCCATAGCTCCCTGCGGCAGTCGGTTCCGTGGCCCCTGAATACGGGAAGGAACGCCTCCCACTGGTACCACCTCACAAACAGCTCGCGGTAGCCCATGTCGCCGAAACAGCCGTCAAAATCGCCCCGCCAGTACCAGAAGCTTCCTTTTTTGACAAAGAACGCGCCGATGTCCGCCGTCCAGTAGGGCTGGCCGCTCGCGGAGAAGTTGAGGCCGGCGGCGATTTGCCTTCTTAAGGTGTCCCATGTCGCGGCGACGTCGCCCGACCACATCACCGTTCCGAAACGCTGCTGACCGGTGTAGGAGCTGCGCGTAAGGTTAAAGACGCGCTTTTCGTCGGTTTCGCCGCGCTGTCCCTCATAGATTCCCATCGCATGGCAGAGGGGGAACACGTTCGTCATCTCGGCCGGCATTACGTCGGCGGTTTCGCGGCAGTATTCGGCATACTGAACTGCGGGCTCAGGCCTCTCGGGGTGGTTCCACTCGGGGGTTATCGGCTCGCTGTTGTCGCACCACCATGCGTCTGCGCCGTAGGAGAAGAGCTCGCGGCTGAGCTGGCTCCAGTAGATTTTTCTTCCCGCCTCTTCGAGAGCGTTGTATATCGTTCCGACCGGAAGAATCATTCCCGCTTCCTTAAGCTCGTTAAAGTCGGCGGTGTTATCCGACGGGTTCGGCCATACCGAAATCATGAAATGGGTGTGGTTATCATGGAGCTTATGAATCATGTTTTCCGGCTCAGGGAAGCGAGCGGGGTCGAGGGATTTTTGTCCCCACTGACCGTCCGGCCATGAGCTCCAGTCCATAACTATGCAGTCGAGGCCGATTCCCCTTGAGCGGTATTCGAGGGCGACGGATTCGGTTTCGGCCCGGGTTTCGTATCTCTCCTGGGATTGAATATAGCCGAACGCCCACTTCGGAAGCATTGACGCGCGCCCCGTTACGAAGCGGTAGCCCGCGACGGTTCCGCGAAGGCTTCCCCCGAAGATAAACCAGTAATCGAGCTCGGGAGCCGCCTCCGAATAGATATAGCTTCCCGATTCGCCGTCGCTGAA
>CANPZQ010000148.1 GCA_947588775.1 uncultured Clostridia bacterium
GTTAGTGGGAAAAACGTGTGCGGATGTGTGCGTCACTATGGGGTAATATAACGGGCGCAAATCGAGCCCCCTGTGATTGACCAATTATTTTTGATGAAAAATCAACAGTATTAGGAAAATGTGACATAGGTTAGATAAAGTTGATCAATAATCATTTCAGATAACGGTTTATAGAACGTCTGCTCCATATGCGAAATATTGTTTTAATTATCGTCCTGAAACACAGTTATATAAAAATATGCCAATGTATCTTTCGGTACATTGGCTTTTAAATATCCGTGTGAATTCCTCTCAATCAATACCCATAATCCCACGGATCAAATCCTGCGTCCTCAAGCAGCTCAGCCCTGACATCAGGCTCCATCTCGTCGAGCAGCTCTGGGTCAAATCCAAATGCTTTAAGTTCTTCGCGCGCCCTCAGAATATCCTCAACAGTCCTCGCACTCACGATTTTAATGTCGTCATACTGCTCCGGCTTTTTCTCATTGTCTTTCTGCATATGCTTGTCCTCCTGTCTTGACATTAGACGCAAACCCGCTATAATAGGCGATTTGCTCCGATTTGTTTAACACATTTACTACTTAGCACTCTCAAGGGGTCAAATTGGGGTCAAAAATAACTAAAAAATGACAAATTATGAGAAGGCTTTAGCAAACTGCATAGAAAAATGCCCCAAAACGGTCGTTTTGGGACATATTTTTGGTTGCGGGGGAAGGACTTGAACCAACGACCTCCGGGTTATGAGCCCGACGAGCTACCAACTGCTCTACCCCGCGATATTCGGCACCTGAGGTGCCTTATCATCATACCACAACCGGCGCGCGTTGTCAAGACTTTTTTGCAAAAAAATTTCTCGCCGTTCCTTCTTTTTTCGGATAATTTCGGCGCGCTTCCCCGAATTTGTCTAAAATCGCAAAAATACTCTTGAAATTGTCAAAAAAATGTGCTATAATTCTCACAGGCATTTTTATGCAAAATTATTTTCAGGAGGTTAAATTATGGGAAAATTTGTATTAAAGCAGACCGCGACGGGGTTCAAGTTCGACCTTAAGGCCGGCAACGGCGAAATCATCGCGACGAGCGAGGTTTACAGCGGCGAGGCAGCGTGCCGCAACGGCATTGAGAGCATCCGCAAGTGCTGTGAAGGCGGCGTCGAGGACCAGACCGTCGAGGGCTTCGAGGTTCTTAAGCACCCGAAATTCGAGGTTTACACCGACAAAGCGGGCGAGTTCCGGTTCAGGCTGAAGGCGCGCAACGGCGAAATTGTCGCCGTCGGCGAGGGCTACAAGTCGAAGGCGAGCTGCCTCAACGGCATCGAAAGCGTCAAGAAGAACGCCCCCGAGGCCGAAATTGTTGAAGAAACTAAATAAGTTTTGGGGATGAACGACCCCCGCCTGAGAGTGTTCTTGGGCGGGGGAATTTTTGGGTTTGAGGGATGGGCGGGGTGCGGCGGGGGAGGGGATTTATGTTGAATGTGTTGCAATTAGGGGGTGTTATGGGTGGTGGGGTGCAAATTGAGGGGTAGCTGTCAGAAATCGGAAGGTAGAGGAAAATTGAGCAAAGCGGTGTGTCAAAATTCGGATTTTTGGGCTTTGGTTTTTTGTGCTAGGCACTATGTCCTGCATGGCGGTGATGGGAGCCGCGCGGCGGAAAAAGCTGTTGCGTTGGTCCCACCCGCCCGCCCATGAAGATTTCGCGGGATTTGACCGCTTTTTCCGCCGCGCTGTACTGCTGCTGACATTGAAGGCGCGGCGAATGGGGCGGGCAATCAGCGGGAGGGCGCAGTAAACCAGCCCCATTCGCCGCGCCGGCCCTTACCCGCAAAACCAGAATCGACCCGCCCGCCCAATCCCCCCCGCTTGAGCCGAATCCCGTCCCCCGGAGCCCGCAGGGCGGAGCGGGGATGGGTGAGGCTCAGGCCTCAGCAGCCAAGTCGCATTTTTTACCAAGCCCTGTCCCCCTCCCCCAAAATCCCCCACGAAAAAACGCCCCCTCGCGGAGGCGTTTTCGTTTGGCATTGTGTTGTTGATTACTCAGCAGCTTCCTCGGCGGTTACCGCATAGTAGGTGGTGCCGTTGCCGGCGATGGTGCCTACGTCAGCGTACTGGCCGATGACATTCTGGGCGGGATCGAAAATCATGAAGCTCTCGATGAGCTCTCCGCCGTCAGGAGTGAAGTCGATGAAGTAAGTGCCGGCGTCAGGGTCGTTGACGGCAACGGAGTAGGTGCCGCTGACAACCTCAGGCATATCCATAACGCTGAAGGTGATGGAAAGGCTGCCGGTGTTCTCTTCGGCGTTGTAGTTGGAGAAGACGGCAGTGTAGGTGCCGGACTCGCTCGCAAAGCTTCCCTCAGGTGCGACAAGCTCTTCGCCGCAGGCGGTCAGGCAAAGCATCGCCATCATAAGAACCAAGGCCAATGAAATAATTTTTTTCATAACAAATTATCCCCCGATAGTAGAATAGTCGATTTGTTAATCGCAAGATTATTATAATACCAATGCAAAAACTTGTCAATAAATTCTCGCAACTTCTTTTTAAACATTGTGATAATTGCACAGTTTTGACATTTGTTTTTGGACGTTTTAACGGATAAAATTGTCAAAAACCTTCGCCCGACTGCCGCAAGGCTGTTGAAAGCTTCCCCAAAAACGAACCCCGCCCGAAATCCGACAAGAATTTCATACGCGCGGCGGTAAAATATTACCCGACGTCCTGTCCGCCACCGCCGACGAAGTGCCGCAAAATATTTCTTCTCGTCACGATTCCGATATACGCGCCGTCGTCGTCCGTAACCGGCACGAAGTTCTGGTTCATAGCAAGGCCGATAAGCTCGGCGCGCGTCGCGGTAATCCTCGCGGATTTATATGGACGCTCGGTTTCGCGCTCCAAAACGTCGCGGAGCCTCAGCTCCTCCGCCGCAAGCATTGATACCCCCTCGCCGGTTTTTTCGGCGTGGTCTATCATATACCACAGAAAATCCCCCTCGGCGACGACGTTTATATAGCTGCCGTCCCGCGAAATCACGGGTATTCTCGTATATCCCCGCGCCCTCATCTTCTCGAGGGCCTGTCTTAGGGTGTAGTCGTCGTAGAGAAACGCAGTTTCGTTCTTCGGCGTGAGAAAATATGCCGCGTTCATCTGATTATCACCTGTCCTGTTTCATATTTTTTTGCGATGTGAGCCCGGTTATCCGATATACTCCTCAAGGCAGAGGCCGGAATTCATCACGTCGGAGGCGTACTTCACGCCGACATAGCGGTAATGCCACGGCTCATATATGTAGCCCGTTATGTCCTCCTTGCCCTTGGGGTATCTGAGAATGAAGCCGAATTTCGTCGCGTTTTCGGAAAGCCATGCAAATTCCGGGGTATCCTCAAAAGCCTCGTAGGTGTCCCAGTGGTTTCGGTCGATTATGTCAACGGCAAGGCCGGCGTTGTGCTCGCTTCCGCCGGGAGGCGCGATGTTTATTGAAACGTCGGCGTATGCCTCTTCATAGGTCATTCCGTCGTCCTCCATGCGCGAATTTACGTTTCGCTCAAAGAGCTTTTTCTGATAATTCACGGTGCGGTAGGCGGAAAGCACCTTCAAATCGATTCCGTCGCGTGCGGCGGCCTCAATCATTTCGCGGCAGTGCTGCGCGGCGACGATTTCAAGCTCATAGCTTCCCTGAACGAAGGAGGTTTCGATGCTGTAGTCCTCGGGGAGCGGCTTTTCCTTATTTACAACAAAGAAATAGTCGTCCTCGGAGGCGAAGTAGTAGTTTTCGGGAACGGTGAGCTGTTCCTCAGGCTCAGCGGGCTTTTCGGCGGAGAGATAATCCGCCTTCGCGAAGAAAACTCCGCCGTCGTAGCGAATCTGATACCACCCGTGGGAGGTAAGGCCGACGGCTTCGGCCTCGTCGCCGACGTTGAGCTGGCCGACAATCTTAGCTTCCGTAGTCGGAAATTCGCGGACGTTTAGGGTATCGGTCGCGTAGAGCTTCGCCGAAAGGGCTTCAATCGTGTATCCGGGAGCAGCGGTGGCTTCGGGCGGAGCGGATTCCGGGGGCGCGGTCGTTTCGGGGGCGGCGGTCGTTTCCGCCAAAGCGGTCTGCTCCTCGGGAGTTGTTTCGGAGGCGTCGGAAACCGGGGCGGTCGAAATCTCCGGAAGGTTCAAAACGGGCTCGTCGCCGGAGGAAACCGGCTCGCGCGGGCTTTCGGCGCAGGAGCAAAGCAGCGCCGCCGTTGCTATCGCCGCAAAAACGCGGCGTAATTTAACGTGATTCGTTTTGGGTCACATCCTTAATAGTTTATTGTGGGGAGGGAGGGGGAATGACTGGGGGCGAGGGGATTTTTTGGGGGAGGAAAGCGCGGCGGAAAAAGCGGGGAAAATGGCAGGAAACTATGGGGGCGGGCGGGTGGGACCGACGCACCAGCTTTTTCCGCCGCGCGGAGCTTAGCAGAAAACAGAATGCAGATAATCAGATGACGGGTTTGGTTGAACAGACAAAACGTCGGCTCTTTCCCTCTGATTTCTGACTTCTGAGTTCTGCGGGTCTGACCGGATTCGTTCCTCACCCATCCCCGCTCAGCCCCGCAAGGGGGCTTCGGGGGACGGGTTCGTCGCGAATGGGGGC
>CANPZQ010000149.1 GCA_947588775.1 uncultured Clostridia bacterium
CTGTATCAATCAGTAAATTGGCAGCATTCCCACACAGTAAAAATGTGTTTGTATTCCCGTATCGAAGTTTTATCATGCGTGGTGTTCTCCTAAATCCCGATTTATCACATATGCTGTCATATCGGCAAGCTCCCTCCGGCGGGTTATTATCCTGCCGGAGCATAAAACCGCGCGCGGGATTAACGCCGCGGTTTTACGGGTTGATATTAAGCCTCACATATTCTCCACGGTTTCGATTCCGAGGCAGTCGAGGAGCTTTACGAGGGTTCTTCTCGTTACGGCGCAGAGGGCGAGCCAGCTTTGGCGGGTTTCGGGGTTTTCCTCGGTGAGAATGCGGTTGTCGTGGTAGAATCTCGAGAACGCCGAGGCGATGTTATACGCGCTTTCGCAGAGGGCGGCGGGGTTCATGTCCTCGAACGCGCGCTCGTAGCTTTCGCCGCAGAGAGCGACCGCGAGGGCGAGGCTTCTTTCGCCGTCAACGGTGATTTTTTTGTATTCGAGCGGCTCGTCATAGCCGATTCCGGCCTTCTTTAAGATGGAATTTATCCTCGTGACCGTATACAAAAGGTAGGTGCCGGTTTTTCCGTCGAAGGCGAGGAATTTATCGATGTCGAAGATATAGTCCTTAATCGGCTGGTTCTGCATGTCGCCGAATTTGAGTGCCGCCATGCCGATGGCGTGGGCGATTTCGGTTTTGTCGCCGGAAATATACTCCGAATCCTTAAGCTTTTCAAGGGCCGCGCCGTCGACGGTTTCGACAAGAGCCTTTAAGGGGAGAACTCCGCCGTCGCGGGTTTTAAACGGCTTTCCGTCGGATCCGGTCATCGCGCCGAAGCCGAGATGGCGAAGCTCGGTCGTTTCGGGGACGAGCCCCGCCTTTTTCGCGCAGCGGAAAACCTGCAAAAAATGCAGGCTCTGCCGCTTGTCGGTAAGGTACCATATTCTGTCCGGCTTGAAGTCGCGCTCGCGCTGGATTATCGTCGCCAAGTCCCATGTCGCGTAGATGCTCGAATTGTCGGATTTTTTGACAATTATCGGCGGGACGCTTATCTTATCGCCCTCCTCGGCGACGTCGACGACCTGCGCGCCCTCGCTTTCATGCAAAAGGCCCTTTTCTTTGAGAATTTCTATAAGCTCGGGGGTGAAAACGTCCGCGTCGCACTCTCCGTACCAGTAGTCGAAATCAACGCCGAGCCGCTTGTAAATCTGCTTCACGCTTGAAACCGAAACGTCCTTCATCTTCTTCCAGATGGCGTAGATTCCCGGCTTTCGGTTCTGCAAATCCACAACGACCTGACGCGCGGCCGCCTTGAATTCGGGGTCCTCCTTGCTCTTCGCCGAAGCAAAGGGGTAAATCGCGTTAAGCTCCTTTTCGTCGATGTCGGGGAAGCTGTCGCGTTCGGGGTCGAAGTCCTCCCTGAAGCAGGCCCAATCGGGGTGGCGGACCTTGTATTCGGCGATGGTGAGGCCGTAGGGTGTTCCCCAATCCCCGAAATGAACGTCACCGTAGACGGTGCGCCCGGTGGCGCGGGCAGTCCTTTTGAGGGCTTCGCCGATAATCGCGGAGCGAAGATGCCCGATATGGAGCTCCTTCGCGACGTTCGGGCCGCCGTAGTCGATTACGATTGTCTCCGGCTTTTCGCACTGCGGAACGCCGAGGTTTTCATCGCGGGAAATTTCCGAAACAAGCGCGGCAAGGTAACCGTCCGACAAGGAAAGATTTATGAATCCCGGAGGGACGGCCTCGGCGAGGGAAAATTCCGCGCGGGGCGAAAGCTTTTCCGCGACGTCGCGTGCAATCATTATCGGGGCCTTGTGGTAGAGCTTTGCGCCGGAGAGCGCGCCGTTGCACTGGAACTGGCAGAGGTCGGCTCTGTCGGAAACCGAAACCGCGCCCAAAGATGGGTCGTAGCCCGCCTCGGCGAACGCCGCCGAAACTATCGCGGAGAGTTTTGAGGTAATTTTTTCCATCGTATCATCCTAACATATAAAACTGCCGCCGGCCGGCGGAGGGGTTGTAAACATGATAGCACATATTCGGGGGAAAAGCAAGAGCGAAATGGAATAGAGGGTAGAGGGTTAGAGGATAGAAAAGGGGTGCTGAAAGTTGCAGGGTATGGGAGGAGAGGCCTGAGCCTCACCCGCCCCCACTCCGCCTACGGCTGCGGGGGCGGGATTCGGCTCAGGCGGGGGGTGGCGCGCGGGTTGTTTCGGGCTTTCAGCATAAGCCCGCGCGGCGGAAAAAGCTGCCTCCATCGTCCCACCCGCCCGCCCCCGCCATTTCGCGGCACTTGACCGCTTTTTCCGCCGCGCTTTCCTGCTGCTTCCAACTAAGGCGCGGCGAATGGGGCGGAGGGAAGCGGGAAATGTCGGAGGGCGGGCGGGTGGGCGCAGCAAACCAGCCCCATTCGCCGCGCCGGGCTCACGCACGAAACCTGAGCGAACCGCGCGCCCCAACCCCGGCCTGAACCGAACCCCATCCCCCGGAGCCCGCAGGGCGGAGCGGGGATGGGTGAGGCTCAGGCTTTAGCAGTATGCCGGCAGGCCTCCCCCCACTTCGGACATATAACCCTTACCCAAAATTACGCGCCAAACCTCTGCCCTCTGACTTAGTCCCTATTAAACTCCGCAAGCTTCAGCCCCTCGTTTTTCTCAAGAGCCCAGCGGATATTCCACTCGCTCGTAAAGAGCAGAAGATAATTCCCCTTGAAGTCCTGAACGATTTTGGTGTCGGAGCTGAGGTTAAGCGTTTTCGGGTCGGTTCCCTCGCTGTCAATCCAGCGAATGAACTGGTATGGCATACCTTCGTTGACGATTTCGACGTTGTATTCGGTTCTCATGCGGTGCTCAAATACGTCGAACTGGAGCATTCCTACAACGCCGACGATTACCTCCTCCATGCCGGTGTCGGGCTCGCGGAAAATCTGAATCGCGCCCTCCTGAGCAATCTGCGTGACGCCCTTGACGAACTGCTTTCTTTTCATGGTGTCCTTGTGGCGGATTCTTGCGAAATGCTCCGGAGCGAAGGTCGGGATTCCCTCGAACCTGATGTTTTTTCCGGGTGAACAGACAGTGTCGCCGATTGAGAATACTCCCGGGTCGAAAACGCCGATAATGTCGCCGGCGTATGCCTCGCTGATTACCTCGCGGCTGTCCGCCATCATCTGCTGAGGCTGCGAAAGGCGCATTTTCCTGCCGTCGCCCTGGACGTGGACGACCTCCATATCCTTCTCGAATTTTCCGGAACATATTCTCATAAAGGTGAGCCTGTCGCGGTGGGCCTTGTTCATGTTCGCCTGAATCTTAAAGACAAACGCCGAAAACGCGGGGTCGGTCGGCTCGACGATTCCACCCTCGCATTCGCGTGGAAGCGGCGGCGGGCTCATTTCCAGGAAGCTGTTTAAAAACGGCTCCACGCCGAAGTTGTTTAATGCCGAGCCGAAGAACACCGGCGATAGCTTTCCCGAAGAAACAAGCGACATATCGAGCTCGTCGCCCGCGCCGTCCAGAAGCTCGACGTCCTCCAGAAGCTGGAGGCGGTTTCGCTCGCCGATAAGCGCGTCGAGGCCGGGGTCGCGTATATCCGCCTCGACCGCCTCTATTTCGTGCCGTCTGTCGCCGTGCTCATAACTGAGAATCCGCCTTGTCACGCGGTCGTATACGCCCTTGAAGTCGACGCCGCTTCCGATGGGGAAATTCATCGGATAGGTGGAAATCCCGAGCTCGTCCTCTATTTCCGAAAGAAGGTCGAAGGGATTTTTCGCGTCGCGGTCAAGCTTATTTATAAAGGTGAAAATCGGGATATGGCGCATAACGCATACTTTAAAAAGCTTTCGCGTCTGGTTTTCAACGCCTTTCGCCGCGTCGATTACCATAACCGCCGAATCAACCGCCATAAGCGTGCGGTAGGTGTCCTCCGAGAAGTCCTGATGGCCGGGGGTGTCGAGGATATTCACGCAGCAGCCGTTATATTCAAACTGCATAACCGAGCTTGTAACCGAAATTCCGCGCTGCTTTTCAATTTCCATCCAGTCCGAAACGGCGTGGCGGTCGGTTTTCTTGCCCTTAACGGCTCCGGCCAGAGCTATCGCTCCTCCGTACAGAAGGAGCTTCTCGGTCAGGGTGGTTTTACCGGCGTCGGGGTGCGAAATTATCGCGAACGTCCGCCGCCGGGAGATTTCGTTTATAAAGTCAGACAAAATAATTACCTCCGAAGATGATTTTTTATTTTTTCGGATTTCGGGTTACATCGGAAACACTCCTTGAAGGGGATTTTTATGGGGGTAGGGGGTATAGGGCGCGGCGAAGGGGGCGGGGGAGGTGCGGGAAGGGTGGGCGGGCGGGTGGGTGGGCGCAGGAAAACAGCCCCCTTCGCCGCGCCGGGCTTACGCGCGAAGCCGAAGCGACATGCGCGCCCGACCCCGGCCTGAGCCGAATCCCGTCCCCCGGAGCCGCAGGCGGAGCGGGGATGGGTGAGGGTCAGGCTTTGGGCGGGGGCAGATTCCTCGAAAGTCTGTGCAGACTTCCGGCGCGGGGACTGCGCTGGCTGGGTGT
>CANPZQ010000150.1 GCA_947588775.1 uncultured Clostridia bacterium
ATATCTTTCACCGTGATTTTGGACAGCGGCCGTTCCGTCAGCAGTTTCAGAAAGGACTCTTGAATTGCTTTCTTCGTGAAGTTTGACATGGCTAATCTCCTAAGGGCTTTATGTTACATAATACGTTGATGTATGATGTATTATACCACAAAGGACGCCGAGGTGCAAGAGTGTTTTGAAGCGCGTACAGGGGAATTTGCGGTAGAGATAAACAATCAGCGGACGGCACAAAGCGGAGACTCGGATTATGGATTTTTAGCTTATATAGTAGCATATAGAATTAGCACCTGCACATTTCCGAAAGCAGGTGCCGGATTGATTGGATTGTTTTATTTTGATTGTAAGCGTGGGAAGGGGTAAGGGGCTTTAAGTGGGGGGAACACTTCTCCCCCTTTTTCCCCGATTTCCCCCTCAGGGAGTGTCCCATCCGCCCACATTATAAAATATTTTTGCTTGATGATTCGCCGCTACTAACCGTTTTCCATTAACTGCTTTGGGCTTAAATGTGGGCGAATGAGCCACTTCCCCCCTCAATCCCCCTTGACATCTCCGCGCGATTTTGGTATAATAAAACCGTTCGTATTCCTTAAATTTTCAAAAAAAGGAGTTTTTGTTTTGGCTAAAGTTAAGCTTACTAAGGATGAGATGAAGGCCGAAATTACGCGGGTTTTGGAAGAACGCTTCGCGGTTAAGCCCGACTCGGCCTCGAATGAGCAGCTCTACGAGGCACTCGCCGGCATTATCGTGCCGATTCTCGTCGAAAAAAGACGAAACTATACCAATCACGTTCACAGCGTAGGTCAGAAGCAGGTCTACTACATCTCGATGGAATTTCTGATGGGACGCTCGCTTAAGACTAACCTCTTTAACCTCGGCCTCACCGAAACCGCGGAGAGGGCTCTTAAGGACTTCGGCGTTTCGCTTTCCTCTTTATATGAGGCCGAACCCGACGCCGGCCTCGGCAACGGCGGTCTGGGAAGGCTCGCGGCCTGCTATCTCGACGGGCTCGCGACCGACGGCTATCCCGCGACGGGCTATTCCATTCTTTACGAATACGGAATTTTCCGCCAGAAGATTGAGGACGGCTGGCAGGTTGAGCTTCCCGACAACTGGCTCCCCGGCGGCTCGGTATGGCTCGTTCCGCGCCCCGAACAGCAGATTGAAATCCACTTCGACGGCACCCTTCGCGAATACTGGGACAACCAGTATCACCACGTAACCCTCGACAACTACACCACCGTTCTCGCCGTCCCCTACGACATGTTCGTTTCGGGATACGATTCCAACGCGGTTTCTAAGCTAAGGCTCTGGAAGGCCGTCTGTCCGTCGTTCGACATGAATATGTTCAACCTCGGAAACTACGAAAAGGCCCTCGGCCAAAATATCGTCGCCCAGGCGATTTCAAAGGTCCTCTACCCGAACGACAACCACCTTGAGGGACAGTCGCTTCGGCTCAGGCAGCAGTACTTCATGTGCGCGGCCTCCATCGGCGACATCGTAAACCACCACATGGCAACCTACGGCACCCTCGACAACCTCGCCGACAAGGTCGCTATCCAAATCAACGACACCCACCCGACCCTCGCAATCCCCGAGCTTATGCGCGTTCTTCTGGACGACTGCGGCTATACATGGGACAAGGCGTGGGACATCACCTCGCGGTGCTTCGCATATACCAACCACACGGTTATGGCGGAGGCTCTCGAAAAGTGGAACCAGAACCTTCTTGAAACAATCATTCCGCGCGTATACTCGATTATCGTCGAAATCAACAACCGCTACTGCGGCGAGCTCTGGGAGAAGTCCCACGATTCCAACCGCGTGAACAGAATGTCCATAATCCAGGGCGGCAAGGTCCATATGGCGAAGCTCTGCGTATGCGCCGCGCACCACGTCAACGGCGTTTCGCAGATCCACTCCGAAATCATCAAGGACAGCGTTTTCCGCGACGAGTATCAGTTCATGCCGGAGAAGTTCACTAACGTCACCAACGGCATTGCCTACCGCCGCTGGCTCTGCCAGTCCAACAAGCCGCTTTGCAAGCTTTTGGACGAAACAATCGGCAAGGGCTACCGCAAGAACGCCTCCGACCTTAAGAAGTTTGAGAAGTTCCGCGGCGACGATTCCGTCCTTGAGCGGCTCGCGCAGGTCAAGGCCGAAAATAAGTCTGCGTTCGCAAAATACGTCAAACAGCAGACCGGTATCGTCATCAACCCCGAAACGCTCTTCGACGTACAGGTAAAGAGGCTCCATGAATACAAGAGGCAGCACTTAAACGCCCTCAACATTGTTTCTGAGTATAACTATCTTCTTGAAAACCCCAACGCCGATTTCCAGCCCAAAACCTACATCTTCGCCGCGAAGGCAGCCCCCGGCTATTACCTTGCGAAGCAGATTATAAAGCTGATTTGGGCTCTCGGCGAGGATATTCGCAAGAACCCCGCTATCCGCGAAAAGCTTAACGTCGTTTTCCTCGAAAACTACAACGTTTCGCTCTCCGAGCTTCTGATGCCCGCCTCCGAAATTTCGGAGCAGATTTCCCTCGCGGGAACCGAGGCGTCCGGCACCGGCAACATGAAGCTTATGCTTAACGGCGCGATCACGCTCGGAACACGCGACGGCGCGAATATCGAAATCGGAAACGTCGTCGGCGAAGAGAATATCATCAACTTCGGCATGACCGCCTCGGAGGTCGAGGAGCGCAAGAACAGCTACTCCCCCGCCACCTTCTACGGCTCCGACCAGGTTATTCACACCGCTGTCGACAGAATCAGCGCGGGATTCAGCGGAAACCGCTTCGACGACGTAGTAAACTCGCTTAAGTTCCGCGACCCGTATATGGTTCTCGCCGACTTCGAGGATTACCGCAGGGCTCAGGCGTTCGCCTCCGAAGCCTACCGCGATACCAAAAAATGGCAGTCGATGTCACTCATGAACATCGCGAACGCGGGCGTGTTCTCCGCCGACAGAGCCGTCGCAGAGTACGCAAAGAACATCTGGAAGCTTTAAAGACGGTTTTTTCGGTAAAATTTATCTTAAACTATTGCAATTTCCGCCGGCTTGTGGTATAATTGCAGGGATTTAAGACTTTTGTCAATAAATTGGAGGACTAATAAATGGCAGCAGTAAACATCATCAGCGGAATTATCCTTATAGTCGCCAGCGTCGCGATAATCCTTGTGGTTCTGTTCTCCGACACCCACAACTCCGGGCTCAGCTCGTCAATCGGCGGCTCGCAGGATTCCTTCTTCGGCCGCAACGGCTCGAACACCCGCGAAGCGAAGCTCACCCGCATAACTACGGTTATCGTCGCGGTGTTCTTCCTCGTCGCGCTAATCGTAAACGTTGTTTCCGCGTATCTGGGATAAACCCGAAAATCGCCGCCCCAACCCTCGGGGCGGCATTCTTTTTAGTTAAGGTGATAATTGATGAAAAAAACGCTCATTGTAAGAATTGCCGTCGTCGCACTCGCGGGGCTTATGGTTCTGGGAATAGTTTCGTCGGCGTTATATTACGCGTTTGCGGGCTGATATGGTTAAAATAGGCAACGATTGGGACGAAATCATCGGCGGGGAGTTCCAGAAGGAATATTATCAAAAACTCAGAAGCTTTCTCAAAGAGGAATATTCGTCAAGAAGGATTTTCCCCGACATGTACGACATTTTCAACGCGCTGAGGCTTACGCCGTACCATGCCGTAAAGGCGGTGATTCTGGGGCAGGACCCCTATCACGAGCCGGGGCAGGCGCACGGACTAAGCTTTTCGGTCCGCGAAGGCACCGAGCTTCCGCCGTCGCTCAAAAATATCTATAAGGAGCTCTCGGACGACGTCGGGATTCCCCCGTCGCGAAGCGGCGATTTAACGCCGTGGGCGCAGCAGGGAGTGCTTTTGATGAACACGGTGCTGACCGTGCGTCAGGGGCAGGCCAACTCCCACCGGGGAATGGGCTGGGAGATTTTCACCGACGAGGTGATTAAGCGGCTGGACGACCGCGAAACGCCGATTGCGTTCATTCTCTGGGGCGCGAACGCCCGCTCGAAAAAGGCCCTTATTACGAACCCTATCCACGGAATTTTTGAAAGCGCGCACCCGAGCCCGCTTTCGGCCTATAACGGCTTCTTCGGCTCGCATGTGTTTTCGCGGGTCAATAAATTTTTGATTGAGAACCGGATTCCGCCGATTGACTGGAGGGTGGGGAAATAAAAATTTGCCCTGCGGCAAAAACGCAGGGCTTTTTTATTTTCCCCCCAACCCATTCGGCGGCGAAGCCAAAGCTCCGCCGCCGAGGGGTAAGGTTTCTATGGAAAACTTGATGTCAGAATTAGGCGTTAATAGCGATAACAACGCCGGAGCCGACGGTTCTGCCGCCTTCACGGATAGCGAAGCGGAGGCCTTCTTCGATGGCGATAGGAGTGATGAGCTCGACGTTCATCTCAACGTTATCGCCCGGCATGCACATCTCAACGCCCTCGGGGAGGGTGATGACGCCGGTAACGTCGGTGGTTCTGAAGTAGAACTGAGGTCTGTAGTTGGTCATGAAGGGAGTGTGGCG
>CANPZQ010000151.1 GCA_947588775.1 uncultured Clostridia bacterium
TTCTACAATAAAACCCAACGCTGTTTTTAATTATATATCATTTTGGCACAAATAGCAATACCAAAATTTCGGCAACAGTATTGTATATTTTGTATAAAAATGGGAGGGGGAGCATGGGGCAGGCTGTCCGGAAACATGGTCGGTGTTCATGAACTTTGCGCATTTTGCGCATTTTGTCGGTCAGCGTGTGCAAAATGTGCAAAATTCATAAAAGTGTCAATCCGATTTCTGCCTGTCTGCCAATCTGACAGTCTGTATGGATTTTAAGCACAATAGGGTCTAAAGTATCTGAAATATCTATAATCCATAAAAGTTCAGACACAAAATCGGGATAATATAATTCTGCGGTTTAAATTATTAAAGCAAATTTTTGTATTATAGCTTCATGAATAATAAGCATAATACGCATTTTATGCCTTAAAATGTTTAAAATGCGTAAAATTCACGCGAACATCGGTGGCGGGAGAATGTTTCCCGACAAAATCATCAACAAAAAATCGAGCGGTTTTGCAGGAATACTGCGACGAGGCGAAAATTGTGTACGCTTTTAGAGGATAGAGGACAGAATTTCTATCCTCTGTTTTTATGGATTTTGCACATTTTGCGCATTTTGTCGGTCAGCGTGCGCAAAATGCGCAAAGTTCATGATTTCTATCCTCTGACTTCTGTCCGGAACCCGGGTATTGCGGGAAAGCGGGTCCCCTCCCCTCCCCCAAAATATTACCCCCCGTATATCCCGCAAAAATTTTTCGCACCCCCTTGACAAGTCGGGCGAGATGGTATATAATATATGCGTGTAAAGCCGATGAGCTTTACATCTGACACGATATTTGGTGTCCCGAATGCTTCCGAAAGGGTGATATTGTGTGGCTAAGGATTTGAAATTCGCCTCCCTCCTCGATGTTTACGGCAGCGTGCTGACCGATAAGCAGCGCGAAATGCTTGAGCTGTATTACAACGAGGATTTATCGCTCTCGGAAATCGCCGCCAACGAGGGTATCTCCCGTCAGGGCGTCCGCGACAGCATCAAGCGCGGCGAGGAAACCCTCACCGACCTCGACGGCAAAATCGGGATGAGCGGCATGATTGCGCGCTACGAGTCGATTCTCAGCGAGGTTTCGGCCGCATGCGACGAAATTATATCCGACTGCCGCTCCTATACAACCACCAAAAACGTCATCGAAAAGCTTGAGAGAATCAAGTCGGGAATCGACAGCGCGAGGGCCTGAGCCCCCAAATTGTTTTGCCGGGAGTTGATTAAATGGCCTTTGAAGGTCTTTCCGAAAAGCTGAATAACGTTTTCAAAAAGCTCAAAAACCGCGGCAAGCTCTCCGAAGCCGACGTAAGAGCGAGTATGCGCGAGGTGCGCCTTGCCCTTTTGGAGGCCGACGTAAGCTATAAGGTCGTAAAGGATTTTGTCGCAAAGGTCACGGAAAGATGCGTGGGTTCCGAGGTTCTCGAAAGCCTTACGCCCGCGCAGCAGGTTATTAAGATAGTGAACGAGGAGCTCGTCGCTCTTATGGGCGAAAGCAACGCGAAGATAAACTTCCCCTCGAAGCCGCCCTGCGTGATTATGATGTGCGGCCTTCAGGGAAGCGGTAAAACCACCCACGCCGCCAAACTCGCGAAATATTTCAAGGCTCAGGAGCACCGCCCGATTCTTGTCGCATGCGACATCTACCGGCCGGCGGCCATCGAACAGCTTAAAATCGTCGGCGAGCGCGCGGGGGTTCCGGTTTTTGAGATGGGGCAGATTGACCCGAGAAAAATCGCCCGCGAGGGCTTAAAGCATGCCCGCGACTACGGAAACGACATCGTCCTGATAGACACCGCCGGACGGCTCCAGATTGACGAGGAGCTGATGGAGGAGCTTAAGGATATTAAGGAAATCGCGGAGCCTTCGGAGATTATTCTTGTCGTCGACGCGATGACCGGTCAGGAGGCCGTAAACGTTGCCAAAACATTCGACGAACGGATAGGAATCGACAGCGTTATTCTCACGAAGCTCGATTCGGATACAAGGGGCGGCGCGGCACTTTCGGTGCTTGCGGCGACGGGAAAGCCGATTAAGTTTGTCGGAACCGGCGAAAAGCTGGACGATTTCGAGGTTTTCCACCCCGAGAGAATGGCTTCGAGGATTCTCGGAATGGGCGACGTGCTCTCGCTTATCGAGAAGGCGCAGAACACTTTTGACGAAAAGGAAGCCGAACGGCTTGCCGGGAAAATGCAGCAGGGCGGGTTCGATTTGAACGACCTGCTCGACCAGATGCGGCAGATTAAGAAGATGGGGTCGCTGAGGTCGCTGCTCTCGATGATGCCGGGCGGAAACAAGATTGACGAAAGTCAGATTGACGAAAAGCAGGTGCCGCGCACCGAGGCGATAATCCTTTCGATGACGCCGTCGGAACGCGCGAAGCCGTCGATAATAAATCCCGCGAGGAAGCGGCGGATTGCCGCCGGCAGCGGAACCCGCGTCGAGGACGTGAACAGGCTTTTGAAGCAGTACGAGCAGATGCAGAAGCTGATGAAGCAGATGGGCATCACCGGCTCGGGCAGAAACGGCAAGGGCAAGCGGAAGAAGATGCCCGCCCTGCCGAAGGAGCTTATGCAGGGGTTGGCGGAGATGAAGTAGGGGGCGTCGTTGCCGGACTGTCGGAGGGGTTGAAGTTGGGCTGTGCATATCGAGCTGCGGCTCTTACGGGCTGATTTCTGACTTGTGAGGCTCGCTCTTCACCCACCCCGTTGCTGTCAGAAGGCAGATGCCGGTTTTGGGTTGTGCGCATTAAACTGCGGCTCTTTCGGTCTGATTTCTGATTTCTGACTTCTGAGGCTCTGACCGGAGTTTGCTCCTCACCCACCCCGCTCAGCCCCGCAAGGGGGCTTCGGGGGCGGGATTCGGAGCAAACGGCGCGGGGACTGCGCTAATTTGGTTGGCCCCACCCGCCCGCCCTCCCGGTTTCCCGCGTTTTTGACCGCTCCGTCCCCGCACCTTGCATGGACGGGTAACGGGAGGCTTGGGAATTTGACCCGAGTTGAGGCATTAAGGCCTTTTTGTTGGGGCTTCTGGAGGCAACCTTTATACTCCTATCGCCAAATTGCGTAAGAGGCACATTTTTGGTGTCAGTGCCTTTTTTGTTGGGGGAACCAACGCCAGCGACATGGGGCTCCGCCCCTTGACCCTGCAAGCCTTTTGAAAAAGGCTTGAGCGAAAACTTTTAAGTTTTTTTCAGTTAAATTTCCACCGTTTTCTATGACCTACCCGGTCTTGAAATATTACTAAGCTTTTTAACCTCACCCGAAAGGAGGGGAAATTTACATGGCAGTTAAAATCAGGCTCCGCAGAATCGGCGCGAAAAAGGACCCGTTCTACCGCATTGTCGTCGCTGACTCGCGCTACCCGCGCGACGGCCGCTTCATCGAAGAAATCGGCTATTACGACCCCACCACCGAGCCTGCTACCCTTAAGGCCGACGCCGAAAGAGCTAAAAAATGGATTGAAAACGGCGCGCAGCCTACCGATACCGTTAAGGCACTCTTCAAGAAAAACGGTATTCTCTGATTCATTCAAAAACAATAACGAAAGGAATCCCCTTCAGAAAAAGGGGACATGGTAAGGAAAAATGACCGAGCTTTTAAAGAACATCGCCGCGGGACTTGTTGACGACAAGTCCGCTATCGAGGTAACCCAGGACGAGCCCAACGAAGAGGGCGTTATCGTTTTCCATCTTCACGTCGCCCCCGACGACATGGGCAGAGTTATCGGCAAACAGGGCAGGATCGCCAAGGCTATCCGCACCCTTATGCGCTCCGCGGCCGCCAAGGTCAACCAGGAGATCATGGTCGAAATCGACTGATTTTGCTTTTGCAAACCAAGACGGGGCGGAGCTTTTCGCCCCGTTTTTCGGTTTGGGAGGGCTTTTCGGGGATAGCGGGGAACGTTGGCGTTTGGGTTCTGCGCTGTGAGCGGCGCGGGGACGGAGCTGATTTCGCGCGTCCCACCCGCCCGCCCCCATAATTTCCCGCTTCCGGCCGCTCCGTCCCCGCGCCTTGCTTGGGAGAGTAACCGGAGGTTGGGTGCTTTTCCGTGTTCTGTTGTGCGGGACTGGGCGCGTTTATGGCGTTGCTTGGGATAATGAGCGGGGGCGGGTTGGCAAGTGCCTTCTTTTTGGGGCTTCTGGAGGACACCTTTATGTTCCTATCGCCGTATGGGGAAAGAGGCACATTTGGGTGCTGTGCCTTTTTTGTTGGGGGAACCAACGCCAGCGACAAAACTTGCTTTTCGGACTTCGCGGTCATAAATGACCGACCGCTCGTCCTCAAAGAGTTTTGTTCCGCTGTCGTAGGCGAGGGTTCCCCCGCAAGAAACAGCCCGCCGGGCTGATTTTCTGGCTCCCCTTCCTGCGCTTGCTTACGCATGAGAGTTTCGCGGCCTGCGGGCCGCGACAAGGGGCTCCGCCCCTTGACCCTGCAAGCCTTTTGAAAAAGGCTTGAGCGAAAA
>CANPZQ010000152.1 GCA_947588775.1 uncultured Clostridia bacterium
GTCGCCATCGGCAGAATGGCCCCCTATAAGGCCGTCTGCACCCACGGCTGGGTCGTCGACGGTCAGGGCAAAACGATGCACAAATCCCTCGGAAACGGCATCGAGCCGAAGGAAATTTATGACAAATACGGCGCGGATATTCTCCGCCTCTGGGTCGCTTCGAGCGATTACCACTCCGACATCCGCATTTCCAAGGAAATACTCGGTCAGCTTTCCGAGGCGTACAAAAAGGTCCGCAACACCGCCCGCTACATTTTGGGAAACATCTGCAATCAGGGCGGCTTCAGCTTTGATACCGACGCGGTTCCGCTTGAAAAGCTCGAGGAAATCGACAGATGGGCGATTATGCGCCTTGACAGCCTGATTGAAAAGACCGCGAAGGCATACGACGACTTCGACTTCCATATCGTATTCAAGTCGATTCACAACTTCTGCGTCGTCGACATGTCGAACTTCTATCTCGACATCATCAAGGACAGACTCTACTGCGAGGCCCCGAAGAGCGAGGCAAGGCGTTCCGCCCAGACCGCTATGTATATCATTCTCTCGGCTCTTGCAAGGCTCGTCGCGCCGATTATCCCGTTTACCGCGGACGAAATCTGGAAATATATCCCTCACTGCGCCTCCGACAACACCGAAAGCGTGTTCCTAAACGACATGCCCGAACCCTCGGAACTTAAGGCGGACGAAGAATTCGTCGAAAAGTGGGATATGATTATGCGGCTTCGCGACGACGTCAAAAAGGCTCTCGAGCTCAAGCGCGCCGAAAAGGTTATCGGCTCATCGCTCGAAGCGAGGGTAACAATCGTTCCGAACGGCTGCAAGCTTGCGGGGCTTGAAAAGCTCCTTGAAACGGTGCTTATAGTTTCAAAGGCGGAAATTTCCGACAACGCCGAGGCCGAGTTCACCGGCGAAGCCACGGGCGTTGGGATTTCCGTAAATCGCGCTGAGGGCGAGAAGTGCGAACGTTGCTGGACCTACTCCGACACCGTCGGAAGCTGCGCCGAGCACCCGACGCTCTGCGCGCGCTGCGCCCGCACCGTTGAATAATTCAGGTTAGGATTGATTGACTTGCTGATTTTTTCGCTGCTTCTTGTGGCGGCTCTCGTTTTCGGCGACCAGATGATTAAAGCATATGTGGTTAAGAATTTCGCCGAGTGCCGCGGGGCGATTCGCAGCTATTTCACCTTTAAAATAGGCGATTTTAAGATTTTCAGCCTTACGCATATCCGCAACAGCGGCGCGGGCTGGAGCATTTTAGAAGGCAAAACCGTCTTTTTAACGGCGTTTACGGCGGTTGTAATCGTCGCGATTGCGGCTTACATCTTCGTTCGGCGAAAAAAAATCGGCTCGCTCGAGCTTCTCGCGCTCCTGTTCATAATCGCTGGCGGCGCGGGAAACCTCATCGACAGGGTGAGAATGCTCATCGAGGGGACCGACAGCTTTTCGGGCGTAATCGACTATATAAAGCTCGATTTTATGAGCTTCCCCGTCTTTAATTTCGCGGATTGCTGCGTAACGCTCGGCGCGGTGCTGTTTTGCCTCGCCGTCGTAATCGACGAGGTTAAAAATTCCAAAGAAAAGCGAAAAACCACGCCTCCGCCCGTATCTGAAAATGAACAGGTATAGCTTCATCGCCGAAGCCGCCGACAGGGGAGTGCGCGTCGACAAATGGCTCACCGAGCAGACGGAAATCGAGCTTACCCGCTCGGCCGTCGCGAAAATAATCGAATCGGGCGGCGTTACCGTGAACGGCTCGCCTGTCCAGAAGAGTAAAACCCTCTCGGAGGGCGACGCGGTGACGGTCGACATTCCCGACCCGGTCGGGCTTGAAGCCGCGCCGCAGGACATTCCGATTGAGATAGTCTACGAGGACGACGACCTCGCGGTTGTGAACAAGCCGCAGGGAATGGTTGTCCATCCGGCCCCCGGAAATCCCGACGGAACGCTTGTAAACGCACTTTTATACCGCTTCGGCGGAAAGCTCAGCGGTATAAACGGCGTAATCCGCCCGGGAATCGTCCACCGAATCGACAAGAACACGAGCGGCCTTTTGGCGGTCGCAAAGAATGATTTCGCCCATCTCGGGCTTGCAAAGCTTGTAAAGGAACATGACTTTACACGCGAATACGAGGCCATCTGCGTGGGCCATTTCAAGGAGCCGCGCGGCACCGTGAACGCCCCGATTGGCCGGGATAAATCCGACCGCAAGAAAATGTGCGTAACTCAGCTTAACTCCCGCGAGGCAATCACCCACTATGAGTTGATTGAGGAGCTTAAGGGCTGCTCGCACATGCGTTTTCGGCTTGAAACCGGAAGAACTCATCAGATTCGGGTGCATTGCGCTTACCTTGGGCATCCGATTTTGGGGGACGACGTCTACGGCAGGCCGTATAAAGGGTGTAAAGGTCAGACGCTTCACGCGAAAAAGCTCGGCTTTTGCCACCCGCGGACGGGGGAGTACCTCGAATTTGAGGCTCCGCTGCCCGAATATTTTCAAAAATTACTTAATTCACTGAGGTAAAAATGGACTTCTCAAAAACGGTTTTTGCGTCCGACTTGGACGGCACGCTGCTGACATCTCAAAAAACGCTCAATCCCGCTGATGCAGCGGCTTTGCGGCGTTACGCTAAGATGGGCGGGCGGTTCGTCGCGGCGACCGGACGGCCGCTTCACACCTTTACCGATTTTCTCTCGGAAAACGTGACCTCGCAGCCCGCGATATTATGCAACGGCGGAGTTATCTACGACGCATGTCAAGGTAAAGTCCTTTACGAGGTCGACCTCCCGCCTGCAGCCCGCGAAATCCTCGACGACGTCAGAAACGCGTTTCCGACCATCTCGCCGGAGATTTACACCTTCCCGAAGCGGTACTATTTTCAGATGAACACCGTCGAAAAGTGGCACCAGAGCATTCTGAAAATTGATTTTGTGAAGGTAAGCTCGCCTGATGAAATCAAAGAACCGTGGAACAAACTGCTTCTTGCCGACGAGGTTGAGGTAATTTCGGAGCTTATGGAGTATGTCAGACGCTTCGAGGGCATGGGCGTTAGGTTTGTGAGGTCGTTTCCGAAGTTTTTGGAGGTTCTCCCAGAGGGCGTTTCAAAGGGAAGCGCGCTGAAAAGGCTCGTTGAGATAATGGGCTGGGAGGGGCTTAAAATCGCGGCGGCGGGGGACTATGACAACGACGTCGAGATGCTTGAGTATGCCGATATAAGCTTTTGCCCCGCCGATTCGCAGGATTGCGTAAAGAAAACGGTTACGCATGTGCTGAAAAATACCTGCGACTCCGGCGCGGTCGCCGAGGCTTTGAATATATTGGAACATTCTAATCTGTAAACAAATGGACGAATTACTTAAAAAGCGGCTGCAAATCACAGCCTGCAAAGTCAGAATGGGCATCATTGAGGGCGTTTATAACGCAAAAAGCGGCCACCCCGGCGGCTCGCTCTCAATCGCCGACACTCTGACCTATCTCTACTTCAACAAGATGCACGTATATCCCGACAACCCCAAGCTTCCCGACAGGGACCGCTTTGTTCTCTCGAAGGGCCACACCGCCCCCGCGCTCTACTCCGTGCTTGCAAACCGCGGCTTCTTCCCGGTCGACGAGCTTAAAACCCTCCGCCACATCGGCGCGCGCCTTCAGGGTCACCCCGACATGAAGCATATCCCCGGCGTTGATATGTCCACAGGCTCTCTGGGTCAGGGAATATCCGCCGCCTGCGGTATGGCTCTTTCTGCAAAGCTCACCGGCGAAACCTACAAGGTTTACGCCATTTTGGGCGACGGCGAGCTTGAGGAAGGCCAGGTTTGGGAGGCGGCAATGTTCGCCGCGCACTATAAGCTCGACAACCTCCTTGCCATCGTCGACAACAACGGGCTTCAGATTGACGGAAAAATTTCCGACGTATGCTCTCCTTACCCGATTGACGAGAAATTCAAGGCATTTGGCTGGCACGTCATCACGATGGACGCCCACGACTTCGACTCCATCGACAAGGCCTTCGCCGAGGCGGAAACCGTCGTAAATCAGCCCTGCGTAATCATCGAAAAGAGCGTCAAGGGCAAGGGCGTTTCCTTCATGGAGAATCAGGTTTCGTGGCACGGCACCGCCCCCAACGCGGAGCAGTATGCTCAGGCCATGGAAGAACTGAACGCGCAGCTTAAAGAATTGGAGGGATAAGTAATGGCAGATTTAGTTAAAAAGGCAACCCGCGAAAGCTACGGCGAGGCTCTTGCCGAGCTCGGCGACAAGTATGAGAACCTCTATGTTCTCGACGCCGACCTCGCGGGTGCGACCAAAACAGGCATTTTCAAGAAGAAATTCCCCGACCGTCATATCGACTGCGGCATCGCCGAGGCCAA
>CANPZQ010000153.1 GCA_947588775.1 uncultured Clostridia bacterium
TCCGGAAGTCACCGGCGGTTTGGACGATATATTCGTCAGCCGAGAGCTGCGATTCCTTGGCATGGGAAATTTCCCCCAAAACCGACTTCGGCGGAAAGCTCTTGTCCGAGATATTGAGGTCGCCGAGGCATGCCTTTATAACCCTTACCGAATCGTCGGTATCGTAGATGGTGAAATTAGAGCCGTAGCCGAGGGCTTCAATCTCGCGCCTCAAAATCCTCACGCACGCCGAATGAAACGTCGCCGCCATAATCCCGTCGGCCTTCGCGCCGAGCATCATCTGCAAACGGGTCTTAAGCTCCCCCGCGGCCTTATTCGTAAAGGTTATCGCCAGAATATTCCACGGGTTCACGCAGTCCACCGCGACAATGCTCTTAAGCCGCTCATGGTCGCCCGTCAGCCCGGCGGCGTAGTCCAAAAGGAACTGCTCGTCGGCGGGGCTTACCCCCGCATAGCGGTTTTTGTCGAAGTATGCGTTTCCGAAGTAAATCATATTCGCGACGCGGTTTACAAGGACGGTCGTCTTGCCGCTTCCCGCCCCCGCGAGTATTAAAAGCGGGCCGTTTACGGTGAAAACCGCCTCCTGCTGCCGCTCGTTGAGGCCGGAGAAATATTTTTCCATAGCCCTTCTCTTGGCCGTTAAAAATTCGTTGTCAGTCATGAATAGCTCCTTCTTGCAAATGTAACGTTCACAGGATATTGTAGCACATTTTTTTCTCAAAGAAAAGCCCCCCGGGGAGAATTTTCCGAAAAATTTATTAAACTTCGGATTTCCTATAGACTTTTTTTGAAAAATATTCTATAATAAGGATATAAATACTTTGGGAAGTGTTTTTATGAAAATGTGGTCAAACAACAACTATAACGAAATCCTGAAATACGTCCTCACCGCGATAATCGTTACGCTCCTGCTGATTGTGACGATTTTCCAGTGGAGCACCGTAAAAAACGTTTTCTCGGTTATCTTCAAGGTCTTTGAGCCGATAATCTGGGGCGCGGTAATCGCGTTTATAATGAACCCGATTATGATGTCCTGCGAAAAGTTCCTTAAATTCATCGCAAAAAAGCTCAAATTGAAAAAAGAGCCGAGCCCGAAAATCCTTCGGGCAGTCGGAGTTCTCTTTGCGACGGCGGTATTTTTACTTGTAATCGCCTCGATAATCCTCTCGGTAATACCGGAAATTACCTCGAATATCCCGGGAATCTACAACGGCCTCGTCTACGACCTCCTGCCGAAGGTCCAGGAAAGGGCGACGCAGCTTTTAAAGGACTACCCGTCGATTGAGGAAATCGTCCTCGACGAGCTCTCTAACATCGGCACGACCGTCCAGAGGATTTTAGCGGCGTTGGTTCCGCAGCTGAACAACCTCCTCTCGAGCCTTCTCAGCGTCGCAAATTCAATCAAAAACTTCGTATTCGGCGTAATCTTCGCGATTTACTTCCTTTTAAACAAGGAGGCGTTGCAGGCTCAGGCGAAAAAGCTCATCGTCGCGCTCTTCTCGGAAAAAACCGCCGCGACCATCTTCAGGCGCACCACCGACACCAACTCGGCGTTTCTGAACTTTATCTACGGAAAGGTAATTGATTCAATAATTATCGGAATTATCTGCGGGGTATGCATGCTCATATTCAGAATGCCTTACGCCATGCTGATTTCGATTATAATCGGAATCACTAATATAATCCCGATTTTCGGTCCGTTTATCGGCGCGATTCCGTCGGCAATCCTCATTTTAATCGCCGAGCCGAAAAAGACGATTTGGTTCGTTCTGTTCGTAATCGCCCTTCAACAGCTCGACGGAAACATCATCGGCCCGAGGATTTTGGGAAAATCGGTCGGAATTACGCCGTTTTGGATGCTCTTTTCGATTATCGTGTTCGGCTCGATGTTCGGAATCGCAGGGATGATTGTCGGCGTGCCGCTCTTTGCGGTCTGCTCGAACATCATAAAAGCAAACGTCAACGACAGGCTGAAATCCAAGAACCTCCCGACCGACGACGAGCGGTATATGGTCCCGTCGACGGAGCTTTCGGACCTTCGCGAGGAGGATTCCGAAAAACCCGGCGAAAGCCCGCAAGCTTAATAAATTCTTAAGAAAATCCCCCTTGAAGCTTAATAATTTATGTGTTATTATAAGTTCAAGGGGTGATTTTATGACAAAAAGAATTTTGGCGGCGGTTCTGGCGGCGATGCTCGCAATCGCGCTGACGGGCTGTTCCGAAAGGGGGAGCGTCGCGAGCGCGGAAAAGCTTATAAGGCGGAATTTCGCATGGAAGTGGCGCGGCAGCGAGCTTATTGAGCTTCGGCTCGACATCGAGGCCACGAAATCCGCCGGCGGCGAGTGGGCGGAGCGTTACGGCGACGACGAAGCCCTAATTTTCGTTTCAAGCATCAAAACCGCCGACGACATCGAGGGCAGCCTCAGCCCGAACGAATTCTACACCGGCTGGCAGTGGATTCTTACCCGCAAGGAAAACGGCGGCTGGAAGCTCCGCGACTGCGGGTACGGGTGATTGATTTTTGGTTGGTTACGGGTGAAAAAAAGACAGGTTACGCGTGGGGGCGCGTAAGCTGTCTTTTTGGGTTTATGGGATTAAATATCAAAGATAAATATCGGGGCTTAAATCATCGCCTTTTCCCAGCACTCCGGGGCCTCGAGCCCGAGAATCTTCGCGACGGTCGGGGCGACGTTGGCGAGGCCGTATTCGCCGGGCTTGATTTCGTAGGCGACGTCGTTGTCGTAGATGATGAACGGGACGGGGTTAAGAGAGTGGGCGGTGCGGACCTGAATCACGCCCTTCTTGTTCTTTTCAAGCATTTCGTCGGCGTTGCCGTGGTCGGCGGTAATAAGAACCGTCGCGCCGATTGCGTCCGCGACCTTAAGTATCCTCGCAAGGCCGAGGTCGACGGCTTCTACGCCGGTGATTGTAGCGTCGAGGTTGCCGGTGTGGCCAACCATGTCGCCGTTCGGGAAGTTGCAGCGGATAAAATCATACTTCCCGCTCTCCATCGCCGCGATTACGTCGTCGGTGATTTCGGCGGATTTCATCCACGGCCGCTCGTCGAAGCTTACGTTGTCGGAGGGTATCTCCTTATAGGTTTCAAGCTCCTCCGAGAACTTCCCGGAGCGGTTGCCGTTCCAGAAGTATGTCACATGGCCGTATTTCTGCGTTTCCGAAACCGCGTACTGACGAAGCCCGTGCGCAACAAGAAGCTCGGAGAGCGTGTTTTTGATTTCGGGAGGCGCGACGAGATAGTTTTTCGGAAGCTTTAAATCGCCGTCGTACTGAAGCATTCCGGCATAGACGACGTTCGGGACCTCTCCCCTGTCGAACTTGTCGAAATCGGGCATGTCGAACGCCATCGAGATTTCGATTGCCCTGTCGCCGCGGAAATTGTAGAGGATAACGCTGTCGCCGTCGCGAATCTTACCGACGGGTTCGCCGTTTTCGGCAATAACGAACGCGGGCAAATCCTGGTCGATAACGTCGAGCTCCTTGCGATATGTTTCAACGGCTTCGCTCGTGGAGGCAAACTGACGGCCGATACCGTGGACATGGGCGTCCCAACCGGTTTTTACCATATTCCAGTCGGCCTGATAGCGGTCCATCGTAATCTTCATTCTTCCGCCGCCGGAGGCAATCTTTCCGTCGAAGGAAGCGTCGTTGAGGGTCGCGAGAAGCTCCTCGAGCTCGTTGACGAACGCAAGCGCGGACGTAGCGGGAACGTCGCGCCCGTCGAGGAGAACATGGCACCTTACGCGGGAAACGCCGTCCTCCTTGGCCTTGATTATCATCTGCTTCAGGTGGCTGATGTTCGAGTGGACGTTGCCGTTTGAAAGAAGGCCGATAAAGTGCATGGTCGAGCCGTTGGCCTTGCAGTTGCCGGCGAGCTTGAGCCATGTTTCGGACTTGAACATTTTTCCGCTTTCGATGGATTCGTTGACGAGCTTCGCGCCCTGCGAGTAAATCTGGCCGCAGCCGAGGGCGTTATGGCCGACCTCGGAGTTGCCCATGTCGTCGTCGGTCGGAAGCCCTACCGCGCCGCCGTGAGCCTTAAGGCGGGTGTTGGGGCGTTCCTTCAAAAGTCTGTCAAGAACGGGGGTATTCGCGAGCGTTACCGCGTCGCCGAGGCCGGTTTTGGAGAAGCCCACGCCGTCCATGACGATTAAAACTAAAGGTTTCATTTGGGTCAATCCTTTCTTATTGTGGTTTTGGAAAAAGTTGGGGGGTAAGGGG
>CANPZQ010000154.1 GCA_947588775.1 uncultured Clostridia bacterium
AAAGCGGCACTTGTGCGTTTTGGCGTACAAGTGCCGAAGCGGTTTGTGAGATTGTTTTGCTTTGATTGTAAGCGTGGGAATGGGTTGAGGGTCTTTAAGTGTGGGGAACCCCCTCCCTGCCAAGGGAGGGGGAACCCCCATCACTCCTCTTCATCCTCCCCCTCTTCCCCCGCCTCGCTCAGATACCTCCCGCTGACAAAGCCGTACTCCCCCTTATGCACGATGACGTACCACCCGCGGGATTCGCCGACGGCGGTGACGCGGCTGCCCTCGGCGATGGAGCCGAAGGATTCGTAGTCAGTCGAGGGGCCGCGGCGGACGTTAAGCGAGATGTCCGCGATAAGCTCTATAGGCTCGATTTCGTCGAAATCGGCGTTTTGGCGAATCGGCTCGCTCTCTTCTTCCTCGACCGGCTCTTCGTCCTCGGAAATTTCCGGGACCGGCTCCGTTTCGGAAGGAATCGTTTCGGGAGCAGTCGTTTCAGGCGGCGCAGTCGTTATCGGGGTTGTTTCGGGTTCAAGCGTTTCTTCGGGGAAGGTCTGCGCGGCGTCCTCTGTTACAACGCTCCCCGGGGGCTCCTCCTTCGGCCCTACCCGGCAGGCGGCAAGGGTCGCGGCGGTTGATATTATTAAAATGGTTATTAAAAATTTTTTCATCCGAATCTCTCCAAAAATAAATCGGGCCACATCAGCGCGTCGGCGTTTTTATTGATTTCCTCGGGCGGCCATTCCCACCACTTCGTCTTTAAAAGCGTTCTGACGAGGTCGGGCGGATAGCGGTATTTTATAACGGTCGCGGGAACGCCGACAACCATCGCGTAGGGGGGAACGTCCTTTGTCACGACCGCACCCGCGCCGATTACCGCGCCGTCGCCGATTGAAACGACCTTCGAGCAGTTTATGAAGCTGTGCGCGCCTATCCAGACGTCGCTGCCGATTGTGACCTTCGGCTTCCCTATCGCGTAGGGGTGCTTCGGGTCGAGGGCGCAGAGCTTTCGGAATTTCGCGCTGTTCTCTTCGTCGAAGAAGTCGGCGACTTCGTCGGATACAAACGCCATATTTGAATGATGGTCGCAGTGGATTACCGCCGTGGAGTTTATCGACGTGTAGCGGCCGATTGATTCGATATAGCCGTTTCGGCATGCGTCGATTACGCCTTCGCCGAAATAGGTCTGGCGGCCGATTTTTGTCCCGAAAAGCTGCCAGTCAAAGGGAAGCTCCATTCCCACGTCGTCCGCTAAAATATAGTCCTCGACATTTTTAAACCCCTCGGGGTGCTCTAAAAGAAAGTCGGCGAGGTCGTCCTCCGTCACCGCGACGACATAGTGACGCTTCGGGTCGACGTTTTCGGTGAAGGCATAGCCGTATGGCCTTAAAATCCGCCTAAGAAGCCGGTTCGGCTCACCCCAGACGACGATTACCCGTCCCCTAAGACAATGCTCAAAAATCTGCACAAGCCGCGTCGTCATTTAATCACCTCTATTTAATAATCGCGAGGATTTTCTGCTCGCCGGCGTTCGGAAGGACTTTTTTTAGATGCTCCGCGATTCTCGCCTTTGATTCCGACGGCTCGCGGGAATAGGCCGACGTTGCGAAGTCGTATCCGAAAAGGTTTTCGGGGGTGGAATATCTCGCTACGCCCCAGCCGTATTGCCTGCCGTATTTATCAACCATGTATTCAAAATCGGAAATGCAGACGTAGGTTTGCATCTGGAGCCGGGTAATCGCGCCGTCGAAGCCCTTTTCACCGCCCGCACGGGTAAATCCGCAGAGGCTCTTCAGCTTTTTTGACAAAAGCGTGCCGTAGCGCGAAACCGTGTCGTAGATGTTCAAATCCTTGCGGCTCGCCATGCCGCATTCATACCGCGAATCGAAATCAAAGCCGTCGCGGCGGTAATTCGCGAAATCCGGGAACCACTCAAGGCTCACAAATCCCGCGCGGCCGCCGAAAAACTTCCCGTAAAGACACTTTAACGAACGCGCGCAGGGGCCTTTCCACTCCCACGGCCCGTCAATGTCGGTGAACCAAAGCTCGGACGGGGTGTTTTCCTCGACCGAGAAGCCGGGTATTGAATTTCTGAAAAGCGGCAAAAAGCCGAGCTCCTCGGTCAGCGCGATGATGTCCTGGGCGGAACGTATCATTTTATGCAGCTCCTTTCGGGGGATGAGGGTATTATACTACAGAACGCGGGAGAATGCAAGGGGCTATGAGATGCGGCGGAGGGGGGAGGTGGGTTAAGAGCAGAAAGCGGCGGGGCTGACGGGGTTTGTTACGACTGATGGAGGACAGGTAGGCGGGATTTTGATGGCGGATTTGGGTTAAATATACAAAACTGCGGCTCTTTCGTTCTGTTTTCTGAATTCTGAGCTCTGCGGCTCTGACCGGATTCGTTCCTCGCCCACCCCCGCTCAGCCCTGCGGGCTTCGGGGGGCGGGTTCGTCGCGAATGAGGGGGCGCGGGGACTGCGCTGGTTGGGTTGGTCCCACCCGCCCGCCCACCCGGCTTCAGCAGCTTAGCCCGCTCCGTCCCCGCACCCCCCTCTTGCTCCAAATTCCCCCTTCTGCTTGCGCGAACTCCCACGCCCCGCAAGCCCCTTCCGACTTTTCGCAAACACTTCGCTTCTATATATTGACAGCCGGCGAAAAGGGTGGTATAATGCTTCTTAAACAAGCCGGACAGACAAAATATTGCGCGAAATCATACCGGAGGTTTGCAAAAATGCCTGAATATGAGATGCAGCCTATGAATTACCCCGTGATGTGCTACCGAAAGCTCACCTCGCCGGGCGTTCAGAGCGAAAACGACGTGCCGTTCCACCGCCATGACGGCTACGAATTTTATCTTTTTCTGGACGGAAGCGTAAGCTCCTACGTCGGCGACGCCGTGTTTTCGCCGGTCCGCGGGGATTTGATGATTTTCAACCCCGAACAGGCTCACCGCGCCATCAGCCTCGGCGCGCAGCCCTATGAACGCTTCATAATAAACCTCCGCAAGGACAAGATGGACAGCTTCCTTGCCGACGGAAGCGAGCTGAGCGAGGCGTTCGGCTTCCCCGACCCTGCGGCCGTAAAAAGAATCCGCCTAAGCTCCGAGCGGATTGACGAATACTGCGCAATCGCCGAAAAGCTATCATCGGCGGTTTATCTGAGAAATCCCTGCGACGACCTCCTTGTCGACGCGTACCTGACCGAAATTCTCGTGTTAATCAGCCGCGAGCTGACCGGCAACCGCTTTCAGGACGACATGTCGCAGGTTCCGGAGCTTGTTACAGAGGTTAAGGACTATATCTTCGGCCATCTGACCGAGCAAATCACCCTCGACGACCTTTCTTTCAGATTTTTCTTTAACGGAAAGTATATAAGCGCGATGTTCAAGCGTTACACCGGCATGACCCTGCGCTCCTATATCCTCGAGCAGCGAATCTGCCTCGCAAAACGCCTCCTCCGCGAAGGCAGCAACGTGTCGGAAGCCTGCTTCCACTCGGGCTTTTTGGACTACACCAACTTCATCCGCAGCTTCACCCGCATCGTCGGCATGTCCCCGGGAAAGTTCTCCCGCTGCTCAAAGGCAGGAACGGGGAGGTAGGGGGAGTGGTGTCAATAGGTACACAAAAAAGAGCAGCCGCAAAGGGCTTGCCGATATGACAGCATATATGATAAATCGGAATTTGACGATATAAGGAGTTTTCAAAAGGCGGTACTTGTATGGAAATAAGGCAAGAACGAGCAGACGATTATAATGCAGTCTTTCAGGTCGTATCGGAAGCGTTTTCCCATGCGGAACATAGCGATGGGAACGAGCAGGAGCTTGTGACCCTATTGAGAGCCGGTTCTTCTTTTATTCCGGAACTCTCCCTTGTGGCAGTGGAAGACGGCAAAATCGTGGGGCATATCCTCTTTACGAAAATCTCCATAGGGAATTGTACTGAGCTTGCTCTTGCCCCTTTGTCTGTTCTCTCGGCATATCAGCGGAGAGGAATTGGGCTGACGCTTATCCGCGAGGGACACCGCATTGCCAAACAGTTGGGGTATGGCTACTCGGTGGTACTGGGTTCTCCAGCATATTACCCACGGGCTGGTTATCTTCCAGCGAGCTTATATGGCATAGAAGCACCGTTTGAAGTGCAGGATGAATACTTCATGGCGTTCAAATTACAAGACGACGCACCTCGAGTTAATGGCGTGGTCAAATATGACGCAGCTTTTGGAATTGATTGACAAATTCC
>CANPZQ010000155.1 GCA_947588775.1 uncultured Clostridia bacterium
GGGATAAAAATCCTCGGCCCCGACGTAAACGAAAGCCGCGAGGGCTTCGTATATACCGAAAACGGAATGCGCTTCGGACTTCTGGCGATTAAGAGCCTCGGAAGCGGCGCGATTCGCGGGCTTATCGCCGAGCGTGAGAGCGGTGGGAAATTCCGTTCGCTTTACGATTTTGTTTCAAGAATGCACGGCCGCGAGATAAATTCAAAGGCGGTCGAGGCGTTGATAATGTCGGGGGCGTTCGATTCCTTCCCCGCGAACCGCCGGGAGATGCTAAACAGCCTCGAGGCGTTTATGGAAACGGTTTCGGCGCGAAAGCGCGAGAACGTAGAGGGCCAGCTCGACCTCTTCGGCGGTCAGGGCGGCGAATCGGAGCCGGAAATCCCATACGAGCCGGATTATACGCTTTCCGAGAAGCTCGAGATGGAGAAGGAAACCATCGGAATCTACGTTTCGGGCCATCCGCTTTCGGAATATACCCCATGGCTCGAGGCGGCGGGAATGACGACGGCGAGAAAAATCACCGACAGCACCGAGTACCGCGACGGCGACTTCGCGGCGGTGTTCGGGCTTTTGAGAAAGCTTACGCTTCATATCGACAAAAAGGGAAACCGAATGTGCTTTGCGAATTTCGAGGATACAACCTCGGAAATCGAGGCCATAGTTTTCTCGAGGACCTTCGAGCGCGTCTGCGACGAGCTTGCGGAGGGCGGAAAATACTATGTGAGCGGAAAGCTCTCCTTCCGCGAGGAGGAGCCGCCGAAAATAATTGCCGGGGAAATCGTCCCCATCGACAAAAAGCTCGCGGAGCTTTCAAGGCTCTCAATCGGCCTGAGAATGCGCTCAGGCGATACCGAGCGAATCGAAAGCCTCCGAAAGCTCGCGTATCAGAACCCCGGGAGCGCGAAGATATACGTCTGGCTCTCCGACGTCCACGGGAGAACCGTTTTAAAGGGAGCCGAGGCGATTGCGCTGAACGGCGGAACGCTTTCGGAGCTTGAAAGGATATTCGGCGCGAAAAACGTGCGCCTTAAGGAGGTCAGATAAATTATGAAAATTAAAAAAACGCTTTCGCTCGCGCTTGCGTTCGCAATGCTTGCGACGTGCCTCACGGCATGCGAGAAAACGACCATCGACGCGAGCTTCGGCGACAAGAAAAAGAGCTTTGCGGAGCTTTCGATAGGGGAGCTTTCGCTTACCGAACCCGCAGGAAATACCGTCGGGCAGGAAATTCCCGCCTCGGAGGCGGTGCTCGGCGGAAACGCGAGGCTTTCGGGGGACAAAATCGTCGGAATGAATTCGGAGGGCGATTCTATCACGTTTAAAGTTAATACCCCCGTCGCGGGATTTTTCGACATTGTCACCACTCAGTCGGGCGACGGAAATCGGGTGAACAACCTCGCGGTGGACGGCTATAAGCTTGCCGAAATCACACCCGACGACCCCGTCGCGAAATTTGTCTATTTTTCCGAGGGGAAGCATGAAATCACCCTCACGCCGTCGTGGGGATACGTCGACTTCGGGGGAATTACCCTTGAACCTACAGAAACCGACCCCGGAGAAATCTACAACGTTACGGCGGAGCTTTCTAACCCCAACGCGGACGGGCACACGAAGATGCTCTATAACTTCCCTAAAGATATTTACGGAAAATATTCGCTTTCGGGGCAGTTTGCGGGCAACGGCCGCGAATCGGACGAGTATAAGGCGATTCTGGGCGCAACCGGGAAGAGCTTCGCGGTTTTGGGGCTCGACGTGGGAAACTATACCCATACCGCCCAGGTGAACGGCGCGGAGTGCATGGCGGTGGAATACGCCCACGACTGGTACTATAACGCCGGCGGAATCGTGCAGATGTGCTGGCACTGGCTTTCGCCGATTGTTGCGGTCGCCGACGGCAAGGAGTGGTGGGATTCGTTCCGCGCGGAATCCTCGAAGATAGATTTGGAGGCGGTTATGAACGGCGAGGACGAGCTTGTTCATAAAAAGCTTCTCGATGATATTGAGGACGTCGCCGAACAGCTCAAAAGGCTTCAGGAGGACGGCGTGCCGGTGCTCTGGAGGCCGCTCCACGAGGCCTCGGGCGGCTGGTTCTGGTGGGGGAAATCCGGCGCGGAGGCATATAAAAAGCTCTGGCGGGAGCTCTACGACCAGCTGACGAACGTTTACGGACTTAATAACCTGATTTGGGTATGGAACGGCCAGGACGCGGACTGGTATCCCGGCGACGACGTTGTCGACATTGTCGCGTGGGACATCTATCCCGGCGAGCGCGAATACGGGAGCTTTTCGCCGACGTTCGCTAAATGCGCGGACTGCTCAGGCGAAACGAAGCTCATCGCCCTTTCGGAAAACGGCTGCGTGATGGACCCCGAGCTGACATGGCGCGACAACGCGAGATGGCTTTTCTGGGGGACATGGTCGGGCGAATTCTGTGTAAGGGACGGCGCGCTTTCCGAGCAGTATACCGACAAAAGCATGCTTCAAAAGGCCTACGACAGCGAATATACGCTGACGCTTGACGAGCTTCCGAACCTCAGAAAATACGAGAGCCCGTCGGCAAAATAGGACATCGCGGAGGAAAAAATGGACGAAAAAAGGCGAAAACTCAAGATATTTTCGACCTTGGGAATAGTTATCGGCGTCGCGCTATGGGCCGGGCTTTCGGCTGCGCTTCGGGACGTTGAGATGTTCGGATATTACATCGGCGAGCTTGCCGCGGTCATGTTAGGCGGGGTTCCGGCGGCATTTTTGCAGCTGCGGCTCTGCCTTGCGGACAGGGAAAGGTGGGTTCGGTGGGTTCCGACGGCGGTCGCGGGGGCTGTGGGCCTTGCGGCGTTAGGATTGCATGTTTATGCGAGCCGCGCCGATTCGATGTACGACCTTCTCGCGCTGATGCTCGCCGTCGCAGGACTTGCGCCCGCCGCAGGAATCTGCATAGGCTGGCTCGCCTGCGGGAAGCGCGCCGCGCTTATTCCGCTGAATCTGCTGCTGATCGGGTATTTCGTGATGAACGGCGTGCCGTTTCTGACGCGGCAGGGCGAGTTTGCGGATTTGGCTGCGGCGGGGTATTTGGGAGCGGGGGTTTGGTGTTGTTTGCGGGGAATTTGATGGGTGCTACAAAGGAAGCGCGGCGGGAAAAGCGGGGAATAGTGGGAAGGTGCGGGGGGCGGGTGGGTGGGACGCGGAAAGGCAGCTTTTTCCGCCGCGCGGGCGGTTTAGAGGATAGAGTGTTAGAGAGGTAGAGGATAGAGGCTGCAAGCGCATAGCTTGCGGGAAATTTGCAGCCTGCTGCTGAAGCCTAACCCTTACCCACCCCCGCTCCGCCTGCGGCTCCGGGGGGCGGGATTCGGGTCAGGCGGGGGATTGGGTGCGCGGGTTGCTTTGGGTTTCCTGCGTAAGCCCGGCGCGGCGAAGGGGGCTCCTTTCCTGCGCCCCCCCCCCCCCCCCCCCCCCCCCCCCTCCCCCCCCCCCCCCCCCCCCCCCCTTCGCCGCGCCCCTAAATCACCCCCCAAAATCTTACACAAAAATCCCCGCCGAATCCCCCGAAAATCATCAATTCCAACAAATTTTTCGATAATCACATCTATTTATACATTTTTCGACAAACCGCCCGAAAACCCCGTGATATAATGGTAAAAAATGTCACGGAGGAATCGAAATGGAAGACTTTGACCCGATACTTTACCGGGCGGTGCACGACACGCTCTTCGCGCTGTCGGTGCCGGCTCACATGGACGGCTTCGCGTACCTCGCGGCGGCGATTGAGATGGCAGTAAAGGAGCCGGGCCGCATACACGGCGTCACAAAATATATCTATCCCGAGGTCGCGCAAAAATTCGGCTCCACGCCCCCTCGCGTCGAACGCTCAATCCGCAACGCCATCGAAACCGCCTGCGCGCGATCCCGTTTCGGCGCGTTCGACGAATACTTCGGCGGAGCCATCAGCCCCGATACCGGCAAGCCTACCAACGCGATGTTCATCGCCACCGCCGCCGAAAAAATCCGCCTGAGCCTTTTGACGCACGCCTCATGGAAGAGGTAAAAAAACCGCCCCCGAACGCGAGGGCGGCATTTTCTATTTAATCCCCGAGAGCTCCCGGTATTTTTGCTTCGTTGCTTCGCCGCCGCGGAGGTGGCGTTCCTGCTTGTTTATGTCTAAAATCACGCGGACCTCACGGTAAAGTGCGGGCCTGACTTTTTTTAAACGCTCGCTGACGTCTTT
>CANPZQ010000156.1 GCA_947588775.1 uncultured Clostridia bacterium
GCTTCACGATTTGAAGAAGGCGAGTTCAGAAAGCGCGTGCAGTTCATGTACGGCGGCAAGCTCCAAACCGTGAAATTCCGCTACACCGGCCCGTCGGTCGAGGCGGTTCTGGACAGGCTCCCGACCGCGAAAATCATCGACGAGGACGAAAACGGCTGGACAATCCGCGCCGAGGTGTTCGGTAAGGGGATAGATATGTGGCTGAGAAGCCAAGGAGATTATGTTAAGGTGGTAAAGTGAGGTGGCCGAAATGGCTGAAAACAAGGATAACGCAACAATCGACGAAGAAAAGAAAAAACGCGAAAACGGTGCGAAAGGATTGCAGGGCGCGGCGTTTCTGGGCGCGACCGAGGACCTTATCGAGCGTCACGGCGGTGCGGTAAAGGAACATATCGCGAGCTATACCGGCGTGGACAACGAGCTCGGGATAAAGTATAAGCGCAGCCTTAAGTCCGTCTCGGAATCAAAGGTAAATCCCGAATACAAAGAGACGAACATCAAGCAGCAGGCGGGATTTTCCGCCGAAATAAAGGAATCCGCAAACTTCAACGCCGAAAACAGAATCAAGGGAACGGGCCGGAGAAAGGTCCGGACCGACGACATCGGCCGCGTGAACGACCCCCTGTTAGACCACGTTGTGATTGACGGAAACGGAAACATCGTCGCCGGCTCGCAGATGAAATTTGTCGGAAAATCGCCGTCCGAGGCACTCAAAAAGCTGCAGTCGAAGCCGTATCAAAAATACCTCGACAACAACGTAGACATCGAGGTCCCGAAGGATTTTTTCAGCGGGATGCAGGCTGAGGCCGACGCGCAAATCAAGTCGCTCGGGAAACAGCTGAAAGCCGTGACCGAAAAGGGCGATACAAAAACCGCCGCCAAATTGCAGGAGCAGCTGGACGCCCTTAAAAAAATCAAGAAAAACCTCAAAGAAAGCAGCGTAACAAACAAGCAGGCTCTGTTTGCAAGGGAGCACCCGACTCTTTCGGCTTTGGGAAGCGAGCTTGACGTTGTAAACAGGGCGGGGCTTAAAGGCGCAGGAACCGGAGCGGCGATAAGCGCGGGAATATCCGGAATTGTGAATTTATACGAGATGCATCAAGGCGAGCTGAGCCCGAAGGAGGCGTTCTTCAACACGGCGCGGGACGTAGCCTCCTCGGCAGTGAACGGTTATATGATTACCGCGGGCGCGACGGGATTTTCGGGGGTTTTAAAAAGCTGCAATTCCGTCAAAATTCAGGGACTTGCGAAAACTTCGTTTCCGGGTACAATAGTCACACTTGCCGTCGATACTACAAATGTGCTTATAAAATATTTTAACGGAGAAATCACCGGAGCCGAGGCTTTGAAGGAAATGGGCGAACGCGATTTCGTAACGATTTCCTCCGGCGCAGGCGCGACAATAGGCAGTGCAGCAGCCATGCACATAGTAGCCGGGAGCGCGGTTGCCGGGCAGACGATGGTTCCGGTAATCGGTGCTTTGATTGGCGGTTTGGTTGGTTATGCGATTGCCTCGGCGGGATACGCTTCGCTTTTGACAGCCCTTCAGGAAAAAGAGCTTGCGCATGAGCGGCGGCTGGTAATTGAAAAAGCCTGCCGCGAGCACATTGAAATGATTAACGCCTACCGCGAGGAGATAAACGGCCTGATAAATAACTATCTTTCCGAAAATATCGCCTCCATGCAGACGTTTTTCACCGGCATTCTCGCCTCCTTCAAGGTCGGAGAGGTCGAAAAAGCGGTGTACGGCGTAAACGGAATAACAATGCTTATGGGCCAAAAGCCGCTTTGCAGCACTATGGAAGAGTTCGATGCGCTGATGTACAGCGATAAGACTATAAAACTTTAATTGAAAGGAGCAAAATTCATGACAGGCACGCAAAAATATCAGCTTGCATTGTACTACATGTTCGCCTATGCGGACGCGCAATGCGCTGATGAGGAGAAAGAGAGGCTTCACGAGATTGCAAAATCATACGGTGCCTCGGAAAACGAACAGTGGTTAATTGAGGCATTTGCTCAGCATTACATTGCCGAGCAAAGCTCTCCGGAGGACGCAGTGATAAGAGCACTCGGCGATATGAGCACTTCATTTTTATCTGCCGCAAGAACCACTGACAGCACCGAAACGGCATTCAGACAGCTTGTAGGTTCGGCGTCGCATGTAAGCGGTACCAAGGAAAGGCTCTACACCGTCTGGTCGCTCGTCCTTCTCGGCTATGCCGACGGCGATTATTCTCAGGCGGAGGATAAGGTAATCAGCCACATCGCCGATAAGTGGAAAATTGACGGCTCGGTTATCTCAATAATGAGAGATACCGCCGAAACGCTGTCCGCTCTCGACGCGAAAAGGAGCTTTATTGAGAACCTAAAGCAAACGCAGCAGTTCTACACCATCGCGGACGCCGAAAAGGCCGCCGAGAAGATTAAAAACTTGCTCAAATCAATCGAAGCCGCGAACAAGAGACTTGTCAGAAGCGTAGATTTGCTTATTGCAGACGCTGAAATTTAAAGGAGGTTAAAATTATGCCGTTACCAGTTTTAGCAGTTTGGGCAGCAGTTGCCGCTGCCGGCGCATTCGGCGTAGGAAAATCAGTCAAAGCCGGCGTTGATATGCATGACGCGAAGGAAACAAACGAAAGAGCCCAATACATCGTCGAGCGCGCGAAGAAAGAGGCCGACGAGAGCAGAAAGAACGCCAATCAGGCTCTTGAGGACCTCGGCAAAACAAAGCTTTCCGTCCTTTCGGAGAGCATAGGGCCGTTTGTAGAGACATTTGAGAGGATTAAAAACATCGAGCTTTCGGAATCCGAGGGCTTGGGCGAGCTTGAAAAAATCAAGAATGACGGCAAGCTGCTCGGCGACCTGAAGGATATGTCCGACATGGCTCTTAAGATGCTCGGCGGAATTGCCGGAGGAGTTGCAGGCGGCGCGGCCCTTGGAACGGTCGCCGCTTTCGGAGCATACAGCGCGACGATGGCGTTTGCAACCGCCTCTACCGGAGCAGCAATCGCAGGGCTTAGCGGAGCTGCTGCAACCAACGCCACTCTCGCATTCCTGGGCGGCGGAACGCTTGCGGCCGGCGGCTTCGGAATGGCCGGGGGAGCCGCTCTTCTCGGAGGGGTTGTCGCGGGACCCGCGCTTGCGGTTATGGGGCTTGTCGTCGGCGCGAAAGCAAGCGCGGCCAAGGACGACGCATATTCAAACCTCTCAAAGGCGAGAGCCTTCGAGGCGGACATTAAGGCGATGAAAACCGCATGCCGCGGAATCCGCCTTAGAGCGAACATGTATGAGCGGCTTCTTTTAAAGCTTGACGCGATTTTCGCGCCCGTCGTGTATCAGCTTGCCGGAATTGTCGAAAACAGCGGAACCGACTATTCGCGCTATACCCAGAGCGAGAAGGAAACCGTTTTCGCCTCGCTGTCTCTGGCAAAGGCGATAAAATCCGTTCTCGACGTGCCTATCCTCAAAGAGGACGGAAGCCTGACCGAAGAATCCGAGAAGGCTCCGGAGGAAGCCCGCAAGGCCCTTGAAAACAATGCCGGATAAATTCCCCTGCACAAAGTGCGGAGAATGCTGCCGCCACATATCCCTGATTCCCGAGCTTTCGGAGTTCGACGACGGCACCGGGGCGTGCGTTCATTTAAAAAACAACCTCTGCGAAATATATGACGCCCGCCCCGACATCTGCCGCGTTGACGTGATGTACGAAAAGCTGTTTAAGAGCAGCTTCACTCGCGAGGAGTTCTATGAACTGAATTTGCAGTCGTGCAAAATCTTGCGGGAAAATAAAGGGTGAATATCTTGCATCGGCAAGGCTCGGGCTTTGCCGACGTTTTTATTTTGGTTTATCGGTTTCACATCTCGCATATTGCCATTTTCAAGCCGCGCAGAGCCCTCTTATCAATTCAGATACCTCTCTGTCATCAAATGAAAGTATAAAATACCGAAGCTGTACTCCCTCTGTTTTGCCGAATCTCTTAGATACTTCGTTCATGCTCCCAACTATATCGCAGGTATCTACTCCGTATGCTCCATAATATCCGTGGGTCATTTTGTATGGGTTGAGCACATATTTCAGGACCTGCTCTTTTGATTCCGCGTCATAATATTTTCCCTTTCCGTTCGCTGTCTTAAATATTGCCATACAGATTCCTCCTATATGATTTTGTATATATGGATATT
>CANPZQ010000157.1 GCA_947588775.1 uncultured Clostridia bacterium
GGCTTCGGGCGTACTGCAAAAACGGCGGAAGCTGCGAGGAGGTTATCTCGGAAATCGAGATGGAGAACTGCGGCTTCGGCCCCGCCTCGGTAATCCCTTACGGCGAAACGGTCTGCGCGTCGCTCTGCTCGAATCCGGAGGAAAATCAGTCCGCGATGGGCGGCGGGGTTCTTACAAGCACCGGAACGCCGGTCAGGTTCGACAGGGTCGACTTCGGCGCAATCGGCTCGGACGAAATCACCATCGGAATTTATACATATAACGAGAACGTGATACCCGTGCGCCTGACGGACGGAGGAAAGGTGCTCACGACCCTCGATTTTCAGGCGAAAAATGAGTGGAACACCTATAAATACAACACCTTCAGGCTTCCCGAAAAGCTTAAGGGCATTCACGAAATCGCGTTTGAGTTCGGCGAGGAGCTGAGGTTCAAGGGATTCTCGTTCGCCGCCCCGAGAAGGGCGGGAGTAAAGCTTTCGGCCCTTGAAAACGACGGCGTTTACGGCGACAGCTACCGCGTCGGCGAGAGCATGATTGAGGGAATCGGCAACAACGTAAGCGTTACGTTCGGCGGAATCGAGCTCGGCGGGGGAGTAAGCAGGGTTGAAATCACCGGCCGCACCCGCAACGCCCGCGACACGGTCCACCTTAGATTTTCCGGCGGCGAAGCGCGCATAATCGAGTTCGACGGCAGCCCCGAACCCGTCACCCGCTCCTTTGAAATCGCCCCCGTATCCGGCACCCGCGACCTGAGCGTGGTATTCCTCCCGGGCTGCGACTTCGATTTTGGGGATATTAGGTTCGGGGAGTGAGAGTAGATAATGGGGAAAGAGCAGCCTTGCGGCTGCTCTTTTTTGTATCCCCCCTCCCCCCTTGACAAATTCTCCCGGGGGGGGGTATAATAATCCCACACCCCCTAATCAAAACAACGCTTTAATCCGAAACCCGTCAATAATACTGAAAATCACATTGAAAATTCGTTTATTTATACAAAATTTCGCGCGCGCTATTGACACTTACCCGGGGGAAGAGTGTAAAATTTTTTATATATAGGTTGTTCAGGAGGAATTCACATGAAAAAATTATTCGCAGCAGCCTTGGCCGCGTTGCTACTTCTTACGTCATGCGGCGGGGGACACGCCAAAAATTACGCCTCGGGCTATGAAACGGCGTACCGCAGTCCGCGGGGGACGAGCCTTTGCCTCAACGGGATATTCTACGCCGACGAAAACGAGGACGCGGACGGCTATACCGCGAGGCGGACATGGTTTTTCGACTTCGATTCGATGCAGGCGGCAATTCTCTGCATGCGACCGAACTGCACGCACAGCGACCCCGACAGCTGCACCGCGTTCGGAATCGACAGATGGAACGGCTACCCGACGATTGTCGGCAATAAGCTCTATTTCTTTGAGGAATCGCGCGAGTGGGGGGATAACGGCGAGCTGCTCGTTTCAACGATTGTCCGAAAAGCCGCTCCAGACGGAAGCTCGCGGGTGAAAATCGACACCATAGACGGCTTGGTCATTCGCGATTTGCTTTCAAAGGGCTCGACGGCCTATTTCACCGCCGTCCGGGAAACCTTTGAGGACAATACGGGGGTAAGCACAGGCTACGGCGAGGCCTACGTCTGCAGCTATGATTTTGAAAAGGAAAAATTCTCGAATCTGGGGCTTCTTGCCGAGGGCTACGACGTCGGCGCGTCCGTTTTCGGCGAATACAACGGCGGGCTCTATGTCGAGGGCTACTACGCCGCCGAAAGGGGCGGCGATTGGATTTATTACCGCCTCCGCTGCGACCTTGAAACCGGCGAAATATCCGACTGGGACATGCCGGTATCATCGCTTGACGAACGCGGAAAGACAAAGCCGATGTTCGCGAGCGGCGGCTTTTACGGATACATGGACGGCGATAACGCGGTAATTGTCGACAGCGCGGGCAGCGAGATGGTTTTTGAAAACTACGGGCTTCCCGACAACATCAACGCGAAGCCGGTAAACGGCTATTTCTTCAATCCCGACGACGGCACCGCTATCGACCTTTCAAGCGGCAAAATAGTTGAATTAAATAAGTCGGCAATCCCGAAGTACGGCTATATTCTCTGCTATCGCGACGGCTACATTATCGCGAGCGAGGTTTCGACCGGCGAATATAAAAAGGTTTCGGAGGAGGAATTGTTTAAGGCGCAAGCATAGGCCCTGCGCGGTTGACAGGCGTTTGGGCATGTTATATAATATTTATAGAGGTGATTTATATGAAAAAAATATTTATATTTATTTTTGCCGCGCTGTTTATTATGGCGGCCTGCGGCGGGGAAAAGAAAGCCGATACCGACGTAAAAGAGTATGCGGTGGGCTATGAAACCGCTCGCAGTAATAACAATTGGTCAAACCTCAATCTCAACGGTATGTTTTATTTCGTTGACCGCGCCGATTTTATGAGCCCGCAGCTGTGGTTTTTCGACTTTGACTCTATGAAGTCTGCAATATTGTGCGCCCGTCCGAACTGTCCGCATGACGACCCTGACGTCTGCACCTCTTTTGAAGTTCTCGGATGGATTTGCCACCCGACAATTGTAGAGAATAATCTTTACTTTTTCCGCTATCGCTCCGAGTGGGACAAAGACGAAAAGCTGCACAATTATCAGGACATCTATAAAGCGGAGCTTGACGGCAGCTCGAGGATAAAGATTGACACCCTTGACGATATTGACTACATTCAGGATCTTGTGATGAAAGGTTCGGTCGCCTATTTTACCGTTATCGAGGAGGAGAATGAGGCTCACACGGGCGTCGCAACGGGTAACGGAGCGGCATATATCTGCAGCTATGATTTTATAAATAAGGAGTACAATAAATGGCAGCTTGCGGATTATCCCGCCCATCCGGATATACTCGGCGAATATAACGGCGGCTTGTATATACAGGATTATAATGATATTTATGTTCGCTTCGACCTCGAAACAGGCGAGATAACCGATTGGGATATGCCTATATCATCGCTGAATGAATACGAAGTAACGAAGCCGATGTTTGCAAGCGGCGGCTTCTACGGATATATGGACGGCGACAATTCGATTATAGTTGACAGCGAAGGCAATGAAATGGTTTTTGAAAACTATGATTTACAGGACAACATCAACGCGATACCTGTGAACGGCTATTACTTCAATAGCGACGGCACCGCTATCGACCTTTCGACCGGTGAAATACTTGAGCTCAACAAGGGCGTTATCCCCAAATACAGCTTTGTTCTCTGCTATCACGACGGCAGCTATATTATTCACGGCCTCGGCAGCAATTTCAAGAAAGTCCCTGAAGATGAGATGTTCAAAAGGAGTGAGGAATGAATACGTTATCGCTTAACGGTGTAAGCATGAGCCCTGCGCGGTTGACAGGCGTTTGAGTATGCGATAGGATATTTATAGAGGTGATTTATACGAAAAAATTATTTGCAGTAATCTTTGCCGCGACGATGCTTCTGACGGCATGCGGTTCAAAAGAAAAATCAAAAAACAGCGGTGTTTACGACCCGTATTTGGAAACCCCCGAAACCTATTGGAGCGATTATGCCAAAACTACCCGAACCGACGGCTTCTATTATTCTTCAAGCGCGGAAGTAAACGGTTCAAGCAGGGACAGGCTGAGATATGTTGACTTTAAGACGGGTCTCGACGTCGTCGTGTGCTCGAAGCCCAACTGCCTGCATAAATCTTCCGACTGCGGCTCGATAAGCGTCATCGGGACGGTGGTGCAGTACGAGGATAAGATATATTGGTTTGAAGACAACTACGCCGCTTTAGATGATGAAGGCAATTTTTATTCCTCGACAGCCCTTTGGCGCGCCGACCTTGACGGGACGAACAGGCTTAACGCGTCAGGTATCGACGATAAAATCGTAGGGTGCTCAAATTTTATCGTCCACGACGGCAAGCTGTGGATTTGCGCAAAGAAAGAGACCTTCAACGAATATGGCGTAAA
>CANPZQ010000158.1 GCA_947588775.1 uncultured Clostridia bacterium
GGAGGGGGAGCCAGAAAATCAGCCCTGTGGGCTGTTTTCTGCGGGGGAACCCTCGCCGGGGGTTCCCCCAACAAAGAAGGCACAGCACTCAAATGTGCCTCTAACATCATGCGGCGATAGGAACATAAAGGTGTCCTCCTGAAGCCCCAACAAAAAGGCCCCAAACGCCGAAGCTGCGACATCCGCCCAAACCAACCGTTGCCCGCCCAAAGTAGGCGCGGGGACGGAGCGGACGAAAGAGCGAAGCTATGGGGGCGGGTGGGTGGGGCCCGCGAAATCAGCTCCGTCCCCGCGCCGTCACACAGCACCCCACCCCCGCTCAAGCCCACCTAAGCTCGCCCAACCCCGCCACCCCTCCCCACACCCCGCAAACCCACAAAAATACATCTTATCACCCGACCCAAAGGAGCAAAAACACCATGCCAAAGATTAAAATCACCTGCGATTCAACCTGCGACCTCAACGAGGAGCTCTACAAACGCTGCAACGCCGACATTATCCCCCTCGGGGTGCTGCTCGGCGAAGAACTAAGACACGACGGCGTCGACGTTTCCGTCGGGGAGCTGTTCGACTATGTCGCGAAAACCGGGGTTCTCCCTAAAACCTCGGCGATTTCCGAGTACGAATATACCAATGTCTGGAAAAAATACGTCGACGACGGCTTCGACGTGATACATATAAATATTTCGAGCGAGATTTCCGCCTGTCACCAGAATGCGAAAATCGCCGCCAACGAGCTCGGCCATGTCTACCCGATTGACTCGCGCTCGCTTTCGTCCGGCTCGGGGATTCTCGTTTTGGAGGCCGCAAGGCTCGCCGAAGAGGGGCTTGAGGCCAGGGACATCGCCGAAAAGCTTAATGAGCTTAAGACAAGAATCGACGTTTCCTTCGTTTTACAGACCCTTGAGTACCTCCAGAAGGGCGGAAGATGCTCCTCGGTGCTCGCCTTCGGCGCGAATATTCTGAAGCTCCGCCCCGAAATAGTCATGGAAAACGGGTCGATGGACGTCGGCAAAAAATATCGCGGAAGCGCGGAAAAATCAATAATTGAATACGTTAAGGGAAGGCTCGACGGAAGAACCGACATCGACAAAAGCTTCATTTTCGTCGTGAACGCCTCCGTCGATTCGGACATCGTCGAAGAGGTCAAGAGAATGGTTAAGGAGGATTACGGCTTCGGAACCGTTTACGCAACCGTCGCCGGAAGCACCATTTCGAGCCACTGCGGCCCCAACACCCTCGGCGTTATGTTTGTCAAAAAGGCGTAGCCGTGGCGGGGAAGCTTTTCGTCGTCGGAACGCCTATCGGGAACCTCGGGGACATGACGTTCCGCGCCGTGGAAACGCTTAAGGCGGTCGACTTTATCGCCGCCGAGGACACCCGGGTAACATCTAAAATAACCGCGCATTTCGGTATTAAAAAGCCGCTTCTGAGCTATCACGAGCACAACCGGAAATACGCGGGCGACGCGATTATCGAAAAAATATTAGCGGGGGAAAGCTGCGCGGTCGTAACCGACGCTGGTATGCCCTGCGTTTCCGACCCGGGGGAGGATTTGGTTCGGCTCTGCGCCGAAAACGGGATTCCGATAGAGGTCGTGCCGGGGCCGACGGCGTTGATTTCCGCGCTTGCGGTGAGCGGGCTTGACACCTCGAAGTTCAAATTTTTCGGGTTTCCGTCGATCGCGAAAAACTCGCGCTGCGAGATGTTCGAGGAGGCCGCCGGGGAGCCGTCGACCCTGATTTTTTATGAGGCTCCGCATAAGCTCGAAGCGACGCTTCGGGATATGTTAAACTTTTTCGGGAACAGGCGGCTCGCGCTCTGCCGGGAGCTCACTAAGGTTCATGAGGAAATAATCCGGACGACGCTCAGCGAAGCCGTTAATTTATATAATGAGCAAAACCGGCCGCGCGGGGAGTATGTTCTCGTCGTAGAGGGCTTTCGCCCCGCCCCGCCGCCGCAGGTCGGGATTGAGGACGCCGTATCGGAGGCACTTCGGCTCGCCGACGGGGGAATGAAGCTCTCGGAGGCGTGCAAGGCCGCGGCGAAGAAGTTCGGGTTTGCGAAAGGGGAGGTTTACAGCGCGGCGGTGGAGGCACATTCGGGGGATAGGTGACAGGTTGTCTGAATGCTGAATGTGCGACAAAGCGGGTATGGGGTGAAATTGGTTGATTTGATTAACGGTTTTTGATAGGAGAGCGGCGGAAAAAGCGGAGGGATAGTGCGAAATGGCGGGGGCGGGCGGGTGGGACCGACGCAACAGCTTTTTCCGCCGCGGGGAGTTAGCAGAAAGCCGGGGCGGGGCGGCATGTGCTAAGCTCCGGGTCCCCCTCCCCTTGGGGGGAGGGGGAGGAACCGAGCTTTGGGTTTGCGGGGGCTTTGCAGGGGGTGAGGGGTACTTTAGATAGTACGAGCGTAAGCGAGTTCCTTTTGGGCGAAAGCCCATTCGCGACGAACCCGCCCCCCGGAGCCCGCAGGGCGGAGTGGGGGCGGGTGAGGAACGAATCCGGTTAGAGGCACAGGGGTCAGAAGTCAGAAAACAGATTGTCGGAGCCGCAGCTCCGTGCGTTCCAAAGTATAGTGAGCAAAAGTATCCGGTTTCGGCAAAAAACACCGGCCTCCTGCTGAAGCCTGACCCTCACCCATCCCCGCTCCGCCTGCGGCTCCGGGGGACGGGATTCGGCTCAGGCCGGGGCGCGGGGCCTCCGCTGTTTTCGTCAGTCCCACCCGCCCACCCCCACACCTTCCCGCTTCCCCCTCGCTCCGTCCCCGCGCCCCCTCTCCCCCCAACCTTACCGAAAAAATCCCCCCAACACGCACCCCCATCATTCCAAAATAAAAGGAGCCCTGAACATGTCCAAAAAAACCGAAGCCTTCGACACAAAAAGAAAGCCCTCAAAGCCTCTGCCCGTGCTCATGCCGATTGAGTGGGGCGGCACAAAGCTGTTTTCGTCCATCGCCGGCGGCGCGAACGTCACGCGCGTGAACTGCGAGGGGCTTAAGCCGCCCTTCCTGATTCTGTGCAACCACGGGTCGTTCGTCGATTTTCCGCTCGTCGTAAAGGCGATTTTCCCTTATCGCACCAGCTGGGTGATTTCGATTGAGGAGTTTATCGGCCGCGAATGGCTGATGCGCGGCGTCGGCGGCATCTATAAGAGAAAATTCACCGCCGATATGACCGTCGTGCGGCATATTCTCAACGCGCTGACGCGGCAGAAGGTCTGCTGCACGATTTATCCCGAAGCGAGATTCTCCCTCGCGGGGATAAACGAACAAATCGACGGCGCGCTCGGAAAGCTTGCCAAAAAAGCGAAGGTTCCCGTCGTTGTCTTTATTTCAAAGGGGAATTTTATCCGCTCGCCGCAGTGGAATAAACACCCGTACCGCAAGGTCCCGATTGTCAGCACGCTCACGCAAATCGTCACCCGCGAGGAGGTTTTAAAGCTCTCCGCCGACGAAATCCAGAAGCGGATCGAAGCCGCGTTTGTATACGACGACTATGCGTATATCCGCGACAACAAGCTCGACATGAAATGCAGTCAGCGCGCGCAGAATATCCACAAAATTTTATACCAATGCCCCGCATGCGGCGAGGAGTTCATGACCGATTCCAAGGACGACAGAATCTGGTGCAGCCAGTGCGGCGCAAGCTGGAAGATGGATATTTACGGCCAGCTCCACCGCGAAAACGGCGACGACATCTTCACCCACGTCCCCGACTGGTACCGCTGGGAGCGCGAAAACGTCCGCCGCGAGGTCGAGGAGGGGAGATACCGCTTCGAGGACATGGCGCGCCTCGAAAGGCTGGTAAACGGCCGGGTCGGTTTCCAGTCGCTCGGTAACGTAAAGCTCACCCATGACGAGCGCGGCTTCACGATGAGCGGCGAAATAATGGACGGCCACTTTGAATTCAACCGCTCGGTCGCCTCGATGCGCTCGGTCCACATCGAGTACGCTTTCAAAGGCCGAGG
>CANPZQ010000159.1 GCA_947588775.1 uncultured Clostridia bacterium
GCCCTCCCACCTTAGCGGCTTATTCCCGCTCCGTCCCCGCGCCCCCTGACAAAGTGCCTCTTTTAAAGCTTTTCAAAATGAGAAAGCATGGGCAAAATGGCCTTTTTGTTGGGGCTGCCATGTGCAACTTTTATGTTCCTCCCGCCATATGAAAATAGAGGCACATTTGGGTGCTGTGCCTTTTTGTTGGGGGAACCAACGCCAGCGACAAAACTTGCTTTTCGGACTCCGCTGTCGTAGGCGAGGGTTCCCCCCCGCAGAAAACAGCCCACCGGGCTGATTTTCTGGCTCCCCCTCCTGCGCTTTGGGGAGTATGGGAGATTTCGCGGCCTGCGGGCCGCGACAAGGGGCTCCGCCCCTTGACCCTGCGGCCTTAAAAAGGCCGGCGAAACTTTTAACTTTTTTGTACATAGTTTTGCGAATTAACCTATCCCCGGCCATCGCCGGATTTCAGAGGTGATTTTTATGCTTATTCAAATACTTTCGGCCGCCGCCGTCATCGGCGTTATCAGCGTTATTATCGGCGTGGTGCTCGGGGTTATGTCCGAAAAATTCAAGGTCGAGGCCGACCCGCGCGAACATCAGGTGCGCGAACTCCTTGCGGGCTCAAACTGCGGAGGCTGCGGCTACGCGGGCTGCGACGCCTACGCCCACGCGGTCGTCTTTGAGGGCGCGGACCCGGGGCTTTGCGCGCCGTCAAATAACAAGTCGAAAATCGGCAAGGTCATGGGCCTCGACCTCGAGGACGGCCCGAAGCTTGTCGCCTTCGTCAAGTGCTCCGGAAACTGCCACAACACCAACGACAACTACATCTACAGCGACGGCCGCGACTGCCGAATCGCGTACCTTGCCCCCGGACACGGCGCGAAAAAGTGCGTTTACGGCTGCTGCGGCCTCGGGACCTGCGCCCAGAACTGCCCCTACGACGCAATCCGCATCGTCGACGGACTCGCGAAAATCGACCGGACAAAGTGCCACGCCTGCGGAATGTGCGTTTCCGTCTGCCCGAACCACCTGATTGAGCTGATTCCCGAGAGCGCGGATTACATCGTCGCCTGCTCCTCGCGTTCAAAGGGCAAGGACGTAAAAGCCGCCTGTTCCGCCGGTTGCATCGGCTGCGGGCTCTGCGCGCGCACCTGCGAGAACGGCGCAATCACCGTCGAAAACAACCTTGCGAAAATTGACCAATCCAAATGTATCGGCTGCGGGAAATGCGCCGAGAAATGCCCCTGCAAGGTTATTACAGTCGGTCATAAAGCGTGAAAAAATTACATATTGTTCTGTCAATTTCTCTTTTTTGTCTTCTTTTGCATGGCTGTGCGCCCGTCCCGAAGCGTTTTTCGGCGAGCTGGTTTGATGTATTCGACACGGTAACGGAGTTCACGGCGTACTGCTCAAACGAGAAGGAATTTGACGGATTCTCAGAAACGGTTCACGAAGAGCTTAAACGGCTTCATGAAATTTTTGACATTTACAACGAATACGACGGCTTCAATGCGTGTTCCTTAAACCGCGAAAAAAGCGGGGAATGTCCGCCCGAGCTATGCGAGCTTATCGGGGCGGGTATCGAGTGGCACCGCCTCACCGGCGGGCAGCTTAACATCGCGCTCGGGAGCGTTCTTTCCGTCTGGCACGACTGCCGCGAGCGCGGGATTTTGCCCGACCCGGAGGAGCTTTCCCGCGCGGCGGAGCACTGCGACATATCCGACGTTTCGGTCGAGGGCGGCGCGGTGACGATTTCCGACCCGGGGCTGAGCCTTGATTTCGGCGCACTCGCGAAGGGCTATGCCGCGCAGAAAGCGGCGGAGAAGCTCCTTGAAGCGGGCGCGGATAATTTCATGCTTTCGGTCGGAGGAAACGTTGTTGCGCGGGGAAAAAAGCCCTCCGGCAGCTGGACTGTCGGAATTGAAAACCCCGACGGCGGAATCTTAACCTCCTTTGGAATTGGCGACTGCGCGGTGGTTACAAGCGGCGACTACCAGCGGTTTTATGAAGTTGACGGGGTTAAATATCATCATATAATCGACCCGAAAACGCTTTATCCGGCTAACCTTTGGCGTTCGGTGACGGTTCTCTGCGACGATTCGGCGGAGGCCGACGCGCTTTCGACCGCGCTTTTCTGCCTTCCGCTCGATGACGGGAAAAAGCTGCTTTCGGAGGCAAACGCCGAAGCGTTGTGGGTTGGGCAAAACGGCGAAATTACGCGGTCCGAGGGGTTCCCGGAGGACGGAGGCGCGGGTTAAGAAAGCGGGGGAAAGGGAGAAAGTGGAGGGGGTGGGCGGGTGGGCGCAGGAGGGCAGCTTTCTTAACCCGCGCCGGGCCTTTGCGCAGGCTGTCAGCGGGGCGGCGCGCTCAAAGCCCGTTCCTCACCCACCCCCCGCTCCGCCTGCGGCTCCGGGGGATGGGATTCGGTCCGGGCCGGGTGCTGCGCCAAAGCAAAATTCGCGCTGTTGCCGCAATTTTCCAAAGGGTATTCGCTCCGCTCATACTATTTTAAGTCCCCCTCACCCCCCTGCAAAGCTTCTGCAATGCCAAGACCGCTTCGTCCCCCTCCCCCCCGAGGGGAGGGGGAGGGCAAATTTTGTATAGCCCGAGCACCACGTTGATAATTTCGCGCAAAGCTAAGGGCATTTGTACCCGGCTTGCAGGGTACTCCGAAAGAATGTGCTTTTACCAATGTTTGGGTAGGGGGCATGCGGCTCGCTTAAGGCTTGAACTAAGCCCTCGGCGCGGCGGAGAAAGCTGTTGCGTCGGTCCCACCCGCCCGCCCATCCACCTTTCCCGCTCCCTCCCCGCTTTCTCCGCCGCGCCTCCCATGCCACCGCTTCCAAAACAATCATTCCCGAGGTTCACCCCGATGAAAAACAAACCTAATCTATACGATTTAATAATTTTTGCGGCAGTCGCGGCAGCGGCGGGGATTCTGCTCGCCTGCCGCGCGGCTTTTCCGAAAAATGAAGCCGGGAAAACCGTTGAAATAAGCCTTCGAGGCGAGTTTTTCGCCGAGATGCCGCTCGACCGCGACGGCTCGCTCGACGTTGACGGCGTTTTGACTGTCACGGTAAGCGGCGGCGAGGCGCGGGTTTCGGACGCTGTCTGCAAGAACCGGCTCTGCGTTCGCCACGCGCCCATCAGCCGCGAGGGCGAGGCGATTGTCTGCCTGCCCGGCGAGGTCACGGTTCGCGTGCGGGGCGGCCCCGACGCGCTTATTTGAGGGGGCGAGAGTATGCCGAAAACGCGCAAAATCGCGGTTTTGGGGCTTTTGACGGCCCTTTGCTTCGCGCTTTCATATGCTGAATTTTTGCTGCCCGCGCCTGCCGCCGGTCTGCCCGGAATAAAGCTCGGCCTCGCGAACATCTGCGTGCTCGCGGCACTCTATCTTTTCGGCTTTTGGGAAGCCGCGGCTGTCAACCTTGCGCGGATTGTCCTTAGCTGGCTGATTTTCGGAAGCTTTTCCGGCTTTTTGTACAGTTTAGCCGGCGGGATTTTGAGCATTTTGACGATGGGCTTGTTGAAAAAAAGCGGCAAATTTTCGCCAATCGGCGTCAGCGCGGCGGGCGGGAGCGTTCACAATCTCGGCCAACTCGCGGTCGCGGGGCTGATGACCGACGCGTCTGTTATTTGGTACTACGGGCCGGTGCTGCTGGTTGTAGGGTGTCTTTCGGGGATTTTGAACGGCGCGATTGCGGCGGTTATACTTAAGCGGGTTAAGGGGAAGGAGTGAGGTTTTTGGGGGTGGCAGGCTGTGGCCGGCGCGGGGACGGAGCTAATTTCACGGGTCCCACCCGCCCGCCCCCATAATTTCGCTCTTCCGTCCGCTCCGTCCCCGCGCCTAACTTGGGAGAGCAACGGAAAGCTTAGTCTGATGTCGCATCATATCCGTTAAGGGCCTTTTTGTTGGGGGAACCAACGCCAGCGACAAAACTTGCTTTTCGGACTTCGCGGTCATAAATGACCGA
>CANPZQ010000160.1 GCA_947588775.1 uncultured Clostridia bacterium
GTCCTTAACTCACCCGAGCCCTCGCCCAAAACCCGCCCCACCCCCCGCTTTCCTCCCCGCACTTGCTTTCTCCCCGCCGATGTGCTATAATAATATCATCGCCCCGCACGGCGAAATCACACGCAAGCATCGGAGGTTAAATTATGAACAAAATCATCAGGCGGGTTCTCACGATTCTTCCCGCAGTCGCCCTTCAGGCAGTCTGGCTCTTCGTTCTTTTTAAATGGCTCGCGCCTTGGGCCGTCCCGATAAACCTCATTTTAACGGTTCTGTCCTTTATTTTCGTTCTCTATCTGATAACGAAGCAGGACGAAAGCACCTACAAAATCCTCTGGCTCCTGATTATTTTAACATTCCCGCTCCCCGGAGCGTTTTTGTACCTTGTTTTCGGAAACAAGCGCACCACCCGCCCCCTCAAAAAACGCCTCGACCGAACCCAGCCTCTTCCCGCGCAGGCCGCCGACCCCGAGGAGGTCTACTCCGCTATTTCAAAGGAGGATAAACGCCTCTGCCAGAGCTTTCGCTTTGTCGGCGCAAAGACGGGCTTTGCGCCCTGCGTGAACCGTTCGGCGAAATATTATCCCTTGGGTGACCTGATGCACCCCGAAATGCTCGCTGAGCTCAAAAAAGCTGAACGCTTTATATTTGTCGAATATTTCATCGTCGAAAGCGGCGAGATGTGGGATTCGATGGTTGAAATCCTCGCCGAAAAGGCCGCCGCCGGGGTCGACGTCCGGGTTATGTACGACGACCTCGGGAGCATATCCACCTACACCGCCCGCGAGGCGGAAGCTTTGCGCAAAAAGGGAATCCGCTGCGTTCCGTTTAACCCGCTCGTCTTTGTCAAGGGCCAGCTCAACTGTCGCGACCACCGCAAAATGCTTATAATCGACGGCAAAGTCGCGTTCAGCGGCGGCGTGAACCTTGCGGACGAATACATAAACAAGTTTGAAAAGCACGGCCACTGGAAGGACGTCGGCTTTAAAATCACCGGCGAGGCCGTGATGAACTATGTGAGAATGTTCTCGGAATTCTGGAACGCGTTCGCGGACGAGCGCGTGCCTGACGGATACCTTAACGCTCCCGCTTCCGAAAACGCCTCTTCCGACGGCTATATCCTGAGCTACTACGATTCCCCGCTTCGCCCCGACGCCGTCAGCAACGAGCTCTACATCGACCTTCTTTCGCAGGCCGAGGACAGAGCATGGTTCTTTACGCCCTATCTGATGCCCGGAAACGCGCTTTTGGACGCTTTTGTCCGCGCCGCGGAAAGGGGAGTCGACGTAAGGATAATAATGCCCGGCGTTCCCGACAAGAAGCTTGTCTACAGAATGTCCCGGAGCTTCTACCCGGTGCTTTTGGAGGCGGGCGTTAAGATTTACGAATACACCCCCGGCTTCGTCCACGCAAAAGCCTGTGTAATCGACGGCAAAGCCGGAACGGTCGGCACCGTAAACCTCGACTACCGCAGCCTCTTTCTCCACTTTGAAAACAACTCCTTCTTCTATAACGCCTCGCTCCTTCGCGACCTTGAAAAGGACTTTAGCGAAACTCAGGAAAAATGCGTCGAGCGCACACTTGAAAATGTCGGCGGCGGCTTTATGAAGTGGCTTGTCGACGGCGTTCTGCGAATCTTCGCGCCGCTCTGCTGAGGCTTAGCTATGAAATTTTTGCATGTCAGCGACCTCCATCTCGGCCGAACCCTCGGCGAATTCGACATGGCGGAGGACCAGAATTATATATTGAATCAAATTATCGATATTGCCCTTGAAGCCGGGGCCGACGCGCTTTTGGTATCGGGCGACGTATACGACAAGTCGGTTCCGGGCGAATCGGCGGTCGCCCTTTTCGACGCGTTTTTGCGCCGCCTTGCCGAAGCAAACCTGAAAACCTTCATAATCTCCGGCAACCACGACTCCGACGAGCGAATGAACTTCGGAAGCGGCCTTTTTCGCGCAAAAAACATCTATATCTCCGCAAAATTCACCGGCGTTCCCGAGAAATTCACCCTCTCGGACAACCATGGCGACGTAAATATTTTCCTTCTTCCGTTTGTAAGAGCGTCCCTTGTCCGCCGCTTTTATCCCGACGAGGAAATCCCCGACTACGATTCCGCCGTCCGCGCCGTTTTGGCGAATAGCGGCGCAAATCCCAATGAACGAAACGTCCTCTTGGCGCACCAGTTTGTCGTGAACGGCTCGGCGGCCCCTGTTTTGGGCGGCTCGGAATCGCTTGCGACGAGGGCTGTAGGAACCGTTGAAATGGTTCACTCAGACGCTTTTGAGGCGTTCGACTACGTCGCCCTTGGCCATATTCACTCCGCCCAGCGCGTCGGCCGCGAGGGTATCCGCTACAGCGGCTCGCCGCTTAAATACTCCCAAAGCGAGGCCGCCGACGAAAAGTGCGCAATCCTTTGCGACCTCGGCAAAAAGGGCGAACTTAGCGTCACCCAAATCCCCCTGAAGCCGAAGCGGAACCTGCGGATTATAAAAGGCAGGCTTTCGGAGCTTCTTTCGCCGCAAAACATAGTTTCGCCGGAGGATTTCATCTTCGCGACCCTGACCGACGAGGAAATAATCGACAACGCGATGTCGATTATGCAGCAGTATTACCCGAACGCCGTCCGAATCGAGTACCAGAACAGCCGAACGGCGGGGGACTACTCAATCGGCGGGGCGGCGGCCGAAAAACGCCCGTTCGGGGAGATAATCGCCGACTTTTACCGCCAGGTTTACGGCGGGGAGATTTCTCCCGAGGAGATGAAGCTTATGAAGGAAGCCGCAAAGGAGGCGGGTATAACCGATGAGGCCGATTAAGCTTATAATGTGCGCCTTCGGGCCGTATGCAGGGTTCGTCCCGGAGATTGATTTCACCGCCTTTGAGGAGAGCGGGATTTTCCTGATTTGCGGCGACACCGGCGCGGGAAAGACCACGATTTTCGACGCGGTTTGCTTCGCGCTTTACGGGACCCCGAGCGGGAGCTACCGCGATTCGCGGAGCTTAAGAAGCGAATACGCCGCCGACGGGGTGGAGAGCTTTGTTGATTTTTATTTTTCGCATCAGGGTAAAAACTACCATGTCCGCCGCCAACCGCAGTATGAACGTCCGCTGAAGCGCGGAACCGGGACGACTTCGGAGCCGGAAAAAGCGGTGCTTTACTCGGGCGACGAGCCGATTGCCGACGGAATCCGAGAGGTCAACGCCGCGGTCGAATCGCTGCTGCACATCAACGCGAAACAGTTCAAGCAGATTTCGATGATAGCGCAGGGGGAGTTCTGGGAGCTTTTGAACGCAAAAACCGAGCGGCGCACCGAAATTCTGCGGACGATATTTATGACGTCCGGCTACAACAGGCTTGCCGACGTTCTTAAAAAGCGGGCCGACGCCGCCCGCCAGAGCGTCCGCGAGGCGGAAAACGGAATCATTTCGCGTTTTGCGGAGGTTTCTGCGTCACCCGAAAGCGGGCTTTCGGAGCGGCTTTCGGAGCTCTGTGAAAACGCCCGCCAAAGCGGAAGCGCGTGGAACGCCGAGGAGCTTTACGGGGCAGTCGCCGACGCGGTTTCCGTTGATACGGCCGCGCTTGAGGAGCTTGAAAAGGAAATTTCGGAGCAGGAGAAGCTCCTTGACGAAATGACAAAGCGGTTAAACGTCGCCGGGGAGCGCAACCGCCTTCTTGACCGCCTCGACGCGCTTTTAAAGGAGGGCGAAAGGCTTCGCTCGCGGCGCGGGGAGATTGAGCGGCTCGCGGGGGAGCTTTCACGGAAAAAGGAGGCCACCCGGGTTCTTAAGCCGGTTTACGACAGGTACTCCCAAAAGCGAGCCGAGGCCGAAAAGGCCGCCTCGGAAGCAAGAGAAAAGCTTAATGCTCTTAAAGAAGCCGAGGCCGCCGCAAAATCGGCGGGGGAACGCCTTGAAAGGGCGCGGGAGCAGCTTCCCGCCGCCGAAAAGCTT
>CANPZQ010000161.1 GCA_947588775.1 uncultured Clostridia bacterium
TAGCACAAAGCCAAGATAGGGATAGATACTTCAACAAAACCCGAAAATATCGCCAACCCCCGCCACATGCGCTTCTATCCTCTAACCTTCTAACCCTCTACCCTCTAAAAGCCTAATCCTCACCCACCCCCGCTCGGCCTGCGGCCTCGGAGGGTGGGATTCGGCTCAGGCGGGGGCGCGGGGACTACGCTGATTTCCTGCGCCCCACCCGCCCGCCCCCGAAATTTCGCGGCTATCCCCGCTCCGTCCCCGCGCCCCCCTCCGACACCACCCCACATTTTCTCACCCACCCCTTGCCAAATTAAAAATTATGATGTATAATATAAATTACGGAAAATTTTTAGTAAAGCCGGGGTGAAATGATGAACGGCTTCCGACACGAAATTAAAATTCTTCTGCCGACGGCGGAATGCGAGCCTCTGCGGTCAAAGCTGGCCGCGCTTCTGAGCCGGGATACAAACGCGGGCGAGGACGGCGAATACTTTATTCGCAGCCTCTATTTCGACGACGTGAACCACACGTCCTACCGCGAAAAGCTCGCCGGGGTCGCGGACAGGAAAAAATACCGCATGCGCGTTTACAACTGCTCCGATTCGGCAATAAAGCTCGAGTGCAAGGAAAAGCGCGGCGACCAAATCCGAAAGCGTTCTCTGAGCGTTTCCCGCGAGTGCGCCGACGCGATGATCGAGGGCGATTTTTCGCTTCTTAGAGATGTCGACGACCCGCTTGCGCGGGAGGTATTCTCACTCGCTTCGGGAAAGGGGCTGAAGCCCTCGGTGGTGGTTGACTACGACCGCGAGGCGTATCTGCACTCGGTGTCAAACGTCCGCCTGACGTTCGACAAGGCCCTTCACGCGGGAATCGGCGGCTGCAACGTCTTTGACAGGGAGCTTCTGACGCTTCCGGTATTTGCGGACGGCGCGGTGATTTTCGAGGTAAAGTACGACGACGTCCTTCCGGCTTTTCTGAGGGGGGTAATATCCTCTGCGCACGGCTCGCGGCTCGCCCTCTCAAAGTTCACCCTCTGCCGCGACGCGCTCTACGCCTTCAAGCCGGAGCATTAAAGGGTTGCCACTTTTTCGAGATGTTTGCAAGGCTTCAGGCAAAATTTTTAAGAAGCGGGATATTACGTTTGCCCCTGCCGCTCCGGCAATAACGACTTTGCGATAGTTGTCCAGATTTAAAGCGAGAAATTGATGTGAGCCTCTTTGCGCTGTTTTTGCGATATGATTCACGGGCGCAGACATAATTTATCTGCATTTGCGGTTATTGTGCCGCATTAAAGCAAAAATGCGTCAGGTTATTTGTCATTTCTTGTAACAAATTCTGCATGGCCAAGAGAAAACATATCACATTTTGCCCTTTCGGCGGGTATCGCGCTGCCGGTAATCACGTTTTCCAAAAGAGTCGGTTTTTCGTGTTATTTCCGGCTTTGAGCCTAAAGTATATAAATTTAATTAAGGATTGGTTTAATGATAAAAAATGCATTTGACTTCGACGTTGCCGTGATAATCGGGCTCGCCGCGATGGGGGCTGTGCAGGCGGCGGTGCTTGCGAGAGCGAAAAAGCGCGCGGTAAGGCTTATGCCGGCGATTTTGTCCGCCGTCGGAGCCTTGGCGGCGGTCGGCGCGGCCGTCGTCGGATTCATGATTTTGGAGCAGGACGCCGCCGAAAGCACATACATAATGCTCCTCACAGCGGCGTTTTTCGGTGCTGGAATCGTCGGCTGCGGGCTGGCGGCTCTTTGCGGCGCGGCGATGAAATCGAGGGCGGCGGTCGCGGTTCCGTTCGCCGCGGTTGTACTTGCGGTGGGTATGATTTTTGCCGCCGAATGGCAGCGCGGAGCCTTTGACCATAACTGGGACCTCCTTGTAAGGGTCGACGAAATCTCTGCCTCTGAGGACGGCGGCCTTCTCATTGCCGCGAGCGACCTTTGGGACGGCGCGGAAATCAATTCCCCGAATCCCGACCCAACGGGACAGAATGCCGGCGGCGGAAATTCCTACAGCCTCGTCGTTCCCGAGAAGCTCGCCGAAAAATACAACCTCTTTGAGGGAATGATTCTTCCCTGCGACGTCAAAGAGAAAAACGGGGCTTCGACCGTCACGAAAATTGACGGATTATATAAGAAATAAGGCGGAAAATGGGGTATGTCGCTGATTTTCCAGAAAGCGGCAGGAAGTGATTTTGCAGCTTGACGATACGGAAATATAATTTGTTAAAAAATACATCAAAGAAAAACGGTACGACAGCCGTCATGAAAATTGGCGGTTAATATAAAAAATAAGCCGTAAAACGGCAAAAAATCTGAAAGGAACATTGTTATGCAATCTATCCGCTCGATTCTTCGCGAATCAATCGAACAGCTCGGCCTTGTCGAGCATCTCACAGTAGCCTACATTCTCGTTTCGCTCGGCTGCGCCGCCATCTGCGGGCTTATTATCTACTTCGTCTATAAGCTCTTCTACCGCGGCGCGGTCTACAGCGAGAATTTCGCGCTTTTAATCGTCATGACGACGGTCATCACGGCCTTCATCGTCATCACCATCGGCTCGAACCTCGTGCTCTCCCTCGGTATGGTCGGCGCGCTCTCAATCGTAAGGTTCCGCTCCGCCGTCAAGGACCCCCTCGACGTAGGCTTCCTCTTCTGGGGAATCGCGGTCGGAATCACCTCCGGCGCGGGGCTTTATCCCTTCGCGCTCATCGCGACGGCGGCGATTTCGCTTGTTTACATACTCTTTACGCTCCTTTGCAAGGGCCGCAGAACCTTTGTCGTCGTCGTGAAGTATGACGACGGCGCGGAAGAGGCGTTGCAGGAGCTTCTGAACAAGTCCCACGCGAAGCTTCGCGGCCGCTCGAAGTATAAGGGCGAAAACGAGATTACCGCCGATATTCGCTATAACAAGGCGAACGCGGATATTGTCGCGAAGATTTCGGAGGTCGCGGGTGTTTCAAGTGCGGTGATGGTGGAGTATACGGGGGAGTGATGTGGGGGTGATGGGGGCGGGGGGGGGGGGGGGGGGGGGGGGGGGGGGGGGGGGGGGACCCGACGCAGGAGCTTTCTCCGCCGCGCCGGGGTTGCGCGGGAAGCTTCGGCGAATCGCGCGCCCGACCCAGGCCTGAGCCGAACCCCCTTCTCCGGAGCCGTAGGCGGAGCGGGGACGGATGAGCTTTTAGAGGTTAGAGTGTTAGAAAGTTAGAGGATAGAGGCAGCGGTACCACGCTTTGCAATATAACTTGCGGTTTGTTGCAAATGCTTGAGCCTCGCCCTAAACAGGAATTGAGAATCAGCTGTCGGATTTTGGCTTAGCGCACTAAAATGCGGCTCCAACAATCTGTTTTCTGACCTCTGACACTGTGCCTCTGACCGGATTCGTTCCTCACCCACCCCCGCTCCGCCCTGCGGGCTCCGGGGGGCGGGTTCGGCGCGAATGGGCTTGCGCCCAAAAGGTACTCGCTGCGCTCGTGCTATCTAAGTACCCCCACCCCCTGCAAAGCATCTGCAAACCCCAAGTCGGTTCGTCCCCCTCCCCCCCGAGGGGAGGGGGAGGCAAAGCCCACAAAACGCAAATCGAATCAGCCTGCAAAAATCCGCGGTTCGGCAAAAAAGCCTGACCCTCACCCACCCCCGCTCCGCCTGCGGCTCCGGGGGGCGGGATTCGGCTCAGGCGGGCGCGGGGACTTCGCTGGTTTGGTTGGCCCCACCCGCCCACCCCCGCAATTTCCCGCCTCCCTCCGCTCCGTCCCCGCGCCCCTCTCTCCCCCAACCCTTCAAAAAAGGAGCACCCACCCATGCCCATAACCCTAATCCCCGCCGCGGAGCGCGACATTCCCGTTCTTTGGCAAATGCAGGTCGAGGCGTTTGCCGGGCTTTTGAAAAAATACCGCGACTTCGACACGAACCCCGGGGCGGAGAGCCTTGAGCGGGTGACGGAAAAATTCCGCCAG
>CANPZQ010000162.1 GCA_947588775.1 uncultured Clostridia bacterium
CACCCTTCCCGCTCCATCCCCGCTTCCTCCGCCGCGCCTTCTTCATAGATGATAGAAAGTCAGAGAATTAGAAGATAGAACTCCCAACCCGGAACTCCAAATGCCCCCCTACAACTGCACATACTCCGTAAAGCTCCTCTGCTCGACGAGCATCGGCAGGCACTTTTCGAGCATAACGCCGTCGCGGACGGGGGCTCCGTAGCCGAAGGTCGTTTTTATCGCGTACTCGCAGAAAGCCGTCGCCCTCGTCATCGCAATCGGGAGGCTGTCGCCGAGGAGAATACCGCCGGTCAGAACGCTCGCGAAAATATCTCCGGTTCCCGGATAGCTTCGCGGAATCATCTCATAGGGGACGCGCCAGAAGGCGTTGTGCTCGCTGTCGTAGCCGGCGTTGCACACTCCCCCGTCGGCCATCAGCGCGCCGGTTATAACGACGATTTTCGGGCCTTTTTGCGAAAGCTTCACCAAAATTTTCTTTAATTCTCCGACAGTCAGCGGCGCGGCGGGATACGGCATTCCCAAAAGAATCGCCGCTTCGGTTACGTTCGGGGTGATTATGTCGGCGGCGGCGACCAGCTCCCCCATTCTGCGGCAAAGCTCGTCGGTGTAGGTTCTGTAACGCTTGCCGCCGTCCCCCATTACAGGGTCGACGACGCGCAGCGCGCCCTTGAAGCTGTCCATGAATTCGAGGCAGTGGCTCACCTGTTCCTCGGAGGCCAAAAAACCGGAATAAACGCAGTCGAAGTTTATTTCCTGAGAAATATAGTGCCTGAGAGCCTCGGGAATGTAAGAGGTCATGTCCTTGAGGACGACGTCGCCGAAGCCGTTTGTGTGCGCGGATAAAAGCGCGGTCGGCACGGCGCATACCTGAATCCCCATGACCGAGAGGGTGGGAAAAATTACCGAAAGCGAGCACCTCCCCACGCCGGAGAGGTCGTGTATCGCGGCAACGCGTTTTTGCATGGGTATCATCACCTTTTTAATGTAAACACAATATTTGTAGATTTCTATCGTCTGAACGGGGGCGCGGCGAAGGGGGCGGGGTGGGTGGGCGGGTGGCAGGCAGGGACTTTGGCGGCGGCAGAATTCAGCCCCCTTCGCCGCGCCGGGGTTGCGCAGGAAACCGAGGCAAGCGCGCGCCCAACCCCCCGCCCGAGCCGAATCCCATCCCCCGGAGCCGGAGGCGGAGCGGGGGTGGGTGAGGCGTGGGCCTTTGCAGAGGGGCTTTGGTTTTCGACGAAGCCGGTTTACCTGCGTCCTACGTCGCCTGACGCTACGACGCGCAGAAACGTGCCTCTTTCCGGATTCGTTCCTCACCCACCCCGCTCCGCCTGCGGCTCCGGGGGGCGGGTTCGTCGCGAATTGGGGCGCGGGGCCTCCGCTGTTTTCGTCGGTCCCACCCGCCCGCCCCCATCATTTCCCTCTTCCCCCCGCTCCGTCCCCGCGCCCCTCTCCTCTACCCAGATTTCCACATCGCCGCGTGTATTTTCAAAAAAACCGCGCAAAATATCCTTACAATATTTTGAAAGGCAGGAAAACGAAACATGATGAACGTATCCTCAATCTGCAAGGGCGTGGCCGTCGGAATGACCGCCGGCGTTATAACCTATGCCCTCACAAACGCCACAAAAGCCGAAAAACGCCGCTTCAAGTCAAACACGATGAAGGCGATGCGCTCTGTCGGCTCGATGATGGATATTTTGGGCGGAATGTTCATGTAAAACCCCGATGCCCGTCGCTCGGCGGGCATACATAGTTATCTTATCTTTTTGTTTTTCTTTTTCTTCGGCGGCTCCTGCGGAATCTCCGTTTCGGGAGTGTCGACAAACACCGATTCTCCCTCCTCGGGAACGGTGTAGCTTATCTCCGGCATCTTCTCGCCGCGCTCGTCGTAATACGGCTGTATTACATACTTCCGAATCGCCGGGAAGCAGTTGAACGCGTATAAAAGCCCCAAAAACGACGGGAAAAGCGCGAGCGTTACAACCGTCCATGGGAAAAGCACGGCAAACGTCAGCACTATCACAACCGTGGTCAGAAGGTTTACGACGCTCGTTTTTATCTCAATGGCGGTCAGGTAGAGCGAGTTTTTCAGTATAAGCCAGAGCGAAAGGTTAGTTGATACAATCAAAAGATAGATGTAGAAGTGCATCATCAGAAACAGGAAACCGCAGACAAGACAGATTATAAACGGAATCCTGAAAACGCCGTTTTCCTCCGACATGGTGAAATACATCGGTATCGCAAAGGACATCGCGACGATTACAAACATGTCGATAAGCCCCATGAACGCGCCCTGCTTAAAGTTCGAGGCGAACGCCCGCCAGAAGTCCGACCAGATGAATACCGGGCGGCGGCAGGATATGTTCCTCAGAACCTTCATAAAGCCGCAGGTCGCGGGGCCGACGAATATCCCCGTAAGCACAAAGATAATATAGTACGCTAAATTGCCGACGTTGAGATACTCCAAAAACATCATTCCCGCAAAGGGCAGAAGCGCGAGAAGATAGATGAAATTAAGTGCCACAAGCTTTGAAAAGTGGGAGGAGTAGATGTCTAAAAACCGAAAAAGCGGAATTTTCCGGTCGGGGTCCTTGGTAACTCCCCTGCCGACCCTGTCGTAGTTTGAAAACATTCCCATTTTTAACATCCTTTCCCGGCGGCCGCCGCTAAAGCCCGCTCACCGCCCGCGCCAAGTATGCGTCGGCGCAGCTTAAAACCGCGAGCAGCATGGCGTAAATCATAAACCTTGTTATATAGTCCCTGACCTCGTTTTTTAGGCCGAGGCGGTTTTCGTTTGTTTTGGATATTTCAAGATAGCGCGACGACATCGCAAGTGCCTCGCGCGAGGTAAGCCACAAAATCGCCGTCGAAAATACGGCGAACGGCAAAAACACCGCCATCGAGCGAAAGACCCCGCTTCCGAGATAAATTCCCCGGATACATACCCCGAGCCCGAGCCCGCGAAACGCCATAAGAAGCATTTCAAGCGGCTGCGCGACCGCGCAGAAGCCCAATACAAACGCCGCCGCCAAAAGCGCGAACGCCCCCGAAAAAGAGCCCCAGAAAAGCCTGAGCCAGCTTCCTTCGGCGGCAAGGGCAAGCTTCGCCTCGGAGCCGCCGAGCGTTATAAGCGACGCTTCGTCCATTTTTAGGCTCAAAATTACCCCGGCGGTGATTCCCACCGCGCAGAAAACCGCGAGCGCGACGTCTGCGCCCATAGCGCGCTCCCTGTCTATCCGTACTGCTTCATTCATATCTTAATCACCTCGTCCCTCAATTATATTCGCGGGGGACAGGCAATAGAAGCATGGCCGCATATTCAAAAAGCGACGGCGGTTAATATTCCGCCGTCTATATTATACTACCAAATTGCCGCCGTTGCAAGCGGTTCGCGAAAAAATTATTCTTCCGCCGCCTCGGGCTCGGGCCGCTCGATTCCGAGCTCGCCGTAAAGCCGCTCTATTTCCTCGTCGAAGCGTTCAATCGCCTTGCCCTGCTCTTTGACGGTGGACTTAAGCTCCTTTAGGCTGTCGCTTATACTCTGCGCGCCGAAGCCGAGGCTTATTACGATAATCATTATAAGCACCGTCATCGCAATCATCGCCTTGCCGACGCTCTCGTCGCAGAAAAGAAGCTTCTCGTCGATTACACGCTTGTTTCCGGGGATAGTTTTCCAGATTTTGAGAACTATCGGGAGAATTACCGCCAAAAGGAGAATATCCGCCGGCAGCTCGACGACGTTTTTAATCGCGCGGGCCGGGAAAAGAGCCATGAAGCCCTTTCCCAAAAGGGAGGACGTCGCCCACGTCGTAAGCCAGAGGTTGCAGATTATCACAACCGTCGTCTTTGCGGCGATTACCCTCGGGACGAGCCAGCGGTTGTTGTCGG
>CANPZQ010000163.1 GCA_947588775.1 uncultured Clostridia bacterium
GCTTACGTTTCCGCGGATTCCCTCGTCGCGAAGGCGTTTATCCACCGCCGCAAGGGCAAGCTCTATCGGGATTCCGACGTTGTCGCGGATTCTCGTAGGCGCGGCTCCGGTTCCGCCGCGGAAGCCGTCTATCGCAATTATATCGGCTCCCGAGCGGGCGATTCCCGAGGCTATGGCGGCGATATTGTGAACCGCCGCGACTTTTACGATTATCGGCTTTTTGTATTCGGTCGCCTCTTTGAGGGAATAGACGAGCTGCCTAAGGTCCTCGATTGAATAGATGTCGTGATGGGGCGCGGGGGAAATCGCGTCGGAGCCCTCGGGAATCATTCTCGTTCTCGAAACGTCGCCGACTATCTTTGTGCCGGGAAGATGTCCGCCGATGCCCGGCTTCGCGCCCTGACCCATCTTTATCTCGATTGCCGCACCCGCGTTAAGATACCCCTCGTGAACGCCGAAGCGGCCGGAAGCGACCTGAACAACCGTATTCGGGCCGTATTTATAGAAATCCTCGTGGAGGCCGCCCTCGCCGGTGTTGTATAATATTCCGAGCTCCGTCGCCGCGCGCGCAAGGCTCTCGTGGGCGTTATAACTGATTGAGCCGTAGCTCATCGCGGAAAACATAACCGGCATCGAAAGCTCAAGCTGAGGGTCGAGCTTTGTAATAAGCTTTCCGTTTTCGTCCCGCTTCATGGCGGAGGGCTTTTTGCCCAAAAATACCTTTGTTTCCATCGGTTCGCGCAAGGGGTCGATGGAGGGGTTCGTTACCTGAGAGGCGTTGATAAGGATTTTGTCCCAATAAACCGGAAGCGGGTTCGGGTTTCCCATCGACGAAAGCAAAACGCCGCCAGATGAAGCCTGCTTATATATTTCCTTGATGGTGTCCTGTCCCCAGTTCGCGTTCGGGCGGAAGGTGCAGTCGCTCTTTACTATTTTTAAAGCGCGGGTCGGGCAGAGTGCCACGCATCTCTGGCAGTCGACGCACTTTGTTTCGTCGGAAAGCATTACGTCGCCGTCCGAATCGTAGCTGTGGACGCCGTTCGAGCACTGGCGTTCGCAGACTCGGCAGCGAATGCAGCGGCTGTCGTTGCGGACGACCTCAAATTCGGGGTAGATATATTCGATTCCCATTTTACGCGCCCTCCTTTACCTTTACTATTACCGGCTCGCCGCCCGCGGGGGCGTAGAGCCTGTCGAGATGAGGCTCCATAACCCTGATGGCAGCTTCTTCCGAGGCGACGTATACCATATCGCCGCGCTCCCCGACTACCATCGAGCGGAGCTTCAGGCGGTCGTTTAAGGCCATCATTCCGCCCTCGAAGCCCAAAATTATCGAGAACGGCCCCGTTACAAGAAGGCTTGAATAGACGGTTCTTAAGTATCTGAGCTTTTCGGCCTCCTCCGGGGGCTTCCTTTCAATAGTCGACCAGAACGGCGCGGCGATTACCGATGCGGTTTCCTCGAGCGTAAGGCCCTGCTTCCTTAAAAGGTAGTCGGCGATGTAGGTGATTACCTCGGTGTCGGTCTTAAGCGTGCATTTATAGCCGAACATCTCTATATAGCGGCGGTTCGCGTCGTAGCTTGAAATTTCGCCGTTGTGGACAATGGAATAATTAAGAAGCGCGAACGGATGCGCGCCGCCCCACCAGCCCGGGGTGTTCGTCGGATAGCGGCCGTGAGCCGTCCAGAGGTATGCCTCGTATTCGTCGAGCTTATAGAACCTTCCGACGTCCTCCGGGAAGCCTACGGCCTTGAACGCGCCCATGTTCTTGCCGCTCGAAAAGACGTAGGAGCCTTTTATTTCGGCGTTTATCCGGGTTACGCAGCGCGCGGTGAATTCGTCGGCGGTGAGCTGCGAGGCGACGAGGCGGTTGTGCTCGGGAACCGCAAAGTATCTCCAAATCAGCGGGCAGTCGGTTATTTCCGGCATCTTTCGGGTCGGGATAATCTCGCTGCGAACGATTTCAAAGTGGTCGAATAAAAATTTCTCGCAGTCGGCGCGGCAGGCGTTGTCGTCAAAGAAAACGTGCAGCGCGTAGTAGTCCTTATAGTCGGGATAGATTCCGTAGGCCGCAAAGCCGCCGCCGAGGCCGTTGGAACGGTCGTGCATCGGAACCATTGAATTGATTATCCCCTCGCCGCTGAACTTTTTGCCGTCGCGGGAGATTGCCGCCGAAATGGCGCAGCCCGAGGGAATGCGGATTTCACCCTCTCTGACGGGATTATTGGGGTATTCCTGCATTTAATCATATCCTTTCCAAAATAATAAAAAAGCGTCCGCCGAAAGGGCGTAATACGCCCTGACGGTGAACGCCGTTGCTCACCAAGATAATAAAAATAATGTATACGGCCGAAAAATCGGCGCGTGACTTTTCGATTTATGATAACATATTATATATTGAATGTCAATGGCGGGATGTGAAAAATTTTTAGAAAAATGAATGTCCGTTTTGTCAAAATTGCAAAAAATGTGCCAAAAATCAAAATTTTCTTAAAAAATTGCAATTTGGGTATTGACAAATCCCAAAAACGGTAGTAAAATGTAACGCGTGAAAGGCAAAGGCGTCTTCGCGGAGTGTTCCGCGGCGACGCCGTTTTTTGTTTTTAAGTTCTGAGGAGGTAATTTTTATGGCAAACGTAACAGAGCTTTTCGGAAGCATGGTATTTGACGACAGGGTGATGAAGGCTACGCTTTCGGCTTCCGTCTACAAATCCCTGAAAAAGACTATCGACGAGGGCGCGAGGCTTGATATTTCCGTCGCAAACGCCGTCGCCGAGGCGATGAAGGAATGGGCGGTTTCAAAGGGCGCAACGCACTACACCCACTGGTTCCAGCCGCTCACCGGCATCACCGCCGAAAAGCACGACAGCTTTATCTCTCCCTCGCCGGACGGAAGAGTTATTATGGAATTCTCCGGCAAGGAGCTTATAAAAGGCGAGCCGGACGCTTCGAGCTTCCCCTCGGGCGGACTTAGGGCGACATTCGAGGCGAGGGGCTATACCGCATGGGACCCGACCTCTTACGCGTTTATCAAAGGAAAGACTTTATGCATTCCGACGGCGTTCTGCTCCTACGGCGGCGAGGCTCTCGACAAGAAAACCCCGCTTTTAAGGTCGATGGAGGCACTTAACAAGCAGGCACTCAGGATTTTAAGGCTCTTCGGAAACGACGAGGTAAAGTGCGTTAAGACTTCCGTAGGACCCGAGCAGGAATACTTCCTTGTCGACAAGGAGCTTTACGACCAGCGGCCCGACCTTATCTATACCGGAAGAACGCTGTTCGGCTGCCTGCCGCCGAAGGGACAGGAGCTCGACGACCACTACTTCGGCGTTATAAAGCCGAGGGTCGCGGCTTATATGGCGGAGCTCAACGAGGAGCTCTGGAAGCTCGGGATTCTGGCAAAAACGGAGCACAACGAGGTTGCGCCCGCACAGCACGAGCTTGCGCCGATTTACACCACGACAAATATCGCGACCGACAACAACCAGCTGACGATGGAGATTATGCAGAAGGTCGCGGCAAAGCACGGGCTTGTATGCCTGCTGCATGAAAAGCCGTTTGCCGGCGTGAACGGCTCCGGCAAGCACAACAACTGGTCGATTTCAACCGACACCGGCGTAAACCTCCTCGCTCCCGGCGAAACGCCATACGAGAACGCGCAGTTCCTTCTTTTCCTCGTCGCGGTTATTAAGGCCGTCGACGACTATCAGGACCTTCTGAGGCTCGCCGTCGCCACCGCCGGCAACGACCATCGCCTCGGCGCGAACGAGGCTCCTCCGGCTGTAGTTTCGATGTTCCTCGGAGATGAGCTCCAGGCTGTTCTTGACGCAATAGAGGAGGATAAACCCTACGGCGGCGCGGAAAAAACAACCATGAAGCTCGGCG
>CANPZQ010000164.1 GCA_947588775.1 uncultured Clostridia bacterium
GCGTCAGCGACCGCCGCGCGGCCCTGACCTACGGAGCCTTCGCCCTCCGCGAGCGAAGCTTCAAGCTCGGCGGCGGTGTTTTCGGCGTTCGCCGCGGAAAAATTCAGCTCCGACTTGCGGATATAGAGCTTTGAAAGGGTATCGTTGGTACCGAAAAGCGAGCTTTCGGCCTCGGCGGCCGCCGCGTCGGTTTCCGAAAGGCTCTTTTCAAGGGCCTCAATCCGGGAATTTATGTTGTCGCGCTCAAGGTTGATTTTTTCAATATCCCCGCGCTTCTCGGCAATTTTCGCCTCGAGGCCGGCCTCTCCGGAGGAAAGCTCCTGCTTTGCGCGTTCGGTTTCCTCAATCTGGCTGCCGTAGTGCTCGATATTGTTCTTAAATACGGCCACGTCAGCTTCGGCGGCGGAGATTTTTTTCTCAAGCTCGGTGATTTTCTGGCGGTATTCGTCCGCGGAGGCGGCGCACTGGCGGCGTTTTTCGGATAGTTCCTCAATTTCGCCGTCGCAGCGGGAAATTTCGTTTTCGAGATGCTCAAATTCCGCCTGAGCCGCCAAAAGGCTGTCCTCGAGGGTTTCAAGGGTTCCTTTCAGCTCGCCGAGGCGGTGGGTCCATACGGCGATTTCGAGGCTTCGGCGCGAATCCGCCAAAACGAGATATTTCTTGGCCTTTTCGGCCTGAACCCTTAGCGGCTCGACCCTCCCTTCAAGCTCGGAGAGAATGTCGTTAAGCCTCAGAATATTCTCCTCCGCGCTCTTCAGGCGGCGTTCCGATTCCTCTTTTTTATAGCGGAATTTCGAGATTCCGGCGGCCTCCTCGAAAATTTCGCGGCGTTCGGCGGACTTGCTTCCGACGATGTCGGCGACGCGCCCCTGACCGATTATAGAATAGCCGTCGCGGCCGAGGCCGGTATCCATGAAAAGCTCGACAACGTCCTTAAGCCTTACGGCGTTGCCGTTAATTAAATATTCGCTGTCGCCGCTGCGGTAAAGCTTTCGGGTAACGCTCACCGCGTCGGATTCGACATTAAGGGTTCGGTCGTCGTTGACGATATTAAGGGTGACGGAAGCGAAGCCGACGGGCTTGCGCTGCTGGGTTCCGCCGAAAATAACGTCCTCCATTCTTCCGCCGCGAAGGGTTTTTGAGGACTGCTCCCCCAAAACCCATCGAACCGCGTCGCCGATATTCGATTTTCCGCTTCCGTTCGGCCCTACGACCGCCGTAAGCCCTTTCCCGAATTCAAGAGTTACCTTGTCCGGGAAGGATTTGAATCCGTGAAGTTCAAGTGATTTCAGATACACCCGTTAATCCTCCGTAATCATGTCTTTATTTTAAGAAGCTCCCGCTGCCCGGGGTCGGGCAGGATTTCCACGGATATTCCCCTTTCGCGGAAGTATTCAATATTTTCCCTTTTCTGGCCGAGAGCCGTTGAAAGGCGGGTCGGCGGCACTGTAAAGGTGACAGCCTTGCCGGAGCCGATAAGCTTTTCCATTTTTTCGCGGTAGCGGCGGCTCTCGCAGAGCTCCCGGAAAGCGGGATGATAGAGCCCGCCCAGCATGTCCCTTTCGACCTCGCGGGAGGAATGAAGCCCGAGCTTTATAACCCGGATCTTGGCCTCCTCGAACATGTCAAGAAGCCTCGCGCATAGCGAAATCGCCGTTTCAAGCCGGTACGGCGAATACTCGCCCGCGGCGTAAAGCTCGCCGAGGCGGGTGTTTTTTAATATTACCGTCGGATAGATTCGCGCCTCATCGGGCCTTAGGGCGATGAGCTTTTCGGCGGTCAAGAGGTCGCGGTCGGGGGTGGATTTATAGAGGCCGACCATCATCTGCAGGCCGAGTGTAAAGCCGTAGTGCTTTACAAGCCTTGCGGCGCGTTCAACGTCCTCGGCGGTATGGCCGCGGCCGTTCGCCGAAAGCACGTCGTCGCACATCGACTGCGCGCCGAGCTCAACCGCGCATACGCCGCTCGATTTCAAAATTGAGAGAACCTCGCAGTCGACGGCGTCGGGGCGGGTCGAAACCCGGATTCCGCGAAAGCCTGCGTCTACGTACGGCTTTGCGGCGTTTAGAAGCTCGGTCATGTAGCTTCGCGGGATTGCGGTGAAGCTTCCGCCGAAGAAGGCGATTTCGGTGTTTTTCGGGTCCGCGCCCGTTTCAAGAGCGCGCTCGGCGGCGGCTCTTACGTCCTCCGCGCGGGGAAGCTTAACCGAGCCGGTTATTGCCTTCTGGTCGCAGAAGCTGCACCTGTGGCGGCAGCCGACATGAGGAACAAAAATCGCGATATTAGCCTTTTTAGTCATTTTTTCGTCCAACCCATAAGCCGCAGTGCCTCTTTCGCGGCAAGCTGCTCGGCGGACTTCTTTGAATGCGCCGTCCCCTCGCCGATTATGTTTGAATTAAGCATAACCCGAACCGTGAAGCTCTTGCTGTGGTCAGGGCCGGATTCACCGACGAGGCGGTATTCAACGCGCTCCTCGGGATTTTTCTGGATAATTTCCTGCAAAATCGTCTTGTAATCGTCGTAAGCCTCGGCGACCGCCCCCAAAACGTCGGAGGGCATGAAGCGCATTATGTGCTTTCTTGCGGCCTCCATTCCGCCGTCGAGATAGATTGCCGCAATCACGGCCTCAAACGCGTCCGCGATAATAGAGGGGCGTTCGCGGCCGCCGGCGAGCTCCTCGCCCTTGCCGAGCATTATATAGCCGCCGAGATTTATTTCGCTTCCGAAGTGGTATAAAGCCTTCTCGCAGACGAGCGTTGCGCGGGTTTTCGTAAGCTCGCCCTCGGGAATGTCGGTGAAATTCTCGAAAAGATAGTCCGAAACGACTATCGACAGAACCGAATCCCCCAAAAATTCGAGGCGTTCGTTCGAGCGGTAGCGGTGGCGCGATTCGTTTGCAAAAGAGGAGTGGGAAAGGGCCTCGAAGAGCAGGCTGCGGTTTTTGAACCGGTAGCCGATTACGTTCTCAAATTCTTCAAGCCTGTCCATCTTTTTCCTCCTGACCCCTGCCCTTAAGCTCCGCAAGGGTTTCGGTTATTCCGCCGACGAGATCGTTTTCAACGCAGATTTTAGCCTGACGGACGGCGTTGTAAAACGCCTTTGCGTCCGACGAGCCGTGGGCCTTTATAACCGGCTTTTTTGAGCCAAGAAGCGGCGCGCCGCCGTGCTCGGAATAGTCGGTTTTTTTCCTGAATTCGCGGATCTTGTTCATTAAAAGCATCGCGCCGAGCTTTGAGCCGAGGCCGGACGAGAACATCTCCTTTAAATTCGCGGAGAAGAATTTTCCCATTCCCTCGACTGTTTTTAGGATTAAATTCCCGGTGAAGCCGTCGGCGACGACTACGTCCGCCGCGCCGAGTGGAATATCGCGGCCCTCGACGTTTCCGACAAAGTTAAGGGGCGCGCTTTGGAGCTGTTTATACGCCTCAAGCTCCAAATCCCTGCCCTTCGAGGGCTCCGCGCCTATGTTTGCAAGGGCGACGCGGGGGTTTTTTATCCCCATAAAGCGTTGCATGTACGCCGCGCCCATTATCCCGAACTGGGTCAGCATTTCGGGGCGGCAGTCGGCGTTCGCGCCGCTGTCGAGCAAAAGGCAGTTGCCTGTTAATGTCGGAATTAAGGTCGCAAGAGCGGTTCGCTTTACGCCGGGGATTCTTTTTACTATAAACGTCGCGCCGACTACCAACGCACCCGTTGAGCCGGCCGACAAAAACGCGTCGCCTTCGCCGTCGGCGAGCATCTTAAGGCCGACAGCCATCGACGTATCCGAGCACTCCTTCAGGATTTTAGTCGGCTCGGTGCAAACGTCCATAACCGCGTCGGCATGGCGGATTCCGAGCGCGGAGATGTCTACGCCGTTTTCTTCGGCGCAGGCGCGG
>CANPZQ010000165.1 GCA_947588775.1 uncultured Clostridia bacterium
GCACCTACGTCTACCCCGACGGCTCGCCCTGCCTGCACGAAACCGAGCTTGAGGCGCATGTTCCCGGCGAAAACGGGGCCTGCACGGTCTGCGGCTACGGCGAGCTCAAGCGCGGCGACCTCAACGGCGACGGCAAGGTCGACGTCAACGACGGCATAATCATGCAGAAAATCCTCGCCCAGCTCGAGGACGACGCGATTTACATCTCCCGCGCCGACCTCGACGGAAATCCCGGAGTTACGGTATCGGACGGGATTGTGATGCAGAAGATTATTGCGAGGGTGGAGGAGTAGAATTTTGAGGGCATGGGGAAGGCGTGATAAATTAGAAACGCTTTAGCAAATAATCATAAAAGCGGGACAGAGAGCGATTTAAAATCAGCTGACTGTCCCGCTTTATTGGAATTCGGCCGCTCCCCTCCCCTATGAATGAGTGTATGAAGAAAAATGCGGTTAAACAATATGCTTAACAGGCGGAAAGTTTGAAAAACGCAGGAGCTGTGCGAAGGTATGTAATGTTAAAATATGCAAACAGACGTTTTCCCCCTTTACAACTCCCAAAAAATATGTTATAATAACAATATTCCGAAGGAGGGATGCGCTGTGCAGGATTATCTGATGATGGCGGTGTGGGCGTTTGTGCTCATCGCGGGGATTGTCGTCGAGCTGGCGACGGTTCAGTTTGTGTCAATCTGGTTTGCGGCCGCTTCGCTGGCGTCTTTGCTGATGGCGGGGTTCGGCGCGCCGGTGTGGGCGCAGCTTGCGGTGTTCGTCGCGGCGACCGCGCTGCTACTACTCATAACCCGTCCCGTTGTGCGCAGGCTCCGGCGGGATTATGTAAGAACGAACGCCGATATGAACATCGGCAAAACCGCCGTCGTTACCGAAAAGGTCGTCAACTCGCTCTCTAAGGGCAGGGCGACGGTCGGCGGAGTTTCCTGGATGGCCGTCAGCCTTGACGGCTCCGAAATCGAAAGCGGCGAGGTCGTCGTCATCAAAGACGTCGACGGCGCAAAGCTAATCGTCGCAAAAGAAAATTAAAGGGGGTAAAGCTTTTATGCCGTACGTAATCTTCATCATCTTAATCATTCTTTTCCTGATAGTTGTTTCCAACTTCAAGATTGTCCCGCAGGCTCAGGTTTTTGTGGTGGAACGCCTCGGCGCGTTCAACCGCGAACTCCACACCGGCCCGCACATGCTCTGTCCGTTCATCGACAGAATCGCGAAGCGCGTTTCAATTAAGGAGCAGGTCGCCGACTTCCCGCCGCAGCCCGTCATCACGAAGGACAACGTAACCATGCAGATTGACACGGTCGTATTCTTCCAGATAACAAACGCGAAGCTCTATACCTACGGCGTGGAACGCCCTATCGCCGCGATTGAGAACCTCACGGCGACCACCCTCAGAAACATAATCGGCGAGATGGAGCTCGATTCGACCCTCACCTCGCGCGATACCATCAATGAAAAAATTACGATTATCCTCGACGAGGCGACCGACCGCTGGGGAATAAAGGTGAACCGCGTCGAGCTTAAAAACATCATTCCGCCGCGCGAAATTCAGGACGCGATGGAGAAGCAGATGAAGGCCGAGCGCGAACGCCGCGAGAAAATTTTGCAGGCCGAGGGCGACAAAAAGTCGCAGATACTCGTCGCCGAGGGCGAAAAGGAGTCGAAAATCCTGAAAGCCGAGGCCGATAAGCAGGCGGAAATCCTTAAGGCCGAGGCCGAGCGTCAGGCGATGGTGCTGCGCGCCTCCGCCGTTAAGGAGCAGAAAATCCTCGAGGCGCAGGGCGAAGCCGAAGCGATAGACGCGGTCCAGACCGCCCTCGCCGAGAGCCTCAAAAAGCTCAACGCCGCCAGCCCGAACGAGCAGGTTCTCGCCCTCAAGAGCCTCGAGGCCTTCGCCAAAGCCGCCGACGGCAAAGCCACGAAGCTTATTATTCCGAGCAATATCCAAGGCCTCGCCGGCCTCGCGGCAAGCTTGAAGGAAATGGTGAAGGACTGAAAGATTCGGGCTGTATTTAAGATTAGTTATTTTTCATGCCGAATGGCGGGAAAATCCGTGTTTTTCGGCAGATAATTTAGGCGCACCGTTGTTTTGACGGTGCGCTTTTGTGTTTTAGTCAATTTCGGCCTCATAACTGCTCGTTTTTAGAAACCCTTAACCTCCCCCTCCAACCTATCCCAAATCTCCCCGCACCACCCGCACTCCCTCCACCGCATACATTCCCCCGACCCCACCTTCCCGAGCAAAAACCTCGCCGCGCGGAGCCCGTCCGACGGGGCGTCCTGAACCTCCAAACCCTTTAGCAGCGCGGTTTTCAGCTCATGCTCCCGCACGGCGGGCATTTTCAGCGCGACCTCGCAGGCGCGTTCAAGGTGGAGCTTCGCCGCGTCCTCATCGTCCGAAAAATCCGCTGCGAGGCTGTGCAGGTTGAAAATTTTGTTGAGCGTTTCATACCCCGCGTCGTCGTTTTTGTAAAGCAACTCAAATAAACTTGCGGCGGTTTCGAGTGCTTCGAGGCTCTCCCGTCGGCTCAGAATTCCGTCCTGCGCGAGCCGGACAGTCATGTAAAAAATCTGCTCAAATGCATGAAAAACGAAGCTTCTGACGTCCTCCAAAAGCTCCTCGCCGCTGTCGAATTCGGCGAGAATTTTTTCTTCCGAATGCATAGCAAGACCCGCTCGCGAAGCCCATTTGCGGGCTCCCGACATGTCGCCGGAGGCGGCTCTGCTGACCGCCGCAAGGCGTATCGCCTGACCCTTGGAATAGTTATCCAAATCCGAATAATAAAATTCACTCGCAAGCTCCGAAATTTCATCAGCATACTTAACCTTATCCGCGTCGAAGAACGCCGCCATCAAATGCTCGCGAACCCGCGGATTATTCGGCATCTTTCGGTATGCCTCCTGCCAGATTTCAAGGTGCGCCTCGCCGTGTTCGCCGCTGCGAAATAGCTCCTCGGCGCGCCTCTCGAACGCGGAATAGAGGGCCTCTTCGTCGATTTTTTCGGTGCAAAGCAGCTCGTCGACGGTCACTCCGAAGAACCACGCAATCACCGGCAGCAACGCGACGTCGGGCATTGCCGCGCCCCGCTCCCACTTCGACACCGACTGAAACGTCACCCCGAGAAACGCCGCCAGCTTCCCCTGCGAAACGCCCCGCTTTCGCCGAAGTTCCCGCAATTTTTCGTTAAATTTCATAATTATTCACCTTGCAAATTTTTGCGGCCGCAGATACATGATACCACGAAATTCCGGGGATTTCAATAAGCCCGTGGTCGAAATGCGAGGCGAGGGGGTAAACCGGGAGGGGAATAAAAATCCCCCGCCGTTCACAATCCGAACAGCAGGGGTGAACACCGTATTTATGCGCCTTCGTCCCCTAAACCTCCCGAGCCTTATGAATCCACTTCGTTCCGCAGAGCCTTGCGGTGAGCCAGATTGATTTGATAATATAATCAATTCTCAGGGCGATAAGAACCCAGAACGGCGGTGCTTTAACTATATTACTTATTTTTTAACATCGAAACTCGGATTAAACGCATAAAAATTCTTGGCGTCGAGCTTGTCGGTCACAAGCCTGAGTGCCTCGCCGAGATTATCAATTTGAGTAAGAGCCCTCAAATCCACTGTTCATGCGGGTTTGAGGGTGCTTCAATTTTGAAAAAACCACTCAACCCAAAAGTCCGCTCCCAGTTGACGACAATCGCTACCGGGAGCGGTATAATTATGTCGTAAGCTAAAAAGAAAGGACAATCGCCAT
>CANPZQ010000166.1 GCA_947588775.1 uncultured Clostridia bacterium
GGGGGGGCGCAGCAAACCAGCCCCATTCGCCGCGCCGGGCTTACGCGCGAAACCCCAAATCTCCCCAAACCGCCCCCACCTTAATACTTTCTTAATCTTTACCCCATTGACTCTTAAGATTTTCCGCCGCATAATAAAAAAGTAGTCCCCCGGCATTCCCCTATTGCCCCAATCATACCCCCGCCGCCCCATGCGACGTCCCGAAATTCTTCGCTTTGCCCCCCTCTGCGTCCTTTTTCGGGCGCAACCCGCCCGCCGGTGCTATTGACAAATTTTCGGCAAAGTGATAGAATAAATCTGAGGAAATCTCAATTTTTCCCGAAGGAGGGTTCAACCCATATGTACAATACAGTTTCACAAAATTACCGCTCCGCGTTGGCGATTCTGAAACAAAAGCCGTGGCTGCTCGTCGGCCTCACTCTGCTTGCGGAAATTATCGCGTCGCTCGTTGTCAGCATCGGCATAGCCCTGCCGATTATAACGATACCGATTTCCGCGCTTTTGGGGGCAAGCCTCGCGGCTCTTCATCTCAAAGCCGTCCGCGGCCAGCCCTATGAAACCGCCGACATCTTCGCGGCCTTCTCCGGGTGGGATAAAATCGCCCACGTCGTCGGGGGAATGCTCTGGGAGATGCTCTGGCTCTTCATCTGGGGCCTCATTCCCATCGCCGGCCCGATTATCGTCATCATCAAGAGCCTTGAATACGGCTTCACGCCATATATTTTAATGACGCGCCCCGACATCAGCTCCACCGACGCCCTTAAGGAATCCAAACGTCTTACCGTCGGTCTTAAGGGAAGAATGTTTGTCGCCGAATTTCTTATCGGGCTGATTATCTTTGCCGTATCGGTCGTCTGCATCTTATTTGCGTTCATTCCGATAATCGGAGGACTTTTCCTGATTCTCTTCCTGCTCTTTATTGTGGCATGCGTTGTGTTCGTCCCGGTATTTTTGGGACTTGTGAACGCGTTCTTCTTTGAAAACGCCACCAACCCCAACGCGCAGGTATGGGCTCAGGCGCAGCAGGCCCAATATTATCAGCAGTATTACAACAACGGCTATCAGCAGAACGTCCCGCCCTACAACTATCAGCAGCAGTGGCAGGGACAGGTTCCGCCGCCGCCTCCGGGACAGCCCGTTCCCCCGCCGCCCGTATACCCCTACGGCGACCCGAACGCCGCCCCCAACCCGAATGCGACCCAGCCTTCCCCCGCGCCGATTCCCGCGCCTTCTACCCCTCCCACACCCCCTACTCCCCCCACTCCTCCTACGCCGCCCGCACCGACGGACATGCCGATTCCGCCGGCTCCGACGGCCGAGGCTACGTCAACCGCTCCTGTGGTTCCCGAAGCACCTGCTCCTACACAGATTTCCGAGCCTGAGGCTCCCGTCCCGGAAGCCCCCGCGGCCGATGGCGAGGATACGGGTGCAAAGGATAATGAGGAAGGCTGAATGAGATGAATATGCGTCCCCCTGACTGTGCGGTCGGGGGGATTTTTTGTGGAGGGAGCGCGGCGGGAAAGCGGGGAAATGCAGCGAAACTGCGGGGGGGGGGGGGGGGGGCGCAGGAGGCAGCTTTCCCGCCGCGCGGGGGTTAGCGGGAAGGTTGGGGAAAGGGGGCGTGCAGAAAAAAATGGGGTCCCCCTCCCCTTGGGGGGGAGGGGGACAAACCAAACTTTGACATCGCAGAAGCTTTGCGGGGGGAGAGGGGTTTTAAATAGTATGAGCGGAGCGAATCCCTTTTGAGCGCAAGCCCATTCGCGATGAACCCACCCCCCCGGAGCACAGAGGACGGAGTGGGAGCGGGTGCCGGACAGAGGCACGGAGGTCAGAAGTCAGAAAACAGAACGGTGAAGCCGCAGGCTTGTGCGTTTGGCCAAAATCTGACAGATGCATTCTGACAACGGCGAGGGTAGGTGCCGGACAGAGTTGCAGCTTCGTACGCGTTAAAGGAATAGGGAGCGCAAGTATCCGGTTTCGGCAAAAAATGTCGGCCTACTGCTGAAGCCTGACCCTCACCCATCCCCGCTCCGCCTGCGGCTCCGGGGGACGGGATTCGGCTCAGGCCGGGGTTGGGGCGTGCGGGGTGTTTGGGTTTTGTGCGTAAGCCCGGCGCGGCGAATGGGGCTGATTTCCTGCGCCCACCCGCCCGCCCTCTAAGGTTTTGCGCTTTTCGTCCGCCCCATCCGCCGCGCCTTGATGGCTGCAGCAAAAAAGCGCGGCGGAAAAAGCGGGGAAATGGCAGGAAACTATGGGGGCGGGCGGGTGGGACCGACGCACCGGCTTTTTCCGCCGCGCGGGTCTTCAGCAACCCCAAAAGCAAGCCAACATGCACCAAAAACCAACTCCCCCTCCCCTTGGGGGAGAGGGACAAACCGACTTTTGACGGCGCAGAAACTTTGCAGGGGGAGAGGGGAACTTTAAATAGTATGAGCGTAAGCGAATCCCTTTTAAACCCCCGCCCTCCGTTGCGCCGCTCCCTCTCCCCCACGCCCCCCAACCCCAGAAAAGCCGCCGATTCCCCCTCGGCGGCCTTTTTTCATATTCCCCCACTAACCCAAATCCTCTTTAAAACTCAATAACAGCCTGTAATGCCTCTTTCGGATTATACTCTTCGTCGAAAAGCAGCGGGAAGTTCTCGCGGCCGTCGCGGTTTTTGAAGTGGTTCAGCCAGCTGTACTTGTCCGAAACGCCCCAGAGCGTCACGTTGTCGATAGCCTCCTTAAAGTCGCGGAAAATGCCGAAAACGCGGCGGTAGGTTTCCGTGACCTTGCGCTTTAGGTCGGCGGGCGGGAGTTTATCCGGATTTTTCCAGTCAATCGCGTTCACGTCGAGCTCGGTGACATGAATACGCAGGCCGGTGTTCGCGTACATCTCGAACGAACGCTTGATTTCGTCAAAGGTTTCCTCCGTCATCGTCGCGTTGAGATGGCACTGGCATCCCACAACGTCGACAAGTCCTCTCTCTTTAAGGCCGGAGAGAAGCCTGAGAATGCTTTCGCGCTTTGCCGGGACAAATTCGTTGTAGTCGTTGCATACCAAAAGCTTTCCGGGGAAATATTTCCGCGCGAGGGCGTAGATTTCGTACAGATAGTCGTCGCCGAGCTTTGATTTGAATACAGTGTCGCGGAGGTATCCGCCATGGTCGTCGACGGCCTCGTTTACGACGTCCCAGCAGTAGCAGCCGGAAAGATGCTCCGAAACCTGTCTAAAATGCTCCTCGGTGTTGATTCGGATTTCCTCCGGCGTGAGCTGTTCAAAAATTCCCCACGGATAGCTTGCGTGCCACATCAGATTGTGGCCGCGGACGCCGATTCCGTTTTCAAGGGCGAAATTGTAGATTTTGTCCGCAGGCGCGAAATCCGTTTCCATCGACGGGTGGACGAACCTCTCGCGGCGGGTGATTTCGGGCGGCGGCGGGGGCTCGCGCTTTTCGCCGGGCTTCGGCGGGCGCATTCCCCTGAAATCCGGCTTCGGGTAGTCGTGCGGGTGGATGCTGTTGTACTTCATCTCGTTTTCGGCGGTAACGGTGTCAAAATGCGCCTTTACGGTTTCGGCGGCCTCGTCGAGCCAGTGCGCGGAAACCGCCGCGCCGATTTGGAAGTAGCCTTGGTATGCCTGTTTCAGTGTTTTCATGCAATGTTCCTTTCTGTAAATGTGGAGTGGCGGGGTGGGTGAATGGTGGAGGGGAGGCGCGGCGGAGAAAGCGGGGACAGGGCAGGAAGGGTGGGTGGGCGGGCGGGTGGGACCGACGC
>CANPZQ010000167.1 GCA_947588775.1 uncultured Clostridia bacterium
CCCCCTCACCTTTCTGCGCCGCGACCGCTCCGTCCCCGCGCCCATCTCTATCCCGGGTTGCTGCGATAAACTTTATGCTGCGGATTTTTATTTTCTATGAGGTAAGCGCGGCGGAAAAAGCGGGGAAATGGCGCGAAACTTTCATGGGCGGGCGGGTGGGGTCAACGCACCAGCTTTTTCCGCCGCGCGGCCTTAGCACAACCCCAAAAACAATCCGACCCACACACAAAGCCCCCGCCATATCCGGCAGGGGCCTTTCTCTCCCTAACAAAACCTCCCTCAATTCTTCAAACTATGCAGCGGAGCGGGAATCTGGCCGCCGCGGTTTATGAACTTCGACGGCGACATTTTGTTTACCTTCATAATCGGCGCGTGGCCGAAGAGGCCGCCCCAGTCGAGCTCCTCGCCGTCGGTTTTGCCGATGGCGGGAATCACCCTGACGGCCGTCGTTTTCGAGTTAATCATTCCGATAGCCGCCTCGTCGGCGATAATCCCGGCAATCGCGTCGGCGGTGGTATCGCCGGGGATTGCAATCATATCGAGGCCGACCGAGCATACCGCCGTCATCGCCTCAAGCTTCTCAATCGTCAGGGAGCCGCTCTTCGCGTCGGCAATCATTCCCGCGTCCTCCGAAACCGGAATGAACGCTCCCGAAAGCCCGCCGACCGACGAACACGCCATCACGCCGCCCTTTTTCACCGCGTCGTTCAAAAGCGCAAGGCAAGCCGTCGTCCCGGGTGCGCCGCACTGTTCGAGGCCGATTTCCTCTAAAATATGCGCGACGGAATCCCCGACGGCCGGCGTGGGGGCAAGCGAAAGGTCGACAATCCCGAAAGGCACCCCGAGCCGTTCCGATGCGGTCACGCCGACAAGCTGTCCCACGCGGGTAATCTTGTAAGCGGTCGTTTTGATAATGTTGCATACTTCGTTGATGTCCGCGTTCGGGTGCTTTGAAAGAGCGGAGCGGACGACCCCGGGTCCCGAAACGCCTACATTTATAATGCAGTCCGGCTCTCCGACGCCGTGGTATGCCCCCGCCATGAACGGGTTGTCGTCGACGGAATTGCAGAAAACAACGAGCTTCGCCGCGCCGAAGCAGTCTGAATCGACGGTAGCTTCCGCCGTTTCGCGGACAATTCTTCCCATAAGCTTGCATGCGTCAAGGTTAATGCCGGTTTTCGTCGAGCCGATGTTCACCGAGGAACAGACCCGCGAGGTTTTCGCCAACGCCTCCGGGATTGACTCAATAAGCTCCCTGTCGCCGGCGGAAAAGCCCTTTTGTACAAGCGCGGAGTATCCCCCGATGAGGTTTACCCCAACTGCCTCGGCGGCTTTGTCCATCGCGATTGCGAATTTGACCGGATTTTGGCGGCATGCCGCCGAAACCATCGCAATCGGAGTCACCGAAATTCTCTTGTTTATAATCGGAATCCCGTATTCCTTCTCGATTTCCTCGCCTACGCGGACAAGGTCGCGGGCGCGCGTAGTGATTTTATTGTACACCTTTTCGCAGGCGCGGTCGATGTCGCTGTCGATGCAGTCAAGAAGCGAAATTCCTATCGTAATGGTGCGAATGTCAAGGCACTCGTCCTGAATCATCCGTATCGTTTCAAGTATATCGCTCAGGTTTATCATTATATAACCCCTCTATTAAATATGGTGCATTGTGTTGAAGATGTCCTCGTGCATGACGTAAATCGACAGCCCGAGGGAACTTCCGAGCTCCTTCATTCTGTCCGAAAGCTCCGCGAGGGGAATCGACAGCTTCTGAATGTCGACGAGCATAACCATCGCGAAAACGTCCTGCAAAACCGACTGAGTGACCTCGGTGACGTTGGCGTTATACTCGGCGCACATCGCCGAAACCTTTGCCAGAATCCCGACCGCGTCCTTGCCGATTACGGAAATAACAGCTTTCATCTTGTTTCCTCCTGTAAATATATGTATAATAGTTTTTCCTGAAAATTATTCCGCGCCGCGGAATGCTTGACAAATTGAAAAACAGTGGTATAATTTAATCCGAAAGACGGCTATGCCATGGCGGCGGCAGTTTCTTTTCTGCGGAAAATAACACTTGACAAATCGAAAAAACGTGTTATAATAGAAACCGAAAGACGGCTTTGCCAGTTCCGGTGGCGGTCGTTCCGAAATAAGATAATGTTTGGGAAACGCCGCTTACCGCAAGGTTTGCGGTTATTTCTTTCTGTTAGTTATCGAAAGGATTAGCGTAGTAAGGCTGACGATAAGATTCAACAAAAGAAATAATTCTTCGTATGTAACCATCACAGCTTCCACTTCATTTCCGTAAAAGAAGTGAACAACCTGACCGTCTTTCAGCCTGATTATTATCGCATATTATGCGAAAAATGTCAATACTTAGTTTCGCCGCAACGCCCATTATCCGGGCTTCTTTATTACCTCCGCGAGGCTTTTGCCGACGAGTTCGCCGCTGTAGACGGCTTCGCCGAGGGAGTTTGCGTTTGAACCCATCTCAATAAGGAAGGAGCCGTGCGTAAGCTCCTGATTGTAGTTGCGCTCGTCAAACAGAAGCGGGCGCGTGAGGCCCGGCCAGTCGGCCTCCATCTCGGATTGGAGCCGCGAGGCGATTCTGAGATTGTACCTGTACTGCGGGACGTTCGTACAGCCGCAGATTATCATAACCTGAGCCGCGCTCCTGCCGTTTATTTCGACGGCGGGGGCGTATCTTATGCCGTCCTCCTCGATTGCGTCGCGATGGACGTCTATTACTATTTTAATAGAAGGATATTTTTCAAGATAGCTTTCGACGGTTTCCGCGCTTCGGTCGTATGCCCCCGTGTAGCGGGGATAGTCGTGAATTGTTTCGTCATGGATTACCCCTATTCCGGCGGCTTCAAGCTCGTCGGCTATTGCCTCGCCGACGGCGACCACGCTCTTTTCAAGGTCGGTGGTGCGGGAGGAAAAATCCGCGTCGTAGAAGCTTCGCTCGGTCGGCTCATAGCTCTCGGTCGTGTGGGTATGCATAATCAGAACGAGCGGCTCGCCGGAATCAGCCATAACGAAATCCGGCTCCTTCGCGCATTGCTCCAAAAGATATTCCGCGTCGATGTCGGTGCAGTTGCGCAAAAGCCCTCCGCCCGGGAGTTCAAGATATGTAGCCGACGTGCGGTAGGTATATGTTTTACGTATAATTTTTCCGTCGCGACCGTCGGCGTTTTCGGGATACGGAAGCCCGCCGGCGGAACCGTCCTGTTCCTCCGGCTCGTCGGATTCCTCGGTTTCCTTTGGCGCGGCTTCAATGTCCCATCCCCCGAAGCCGGAAAGGCGGGTAAGCTCCCCCGCGAGCGCGGGATTTATTTTCACGGGCGAGGTGCTGCCGACGGAGGGCTCGGTTTCGGGAGCTTCGGGGGAAGCCTCCCGGAAGCCTGCGGAAAAGCCGCTTATTTTTGCGGACATAACCGCCATTCCCTCGGCGAAGCCGGAGGCGGGCATTGCGGACAGCGCGCCGCCCATCAGGCTGAACGCGGAGAAGAGGGCGAGTGCAAAAACTCCGCCAAAGGCGAAGTCGCAGAAGCTGCGGCGTGGGTTTTTCATTTTTTAACGCTCCTTTTATTTGCGGGGAATATTCCGGCGTTGACGCCTCATTAAGAAAATATTCAGAAAAAATTCACCGCTTTGTAACCGAAATTTACCGTTTTGTTATTGATTGCGGGGAAAAAGTGTGGTAGAATAGGGGTGGTTGGGGAGGACACGGGGGCGCGGGGACGGAGCGG
>CANPZQ010000168.1 GCA_947588775.1 uncultured Clostridia bacterium
AGGCGGGAATCAAGATCCTCGGCGGGGAATATCTCACCGAACCCGCGCTGAAAGCCGCGAACCGGCTTGAAAAATGGTATCTCGGCGACGGGATTTACGGCGACGGCGAGCTTCTGCGAAACGATTATTACAACAGCTTCGTAATCCAGCCGCTTTATATCGACGTTTTAAGGGCATTTGACGGCTGCGGCGGGCTGTCGGGGCTTCATGAAAAGGCGGTGCGGCGAGAAAGAAGATATGCGGCGGTTTTGGAAAAAATCATCGCCCCGGACGGCACATATCCGATAGTCGGGAGGTCGGCGGCATATCGGTTCGGCGCGTTTCACGCTCTTTCGCATGCTTCTTTATGCGAAAATTTACCGGAGAATCTTCCTCCCGAACAGGTAAGGTGCGCGCTCTCTGCTGTCATACGAAAAACGCTTTCATGCGGCATTTTCGACGGCGGCGGCTTCCTGAAAATCGGCATAAGCGGCCTCCAGCCGTCAATCGGCGAGGGCTATATCTCGACCGGCAGCCTGTATCTCTGCGAAACGGTGTTTCTGCCGCTCGGTTTGCCCGAAAATCACCCGTTCTGGTCGGGCGGGGAGATGAAATTTACATCGCAAAAAATCTGGTCGGGCGAGGACATACCCGCCGACCGTGCGGAGGACTGATGATTAAATATGTATCTGAACAAACTTTTTTCTCTTGAAGGAAAGACCGCGCTCGTAACGGGGGCGGCATACGGTATAGGATTCGCGGTCGCGGAGGCTCTTGCAAAAGCCGGGGCGAAAATCGCCTTTTGCTGTCGCTCGCGCGAGCATCTCGAAAAGGCACTCGGGGACTATTCCGCAGAGGGAATCGACGCCCGCGGGTTTATCTGCGACGTGACGGACGAAAAGCAGGTTGAAAATATGCTTAATAAAATAGGCGCGGTCGATATTCTCGTCAACAACGCCGGAATTATCAAGCGGATTCCGATGACAGAGATGAGCGCGGAGGACTTCCGCGAGGTCGTCGACGTCGACCTTACCGCGCCGTTTATCTGCTCAAAGGCCGTAATTCCGGGCATGATTGAGCGCGGCGGCGGAAAAATAATCAACATTTGCTCGATGATGTCGGAGATCGGCCGCGAAACCGTTTCGGCCTATGCCTCGGCGAAGGGCGGCCTGAAAATGCTGACAAAAAACATCGCCTCGGAGTACGGCGGGTTCAACATTCAGTGCAACGGCATCGGCCCCGGATACATCGCCACGCCGCAGACCGCGCCCCTCCGCGAGCCCCTGCCCGACGGCTCGCGCCACCCGTTCGACAGCTTCATCATCTCGAAAACGCCGGCGGGAAGATGGGGCGAGCCCGGGGACCTTGCGGGCGCGGCAGTCTTTCTCGCGTCGCGCGCTTCCGACTTTGTGAACGGGCAGATTTTGTATGTGGACGGCGGGATTTTGGCATACGTAGGCAAACAGCCATGAAAAAATCGGAATATAGAAAGGTTGATAAATTATGAAAATAGCTTTGATTACCGAAAACAGTCAGGCGGCGAAGAATGAACTCATCGAAAAATCGCTCAGAAAGGTCGTTGAGCCGATGGGCCACGAGGTTCGCAACTACGGAATGCGCGGCCCCGGCGACGCGCAGCTCACATACGTTCAAATCGGCATTCTGGCGGCGATTCTTCTGAACGGCGGCGCGGCGGACTATGTCGTAACGGGCTGCGGCACCGGCGAGGGCGCGATGCTCGCCTGCAACAGCTTCCCGGGCGTTATTTGCGGCCATGTCGAGGACCCGCTCGACGCCTACACCTTCGCCCAAATCAACGACGGCAACGCAATCGCGATTCCGTTCGCCAAGGGCTTCGGCTGGGGCGGCGAGCTGAACCTTGAATACATTTTCGAGAAGCTTTTCTCGGAGCCGTCCGGCCAAGGCTACCCCCGTGACCGCGCCGTCCCGGAGCAGCGCAACAAGCGGATTCTCGACGGCGTTCGAGCCGCGGCATTTAAGCCGCTTGAGGAAATTATCAGGGAACTCGAGCCGTCGCTGGTGAAGGAAGCCCTTGACAGGGAAAGCGTGAGGGAGTATTTCTATGAGGATTGCAGGTGCGACGGGATTAGGGCGATGGTGGAAGGGATTTTGGGGGATTAGCGAAAAGATACTATATGTTATTTTGATGAATAAAGCAAGCCAAAGCCCCGCCGGCGCGTATGCGTGAGGCGGGGCGTGGTTGTTTATCACCCGTTTTCGCTCACCCCATCTCCTCCCCCTCCTCATAATACCTTGCCTGCGCGTCCCACATCTCCCTATACCTCCCGCAGTTTTCAATAAGCCCGTCATGCGAGCCGTGCTCGATGATTTTTCCGCCGTCGAATACGAGGATTTCCCGGCAGAAGCGGCAGCTCGAAAGTCGGTGGCTTATATAAATCGCGGTGCGGTCGCCGACGATTTCGTCGAAGTTTTTGTAGATTTCCGCTTCGGCGACGGGGTCGAGGCTCGCCGTCGGTTCGTCTAAAACGATGAACGGCGCGTTTTTATAAAGTGCGCGTGCAATCGCGATTTTCTGCCGCTCGCCGCCCGAGATGACGATTCCGTCCTCGTCGAAATCCTTCCCGAGCCATGTTTCAAGGCCGTCCGGAAGCTCCCTCAGCCTTTCGCCGAAGCCCGCGTCCTCAAGGCACTTTACCGCCCGCTCTTCGTCTACGTCGCAGGAGCCCGCGACATTCTGACCGAGCTTATGCGACATCAGCCAGAAATCCTGAAAAACAACGGAGAAAATCGCTATATATTCGTCATAGCGGTATTTTTTTATGTTCACGCCGTTAAGGAGGATTTCCCCCTCCTGCGGGTCGTAGAGGCGGCAGAGAAGCTTTATAAACGTCGATTTTCCCGAGCCGTTTTCGCCGACTACCGCAAGCTTCGTCCCGACCTCGAATTTCACCGAAACATGTCTTAAAGCCCATCTTTCGGAATTCGGATACTTAAAGCTCACGTCCTTAAATTCGACGTTGTATTTTCTGTCGCTCCGCTTTTCGGTCGTAAGGGTGCCTTGATACATCTTGTTCGGAATATCCAAAAGCTCAAATATATCCTTCAAAAACTTTGAGTTTGTGCGCAGAATGTTCAGCATAACAACACCATTGGTGAACGCTCTGACGCAATTCGTCACCGCGCCGACATACTGCGTGACTTCGCCCAAGCCGAACGCCCCGCCGAGCGCCTTTAAGCATACAAACAAGTATATAACGCACATTAAAAGCTTGTTGCCAAATTGCGATGCTATTTCCATAAGCCCTCTGCGCCCTTTATAGTATTTGTCAAAAATCCCTCCCACATACCAAGGAGCGGCGTCTTTGAGCCAGCGGTAGTGCTTTATAAAGCCTTCATTCTGGTTATACATTCTGTAGTCGACCATTGCGTCGGGGTGACCGCGTACTGCGCCGAAGTGCGAAAAAAGTCTGTTGCCGAGCCTTGCCTCGTCTGCAAGGGACGCGTATTTTTCGTTCATCTTGTTAGTCACAAAGGGCGATATAGCTGCGCAGAAAACCATCAGCACCAAAAATCCCAGAACCGCAAAGGGACTGTTGAGAAAGGCATACGGGCTGCCCTCGGGGACTTTGTTTACTATAAGCCCTACCGACAGCGCCACCGCGCTGAAAACGCTGATTACATCTGAAACAAGATCCGCAAAGCACCCCTGTATCCGCGAAAAGCCCCAGCC
>CANPZQ010000169.1 GCA_947588775.1 uncultured Clostridia bacterium
CCCCATGCCCGCAAGCCGTCAACACCCCCCAAATCCACCCGCCAAATTCTCCCAAAACCAAACCCGCCCCATATAAAAAACAGAAATCAGAAATCACATACAAATCGTAAAGCACTTTGCTTCGCCTGAAACACAAAAATCTGCCCTCTGCCTTCCGAAATCCGTCATCTCCTCGCACCCTTCCCCCTCCTCCCGCATACTATAAACCATCACGCGCCTCGGCGCGAAGTTTGGAGGAGAATATTTATGTGCGGAATTGCGGGGCAGGTTTGCCGCGAGGGCGAGAGGACGGAGGAATTTTTAAGCGTTTACAGGGATATGCAGGCCGCTCTTCGGCGGCGCGGGCCGGACCAGCGGGGAATCAAGCTCGATCGGAACGCCGCGCTTGTTCATTCGCGGCTCGCGGTGGTTGACATAGAAAACGGCAGGCAGCCGATGATTCTCGAATACGGCGGCGAGGAGTACTCCGTCGTCTACAACGGCGAGCTCTACAACACCCCCGAGCTTCGGCGGGAGCTTTCCGCGCTCGGCCATGTGTTCAAAACCCACTCCGACACCGAGGTTTTGCTCCATGCCTACGCCGAGTGGGGAGGGGAGTGCGTTTCGCGCTTTAACGGGATTTTTGCCTTTGCCGTTTGGGAATCCCGCGGCGCGCGCCTCTTTCTGGCCCGCGACCGAATGGGCGTAAAGCCGCTGTTTTACGCTCTTCGTCGGGGGAGCATTCTTTTTGCTTCCGAAATCAAGGCACTTTTAAAGCATCCGTGGGTCGAGCCTCAAATCGACGCGGAGGGCGTCGCGCAGGTAATGCTTCTCGGCCCGGGGAGGGTTCCCGGAAGCGGCGTTTTCAGGGGGATTTCCGAGCTTCGCCCCGGCGAATGCGCATACTACCTCCCGCGCGGCGAAAAGCTCGAGCTAAGACGCTACTGGCGGCTCACCGACGCGCCCTGCGAGGACACCTTTGAGCAGGCCGCCGAAAAAGTCAGGTATCTTGTCACCGACGCGGTTACGCGCCAGCTCTGCGCCGACGTTCCGGTATGCACATTTTTGTCGGGAGGGCTTGATTCGAGCATAATTTCCGCGATTGCGGACAGATATTTCACCGAACGCGGCGAGCGGCTTACGACGGTTTCGGTCGACTACCGCGACAACGAAAAATATTTCAAAGCGGGAAAATTCCAGCCGAACAGCGACCCCGAATTCATTAAAAAAATGTGCGGATTCCTAAACGCCGACCACCGCCTTACGGTTCTCGACACCCCCGAGCTCGTCGAGGCACTATACCGCGCCGTCGACGCGAGGGATTTGCCCGGAATGGCCGACGTCGATTCGTCGCTGCTTCTCTTTTGCAGGGAAATAAAGGAAACCGCCACCGTCGCGCTTTCCGGGGAATGCGCCGACGAAATTTTCGGTGGATACCCGTGGTACCGCGACCCCGAAATCCGCGAGCGCGAGGGCTTCCCGTGGGCTCAGTCCACCGACCGCCGCGCGGAGTTTATCCGCCCCGGCGCAATAGGCAATACCGACCCGAGGGAGTATGTCGACGGATACTATAAAATGACCCTTGCGGAAAGCTCGATTCTCCCCGGAACGAACGCCCTTGAAAGGCGAATGAAGCAGATGATGAACCTTAACGTCGACTGGTTTATGCAGACTCTTTTGGACCGCAAGGACCGCATGAGCATGTATTCGAGCCTCGAGGTGAGGGTGCCGTTCTGCGACCACCGAATCGCGGAGTATCTCTATACGCTCCCGTGGGAGTACAAAGACCGTAACGGCGTCGAGAAGGGCCTTTTGCGGGAAGCGATGCGCGGCCTTCTGCCTGACGAGCCGCCGCGGTGAAAAAGGAGCTGATAAAGCTTCTTGAAAGCCCCTCCGAGCCGCTCTTTGAGATAGTCCGCCCCGAAGCCGTCCGCGGCCTCACCGAGGCCGCCACCCAAGTCCCGTGGTACGGCCAGCTTATGACCGTCCCGCAGACGATGGCCTATATGCTGCAGCTGAATTATTGGCTGAGGACTTACGGGGTGGAGGTGGTGGGATAAAAATTTCCATTTATCACCTCCTCCAAAAATTTATCACATTTTTTGTGCAAAATCACATCACTCCATCTCGATAATTGATATATTTTCATTTATTTTTGCCTATTTACAATCTCAAAAAATTGAGTATAATATATCTCGAAATCAAAAAGCGCATTAAACCGCTGTTCACCTTACAATCACCGTTTATTTGACGTTTACCTACTGTTTGATGCGCCCCGAAACCGACATCCTCATAATATAATGTTCCAAGTAAATGGCGAAGTAAGCGAGCAATAGTTCGCTTATTTCGCTTTTTGGGCGTTTTTGAAAAATTTTTTCGCGGGGCTGTACAAAACGGGTAAAATGTTGTATAATCGTCATATAATCTTCAAAGGAAGGTAAAAATGCAAAGAATTCTGGGATATATGCGCCGTGCGGTTTCGGAGTTCGACCTTATTTCGGACGGCGACCGGATAGCCGTCGGCGTTTCGGGCGGAAAGGACAGCATGGTCCTTTTAAAGGGGCTCGCGCTTTTGCGGAACTTCATCGGAATAGACTATTCGCTGACGGCGATAACCCTTGACCCCTGCTTCGGCGGGAAGGAAGGGGACTATTCGGCTGTCGCGAGGCTCTGCGAGGAATGCGGAGTGCCGTTCATTCTCGAAAAAACCCACATCGGCGAAATCGTCTTTGACGTCCGCCATGAGGAACACCCCTGCTCTTTATGCGCAAGAATGAGGCGGGGCGCGCTTCACAACGAGGCGTTAAAGGCCGGCTGCAACAAGGTCGCCCTCGGCCATCACTACAACGACGCGGTCGAAACGTTTATAATGAATCTTTTTGTGGAAGGAAGAATCGGCTGCTTCAGCCCGAAGAGCTTTTTGGACCGCAAGCAGATAACGGTAATCCGCCCGCTTGTATTTGCGCCGGAAAGCGAGATTTCCCGCGCCGTTAGAAGAACCGGAATCGAAATCGTCAAGTCTGCCTGTCCCGCCGACGGAAACACCATGCGTGAGGAAACGAAGAAATTTTTGCGGGAGCGCGAACGCCTCGACAGGGGCTTTACCGACAGAATTTTCGGAGCAATGCGCCGCGCCGGTATAAACGGCTGGGGCGTTAAGGAAAAGGGGGAAAGCTAAAAATGCGGCTGATGTTTATCGGCGATGTCGTAGGGGCGGCGGGCTGCGCCTTCCTCGCCTCAAAAATAAAATCCCTGCGCGAAAGGCACAGGGCGGATATACTCGTTGTGAACGGCGAAAACTCCGCGACGGGAAACGGGATAACGAACGTTTCCGCGAACATGCTGACCCGCCTCGGCGCGGACGTTATCACCACCGGGAACCACGCCTTCAAGAGGCACGAGGCGCAGACGATTTTCGACAGCGTTCCGCATCTTATCCGCCCCGCGAACTTCCCGGAGGAGGTTTACGGCAGGGGATACTATGTTCTCGACATGGGCAGGGCGCGGATTGCGGTCGTGAACATGCTCGGCGTCGTATTTTTAGAGCCTCTCGCAAACCCGTTTTTCTGCATAGACGCGATTTTGGAGAAGCTCGATACAAAAAATATCTTC
>CANPZQ010000170.1 GCA_947588775.1 uncultured Clostridia bacterium
GAATTTCGCGGTATTTGACCGCTTTCCCCGCCGCGCTCCCTGCTCCCCTCCTAAATCCTGTCAATCTTAATCAGATACGTATTCCCCGAAGTCCCGTTCGTCATACCTCCGGTGGTGACGATAGTATCTCCCTTCTTAAGCCCGAAGGTTTCGCGTGCGTTTTGCTTCGCAGCATAGAAAAGAACGTCTGTCGAATCGAATTTCTCGCAGATTTTCGGGGTTACTCCCCATGAGAGCGCGAGCTTTCGCCTCGTTTTCTCGCTCGTCGTAAGGCCGAGAATGTCGACCGGACAGCGGAAGCGCGATACCATTCTCGCCGTCGCGCCGGAAAGCGAGCATACCGCCATCGCCTTCGCGCCAACGTCTATCGCCATTCCGCAGGTCGCATGGGAAATCGCGTCGACGGTGTTATGTATCCTGAAATCGTTGGTGCGGAAAAGCGAAGCGTAGTCGATTCCCCGCTCGGTTTCCTCGGCGATTTTCGCCATCGTCCTAAGCGCAAGCAAAGGATACTGCCCCGCGGCGGTTTCCCCCGAAAGCATAATCGCGGAGGTTCCGTCGTATATCGCGTTCGCGACGTCTGAGGTTTCGGCGCGGGTCGGACGCGGATTGTGAATCATCGATTCGAGCATTTCTGTCGCCGTTATGACCCGCTTCCCCAAAAGCCGGCATTTCGTGATAATGTTTTTCTGAATCGCCGGCAGCTTCTCAAAGGCAATCTCAACGCCCATGTCGCCGCGGCCAATCATTATCCCGCCGCACTCGTCGCAGATTTCCTCAATATTGTCAACTCCGGTCTGGTTTTCAACCTTCGCGATAAGGTCGATGTCCTCGCCGCCGTTGGCGTTCAGGAATTCGTGAACGTCGAGCAAATCCTGCTTGCAGGAAACAAAGGAACAGGCGATAAAGTCGACGTCGTTCTCGATTCCGAATAGCATATCGGATTTATCCTGCTCTGAAAGATAAATCTGTTTAAGAACCTTTCCGGGAAAAGCCATGGATTTGTTGTTTGAGAGCTCGCCGCCGTCCCGAACGACGGTTTTTATTTCGCCGCCCGAAATCTCCCTGACGTCGAAGCTCAAAAGCCCGTTGTTCAAAAGTATAACGTCCCCCGGCTCGAGGTCGTCGGCAAGCCCCTTATAGCTCACCGAAACGCGGGTTTCGTCGCCTAAAATATCCTCGGTCGTAAAGACGAAGGAATCGCCGGGATTCAGGAAAACCTTGTCGTTTTTAAACTTTTTTATCCGATACTCGGGTCCTTTCGTATCAAGCATAATCGCGACGGGAAGGTCGAGCTCGGTGCGCAGCCGCTTTATCAGCTTAATTTTTTCGAGATGGTCCTCGTGGGTCCCGTGGGAAAAGTTCAGCCGCGCGACGTTCATTCCCGAGAGCATCATCTGTCTGAGCATCTCCTCCGAATCGCACGCCGGCCCGATTGTGCAGATAATTTTTGTCTTTCTCATGGTTTTAACCGTCCTTTCGGATTATTTGAGGATATTATAGCACAGAATCGGGGAAAAGGGAAGAGGGAAGTTTGGGGGGAGCGGTGGTGAGGCTCAGGATTTAGCGGCCGGCTGCAAAATTTCATCTAAGATGTGCGGTTTCGGGCTCTATCCTCTATCTCTCTAACCCTCTATCTTCTAAATGGGCCGCGCGGCGGAAAAAGCTGGTTTTCTGCGCCCCACCCGCCCGCCCATGAAAGTTTCGCTCTGTTTTCCCGCTTTTTCCGCCGCGCTTTCTTACTGCTGCAATCAAGGCGCGGCGAATGGGGCGGGGTGGGCGGGCGGGTGGCGGGCAGGGACTTTGGCGGCCGCAGATTTTAGCCCCATTCGCCGCGCCGGATTGAAGCAGGGAACTCAAAGCATGCGCGCCCCAATCTCCTGCGGAAAAGTCCTTTCCACCAATATCACAAAAAATTCTTTGCCTGACAACATGGCGTTACTAACCACTTCTCGCTTCCCACCTTTCACTTCCCATCTTTCATTTAAATATGCCGCTTCGTACCCCCGGTACCTCCCCACCCTTGACATCTCCCTCCCGCCGTATTAAAATATTCAAAAAGAAAGGGTGATTCGGTGAAAGCTTTGATTGCGATGAGCGGAGGGGTGGACAGCTCGGTGGCGGCGAAGCTCACGCTCGACGCGGGGTATGAGTGCGTGGGGTGCATGATGAAGCTCTACGAGGCGGACGGCGGGTGCTGCTCGGCGGACGACGCGATGGACGCGCGGAGTGTGGCTTTCGGGCTCGGAATGCCGTTTTATGTGTTTAATTTTTGCGACGGATTCCGGAAAAACGTGATTGAACGGTTCGCGGAGGAATACCTTAACGGCCGAACGCCGAACCCCTGCATCGACTGCAACAGCTACATGAAATTCGACGCGCTTCTTAGGCGGGCGGAGGAGCTCGGGTGCGATAAAATCGTCACGGGGCATTATGCCCGCGTCGAAAAAAGCGGCGAAAAATACTTGTTGAAGAAGGCGGCGGACCTCTCTAAGGACCAAAGCTACGTCCTCTACCGCCTCACCCAAAAGCAGCTTGGGAAGGTAATTTTTCCGCTCGGGGAGATGACGAAAAGCGAAACCCGCGCCATTGCGGAAAGCTGCGGATTTGTTAATTCACATAAAAAAGATTCTCAGGATATATGCTTCGCCCCGGACGGCGACTATCCGGCGGCTCTTGAGAGGCTCTGCGGGGTCGTCTGTCCCGAGGGGGATTTTGTTGACGTCTGCGGAAACGTAATCGGCCGCCACAGGGGGATTATCCGCTACACTGTCGGCCAGCACAAGGGGCTTGGCGGGAATTTTCCCGAAAGAATGTACGTCTTAGGCGTGAACGCGGCGGCGAATACCGTCACTCTCGGAACCGGGGACAGGCTTTTTTCGAGGGAGCTCGTCGCGGGACGGTTCAACTGGATTTCCGGGGAGCCGCCGGCAGGGAAAATTCGTTGCAGCGCGAAGGTGCGCTACCGCCAGACCGAAAAAACCGCCGTCGCCGAGCCCCTCCCCGACGGCCGTGTGCGGATTGTTTTTGACGAGCCCCAGCGCGCAATTACCCCGGGGCAGTCGGCGGTGCTGTACGACGGGGATATTGTGCTTGGGGGAGGGGTTATTGTGGAAAACGGTGACGGCGGGGAGAATGGGGAAGCACGGGAAGAGGGGTTGGCGGAGTAATTTGGGTTTGGGGGAAGGGGCAAGACACTTTTCTACTGTTTTGTCTGTGGCCTTGGAGGGCAGACTGCGTTTTGCAATGTTAAGGTGCTTGCTCTGGTATTTTTCCTGCAAAGTTTCTGCAAGGGTAAAGGCAGGTTGTTCCCCTTTATATGAGGGAAAGGGGAGGTAAGAGCATGGCGGGGCGGCATGTGAAAATTGCAGGGTGCCGGGGGACAGTGTGCTAAGTCCCGCGCGGCTTAAGAAAGCTGCTCCCTGCGCCCACCCACCCGCCCACCCACCTTTCCCGCTTCTTTCCCGCTTTCTTAAGCTGCGCTGTTTTTGCCGAATTCCGGGGGACATGGCGCGGGGACGGAGCGGCAGCGAAAGATGAGGGTATGGGGGTGGGCGGGTGGGGCGCGCAAGGCAGCGCAGTCCCC
>CANPZQ010000171.1 GCA_947588775.1 uncultured Clostridia bacterium
GCGTACCATCTTATAAGGGCTCTCTTTTCGCCGTCGCGGAAAACGCCGAAGCCGTCCGTCGTTATTATCGGGCAGTCGACAAGGCCGGAAAGCCTTATTTTGTCATACTTTCCCTCGACGACTATCGCGCCGTCTATATGAATCATGCCCCGTCACTTCCTTAAATTTTATTTATATTCGGGATACGCGAGCATTTTTATTATCGCGGTTTCGATTAAAAGCCGGTCGTCGGTTCGGCGGGATTTTATCGCGATGTCGCAATCGCTCACGCAGGAGAGGCAGTACCGAAGCCGCTCAATCGGTATCGCCGCGCAGTCGCGCAGAGAATTTCTTATCACAAATCCGCGGTTCCCGTAGGAATAGTCAGCCGCGATTTCGCGCTCTCCCCTTCCGCTGATAAGCGCGAGCTTTGCGCGGTATAAATCCAAAAACGCGCCGCCTATCATCGCAAGAAGGTAGGTCCCCTCTATTCCCCTGCCGTAGAGCTCCGAAAGGCTCACAAATACGGCGTTTTTGTTCCCCGAAGTCGCCGCGCGGGCGAGCTTGTAGACGTCGGTGTCGGTCTGGGGGGCGACGAGCGTCGAAACGTCCTCGGGGGAGATTTCCTCCCCGGCGCGGTAGGCGCAGAGCTTGTCAATCTCGTTATTTATCATCAGGACGTTCGAGAGGCAGCTCTCGGCGAGCCGAAGCGCGGCGGAATCTGTTATCGACGCGCCGTTTTTTCGGACGCGGGAGGAGATGTATCTTACAAGCTCGCGGGGAGTTTTATAGCCGAATTCGCATACTACCCCGCCGCAGGAGGCGATATGCTCCGCGAGGCTAAGATTGCCGGGGGCGAGGGTTTTTTTGCCGTCGCAGGGGTCGACCCCTGTCGCGTAGAAAATAACGGTCGTCGTCGACGAATCGAGCCCGGAAATAAGCTTCTTAAGCGGGTCGTCGCGCTTCGATGCTTTTTTCTTATCGGAAGCCGAGGAGCCCCCGCGGACGTTATAATCGTTAATTGCGATAACGACCCTCGGCGCGAACATAGGGAGCGTTTCGGCGGCGTCGGCGAGCGCGGACATGTCGAGGCTCGCGCCGTCGAAGAAGTGGTAGTTGAGGTCGCGTTCCTCGGGCGACAGGAGCTTTGAAACAAGCTTTTTGACGACGTTTTCGAGGGTCGCGACGTCCTTGCCGTAGAAGTAGTAGCAGCTGCGGACGTCGCCCGCGCGAAGCTGTTCGTAGAGCGCGGAATCGGGGGTTAGGCTCAGGGGCATGGGGAGGGGCTCCTTTCTTTTGGAAGGGTGGGTGGCGCGGATTAAGAAAGCGGGGAGGGTTTAGGGAAGGTGGGGTGGGCGGGCGGGTGGGACCGGCGCAACAGCTTTCTTAATCCGCGCCCTTTGCAGAGGTCGGGGGACAGAGTTGGGCTTTGCGCGCAACTGCGGAGCTGTTGAGTGCGCGGAACGAAGCTTGGCAAAAAATTTGAAGCCGTCTGCTGAGGCCTGACCCTCACCCACCCCCGCTCCGCCTGCGGCTCCGGGGGGCGGGATTCGGCTCAGGCGGGGGTGCTGCGCTAACCCTCGTTCCCATTCCGACTTCCGCCCTCCGTCAGGGCCTTAACGCAGCAGTCGCCCTTGAAAACCTCGCTCCCGCCGTCGTCGCGGATAACCGTCAGACCCTTTAAAAACGCGGCTCCGCGCCCGCATTCCGGCATTCTGCCCTTCGCGGCGGCGAAGGTGCTCCCGTCGGGGAGGGTGATTTTTATCTCCGCGCCGGTTTCGACGATTTCGAGCACCGCGCCGAAGGCTTCGAGCCTTGCGCCCTCGCCGACGGTTTTTGCGTTTTCAACGGCGGCGGTATCGGCGGGAAGAATAATCTCCCGCGCGCCCGCCTGAAGATAGGCGGATTGGGCCGCTTCCCCGCCCGAGAGCGGGATTGCCGCCGCGACGGTTCCGATTCCGTAACGTTCGAGGACCGCCGCAGTTCCGGAAAGCCCGCCGTCAAAGTCAATTATAATACACTCCGCGCCTTTTCGCAACACCACGCCGGAATTTTCTCCCCGGCAGAGCGCGAAAATTTCGCATCTGTTCCCCGTCATCGCCGCCGCGGCCGCGTTAAGGCTGAGAAATACCGCCGCCAGAGCGAGAGCTGTCCTTGCGGCCTTTTTCGTATTTTTTGTGACAAGATAGGCGGCGCATACCGCCGTAAACAGCGCAATCAGGGCGGCCGCAGTAAATTTGTTCCCGAGTGGGATTGTAAGATTGAGCTTTCCGACGGCTTCGGACGCCCTTACGGCGAGCTCCGAAAACATTCCGCCCGCTTCGGCGAAAAACGCGATTTTACATCCCGAAAGCGCGAAAAGCATTCCAGAAACAAGGCTCATGGTGCATAAAGGCACCGCGAAGAGGTTTGAAAACGGCGCGGCGAGGGAGATTTCGTCGAACCAAAGCACCGTAAAGGGAAGCGTTGTAAAAACCGCACAGGCCGAAACGCATATTGCCCTCGATATTTTTCCCTTTAAATTATATTCTTTGATAACGGCCGGGGCCGCAGCCGCAGCCCCCGTAACTCCCGCAAGGGAAAGCGAAGCGGACATATCCGCCGCCGCATACGGGTTCCGAAGCGTCATCAGAAGGGCCGTCACGCATACCGTATTAAGCGCGTCCTGCCTTTTTAAAAGAAGCGTCGCCGCTACCGCCACCGATAGCATTATCGCCGAGCGAATCGCCGACACCCTTGCCCCCGAAAAGATAACGAACATAACTGCAGAAGCCTCGGTAAGAATCGCGCCGAAGCGTTTCGTAAGCCCCAGCTTATCGCACAAAAGAAGCACCGCCGCCGCGATTACCGAAACATGGATTCCCGAAACCGCCGCGATATGTCCGACACCGGCGCGGTTGAGCTTTAGGCGCAGACTGTCCGAAAAGCCGCTTCTGTCCCCCGTCACGAGGGCCGCCGTGAGCTCGCCCGCCTCTCCGCCGACGCGCCGCCTTATTTCCCGTGAAACATAGTCGGAATATTCGCGAACAGCGTCAAGAGGCGTTTTTCTGCGGGGCGTTATCTCATAACTCTCCGCCCTGCCGCTTACCAAAACGCCGTCTGGGAGATAGTTCCGGCGGCCGCTGAAAAACACCGTGTCCTCGAGCTTTGATATAACCGCTTCGGCGGATATTCCGTCGCCGACGCTTCCCGAAAAACCGCTTATATAAACCGCCGCGCGTGCGGGGATTCCGTTTATCCTGCCTTTGATAACGACGAGCGAGCGGTCGCCCTCCGTGGAGGATACGACCTTGCCGCGGATTTCGGCCGTTTCCCCGTCAAGGGCCTCGACAGGCTTCAGAACGAGGTTTGTATAGACAGCGGAATATGCGACCGCAACGGCGAACGCTCCCAAAACGACGAGCGCGCGGTTCAGAAATCCGACACGAAGCAAAATCGCCGCAAGCCCGAGCGCGGCCGCCCCGGCTATCAGCCAAAGAAAGCCCGCCCCGCCGCATACCGACAGGAAAAACGCCGCGAAAAGCCCCGAATACCACCCCGCCGCCAGCGGAACGGCCCGCCGCGTCATCACATAAATCGCCTCCGGATATTTGTGAGGATATTAT
>CANPZQ010000172.1 GCA_947588775.1 uncultured Clostridia bacterium
CTTGCATGTGTTAGGCGTGCCGCCAGCGTTCATCCTGAGCCAGGATCAAACTCTTAATAAAGTTGTATCCTAAAAGCTAAACTCTCGCTTAGCCCTTAAAATCTCAGATAAATCTGACTTCGTTTTATAGTCTTGTCTGACTTTCAATTAGAATTACTCAAAGTAATTTCTCAAGGGTTTTCTTTCGTTTTATTGTTCAATTTTCAAGCTGCTTCTTGCGCCCCTTCTTGAGGGGAGCCTGACTATTGTATCACATCCGAACGGCTTTGTCAAGTCTTTTTTAAAACTTTTTTTAAAAATTTTTTCGGACGCGTTTGCTGTCAAGGGCACGGGCTTTACTCCCCGCGGGACAGCTTTTGTAATATAGCACTTTTTTTGAACGTTGTCAAGGGGTTTTTAAAAATTTTTTCAAAAAATTTTTTCTTTTTCCCGAATTGCCCGAAAAAGGGCGTTTTACGGCGTATTTTCGCCGCCGTCGACCGAAAGACGGCGAAGGTTTGCGTCCTCGGCGAAGGTCGCGGCGTTGTAGAGTATTAACACGCTGTCGTACTTCGCGGGGTCAACGTAGTCCTCGAGGTTCATCATATACCGCAAATCGACGAGCGCGATTTCGGAAAAGTGCTTCGCCAAGAGCGGAGCCATGCAGTTTGCGTAGGAATCCTTTATTATAAGGAGCGACCCGCCTCCCGAATCCGACTCAATCTCGACGAGCGGCACGTTCGGCCCGAGGAAGCTCAGATATTTGTCCTTCGCCGCGAGATATTCCCGCATAAATACGCCGTTGTATTCGGTAACGCTGCCGTCGGGGGCGGTTTTTCTTACCTTTGTCACCGCCGCGCCGTCGGAGGTATAGAAATCTACGGTGTCCGGCTCGATTTCGTCGGTCAGAACCTTTGAGTGCAGCGAGCCCAAAAACGTATGGCTCGCGTGCTCGATATTCATCTTGTCGAGGCCGACGGGGTTATAGCCGAGCCGGCGGACATACTCGCAGTACGCGATATACGCCCCGCTCGCGGTCCAGTGGTGGTCGGTCCGGTAGTAGATATAGTCCTCGCGGGCCTTGTAGAGCGCGTCGTAGACGTCGATTCGGCCGATTCCTTCGTCAAGAGCGGAGTAAACATAGTTAATCATTCTCCGCTGCTCCTGCGTAGGGGAATAGGAGGGCATTCGGTCGGCGTAAATCTGCGCCGCCGTCGGAACAAGCATCACCCCGAGGCGGCCCTCGAGGCTCTTCCCGAAGGAATTTATCGCCGCGACGCTCTTATCGACGGCTTCGTAGTCGACCGGAGGCTGTACCTCGAAAAGCGCGCCGTCCGAGAAGTATACCCCGTCGACCTCGTCATGGCCGGAGAGCCGGGCGAGCTTTGTCTTAAGGGAAATCCAGCTCGTTCTCAGGAAGAAGTGTTCGCGGAACCAATCCGAAACGCCGCCGGAGTAGTCCCCGGAGAACCATGAGCGCGCGGAGATTTCGGGATAGTCGGCGAGCGCGCGGTTTTCCTCCTCCGAGAAGTCCTTCTTCGGGGAAAAGAGCGTAAACGCGCAGAGCACCCCGACGAGGAGGAAGAAAAATATTACGTTGCAGATTGCGGAAAAGCCTGCTTTTTTCATATTTGAATCCCCCTTTCGTCAGAAGTTAAAGTAGAGAAACGGGTTGTAGCCGTCGCCTACAAGATAGGCCGTCGAGCAGATTATCAAGAGCGCGGAAACAATCGGTTCCGCCGCCGTAAGGGGGTCGTACTTCATTCCGAAGCCCTTTAAGCGTTCGCCGAGCCTTTCGCGGATATTTTTCGGCGCGTCTGAGGCGAAGAAAGCGCATACCGAGAGCGTTACCGAGTATTCGCAGATTATCCACGCGGAGCTGCGGTCCCAGAAAACGCCGCTTCCGCCGAACATCGCCCCCAAGAACCCGAACGCCCAGCCCAAGCCGTCCGCCTCAAAGAGCACCCACCCGAATATAACCGCCAAAATCGTATAGAGCCATGAAAAGAACCCCGGCAGCTTCTCAAGAAGCCTCCCCAAAAAGAGCCTCTCAAGGATAATCAAAATCCCGAACCACCCGCCCCATAGCACAAAGCTCCAGCTCGCGCCGTGCCAGAGCCCGGTAAGAAGCCATACGACGGCGAGATTTCGGACGGTTTTAAGCGTTCCCGCGCGGCTTCCGCCGAGGGGGATATAGACATAGCTCTTGAACCAGTCCCCGAGAGTTATGTGCCATCTGCGCCAGAATTCGCGGACGCTCTTTGAGATATATGGCAGGTTGAAGTTTTCGGGGAAGCGAAAGCCGAGCATCTTCCCGAGGCCGACCGCCATGTCGGAATATCCCGAAAAATCGAAGTAAATCTGGAGCGTAAAGGCGATTATCCCGAGCCACGCCGTCGCGGCGGGAAGCTCCCCGGGGTCGCATGCCTTTACGTCCCGCCAGAGAACGCCGATGTTGTTCGCCAAAAGAACCTTTTTCGCAAGCCCCCGCGCAAAGCGGTTTATCCCCTCCGAGAGCCCCGAAAGCGTTACGCTGCGGCTCTTAAGCTCCGCCGCGACGTCCTTATACCTTACAATCGGCCCCGCGACGATTTGGGGAAACATGGTCACATACGCCGCAAAGTCGACAAAGCTCCTCTGGATCTCGATTTTCCCGAGATAGAGGTCGATGGTGTAGGACATGCTCTGGAAGGTGAAAAACGAAATCCCTATCGGAAGAACTATCTCCGCGATGGAAAAATGCGTCCCGAAGAGCGTATTCGCCGCCCCGGCGTAGATGTTCGGCGGAAGATTGAGCCCGAAAATTCCGTTAAGGGTTTCGACGATGAAGGAAGTGTACTTGAATACGGCGAGGAGGCCGAGGTTCATTATCACCGAAACCGAGAGGCAGGCTTTTCGCGCACGGGGGTTGTTTTCGTTTTTCGACATTATAATACCGGCGGTATAGTCGATAAGACAGGAGAGGAGCAGAATAAGCACCCAAACCGGCTCCCCGAAGGCATAGAAAATCAGGCCGGAGGCGAAAAGCGCGGCGTTTTTAAGCCTTTTCGGGGTCAGATAGTAAATCAGCAGAACGAAAGGCAGGTACAGATACAGAAATTCGGTTGAGGAAAAAACCATGTTGGCCGCTCCTTATTATATATAGGGGTTCAGTCGGGACGGACGCTTCCGACCGCTTTTTTATACTCCCCGTAATCCATCATGCTGTTCAGGACGTCCAAAAGCCCCGATACCGAGAGCCTCCCCGGAAGGCCGAGCCTCTCGGTGAGCTCCCGACGCTTTTGCGAGGAATCCTCGCCGCCGAAGAGGCCGTCGGCATAGAGGTCGGCGCGGGTGATTTTCTGTCCCGGCGGCTTTTCGCTTCCCGAAACCCCCGCGCGTGCGAATGCCTTAAGGAGGATTTCGGTAGAAAGCCCCTCGACCCCGAGCTTTCCCTCGGCGGAGGGACGAAGCTTTCGCTTCTCCTTCCCGAAAACGTCGGGAACATAGACGTTTTTTACTTCGCCGGAATTTATAAGACCGCGGATGTAGCCGCGAATCCGAAAGCCGGCCGAATCGCTGTCGGTGAGGATTATTATCCCGCCGTTT
>CANPZQ010000173.1 GCA_947588775.1 uncultured Clostridia bacterium
TTTCAACTTTTCTTGGACGCTCCCGCGTATCCGTCTGCTTTTCAAAAAGCTCCGGCATTTTTTCCGCGGCCCTCTCGCTCATTCCGAAGGAGAGATAAAAGCTGAGCGCGGTTTTCCCTTCTATCTCGCAGCTCAACGCCGCCGCAGGGTCGGAGCGAATGGCGACATTTTCGGAAAGCTCTCCCGAAAGAACCGCCGCGCGGTCGGTCGAGGCCGCGCACTTTCTCGACGCGCCGACATACATAAACCCGCCCGTTTCGGAGGCCGCCGACGATAAAATCAGTCCCTTTTCCGCCCTTTTCGGAAGGATTTCCGACGAGCCCCGCCTGTTCACCCCGAGGCAGGGCTCCGTATAGAAGCAGAGCATCGCGGGGGAATCGCTGTCTATCGAAACGTCGATTCGCTTACACATTCCCTTCGCCGAAACCCTGACCGCGACGCGGCAGCTGTAGCCGCTTCCCTTGGAAAAATATTCCGCTTTATATGGTGAAAACACCGCCGCCGCTCCACGAACGAGGTCGAACGCGCGGCCGTTTTTAAACAGGAGAAGCCTCTCGCCCGAGTTGTCCCGCATCGGGTCGTTGTCCCACGGGGTAAGGCGGTTTTCGCGGGAATTGAAGGCGTAGCTGAACCCGAGGGACGCCTCGGAAAGGAGCGTTCCGAAAACGGGGTTTGACAGCACATGGCACCACGGCAGCGGCGGCTTTTCGTTGATTACATAGCTTTCGCCGGAAAATCCCCCGCAGGCGACTTCCCGCCCGACCTTCTGCGGAATCGGCTCCGACGGCTCTATTTTTAAGAACGCGTCTTTTTTCAAAGGCTCCCGAATCGGCGCGATTTCCCTCCCGCAGACGTGGCAGGAGGCGGCCAAAACAAGGTTTGAAAGCCCGTCGCGGGTTTTGGCGGCGTCGAGCGGCAGAATCCCGCCGGGGGAGTATACCGAGCCGTCGAGCCCCGCCGCCCTTGCCGCCGAAACGATTTCGGTGTAACGCTCGCGCTCGTAGCGGCCGCCGTCATCGAAGAGAAAAACGAGCTGCATCGCCGCCCCGCAGCCGCGAAGAAGCTTATATGCGCCGAGGTAAGCTTCTATTTTCTGCCTGTCGAAGGCCCCGCCGAGCGTAACGCTTACAATCGGCTGTTCGGTCGAAAGCGAAAGCTCCCAGAGGGCGTTTTGGGGAAGGCTGTTTTTTTCAATTGCCTCCCGCCGCTCGCCGCTCATAGGGATCGGGAACAAAAGCGACGGAAGGATTGCCGAGGCGACCCTCCCTCCGGCGGTATCGAGGCGGGGGCCGCGCGCAAAGCGAAGCTTTTTCCGCCGAATCGCGCAAACGCGGTTGATAAGCTCGTCGCGGGAATCGGCGCATACCGAAAACAGGTTAAGCTCGCACTGCGACCTCGGCGGAAGCTTGACGGAAGTCCGCAAAAATACGCAGGAATCCGGCTCCGAAATAAGGCTCGGCGGAACCTTCGTAAACCGCTTTAACAGCCCCTCGGGGCCGCCGCCGCGTTCCAAAACCTCCTCGCGGTTGAAGCTTATAATGCTTTTAACGTCCTCCGCAAACCCTATCCCGAGAAATACCGGCCGCTCATCGCGGACGCGCGTGACCGCAGCTATATTCAGGTCGGGGAGGCTGTCGTATCTTAGAAACATCTTCGAGAAAGCGGGGTGGGCCTCCTCGTCGGAATCCTCCGTAAGAGATGGCTCAAAATAGCTTCCGAGTGAAATTTCAAGCGTGGCGGAGGTTTCGTTTTTAAGCGCGAAGGTTCTGACCTCGCAGGGCATGTCCTCCAAAAGCCGGATTTTCATTCCCCCAAGAAGCCTTTCGGTTGAAATATAGTACGCCGCCGCGCCGTCGGAAAATTCGACCGAGGATTTACCGCCGGATTTTATAAGGCTCCCGAACGGATATGCGTTTTCGCCGTCAAAAACAAAGCTGAACGCCCCGGCGGGGCGGGTTATGGGGTCGCGGGTCCTTCGGGTGACGTTTTTGGAGCGGTAAATCGCGCAGCTCGCTCCGCTGTCGGCGGCAAAAAGCGTCATTCCGCCGCCCGAAAGAAGCTTTACCCTCGGGTCGCAGAGCGAAATATCCTCAAAGCATTCCGTTTCGTCGGTTCTTGCCTCGGGCTGCGTGAGCTGAGGGCGGCGAAGGCGGTTTTCAAAGACGGCCGTGCCGAGATAGAAGCGTTCGTCTAAAAGCTCCGACGCGCCCCTTACCTTCGGGTCGGACATGAAGCGTTTTTGCATTATTCCGCCGTTCAGAACGTTCACCGCCGCGCAGACGCTCATTCCGACATGATGCGCCATATAGCTCCGGACGGGCTCCGGGCCGTTTTCCGTCCAGTCGAGTGCCTCATAGAAGCCGTGGGAGCCGTACATTCCGAACTGCGCGATTGCGCGAAGGTTTTTAAGCCCCTCCGCGCCCGCGTATCCGAGCGAAATATAGGTCGAATATGGGCTTACGACGTAGTCGCGCTCAAGCCCTCGCCGAACTCCCGTTTTCGGAACGCCGTGGGCCATATATCGGTAATTCAGCGCGCTGTCGAAGCTGTAATAGCCGCTCTCGGAAATCCCGTAGGGCCGCGAGAGGCTTTTCGAGTATTTTCTTTGTACCCATAGCGCGTAGCGAAGGCTTTCGCCAAAGAGCGAGCCCTCCGGGCTTTTAAGGAAGATTTCCGGCATAAAGTATTCAAACATAGTCCCCGAATAGGAGGCCGCGCCGCCGAAGAAGGAGCAGCTCAGCATCGCCCGCGAAAGCCTTTGCCAATGGCTTTTCGGGACTTGGCGGGAGGCTATCGCCCAAAAAGAGGTGAGCCGCGCCTCGCTCATCAAAAAGTCGTAGCAGGGCCGCGAGGGCTTTCCCGCCTCGGGGTCGATTCCTATCGCCATGAGCCCGCGAACGCCATCGTAAAAAATCGAAAGCTCGGTGTCGTCGACAAGTCTTTGAAGCTTTGAGGAAAGCTTCGCGGCGCGTTCCCCCGAAAGCTCCTTTAAGCCCTCCTTCAGGGCGACGAGGCAGCAGACGAAATTCCCGCTGTCGACGCTCGAAACGTATGGCTTCGGCAAAAGCGCGAGGGTTTTGGTGTCGTACCAGTTGTAGAGGTTCCCGCGGTATTTTTCAAGCCTTGAAACCGTCGCCAAAGTGCGTTCGAGCCGCTCAAATAGCGCGTCGGCGTTAATAAGCTTTCGGTCGTATGCCGCAAGGAGCGACAAAAGATAGAGCCCGATGTTGGTCGGCGAGGTTCTGTGGGCGACGCGGTATACCGGCGTGAGCTGGACGTTGTCGGGCGGAAGCCAGTTGTCGGCGCGGGTG
>CANPZQ010000174.1 GCA_947588775.1 uncultured Clostridia bacterium
GGTGAGGGTTGGGCTTTTAGAGGTTAGAGCGTTAGAATGTTAGAGGATAGAGGCAACCTGACCGAGCTTAGAAAAAATCGCAGCCTCCTGCAAAGGCCTGACCCTCACCCACCCCCGCTCCGCCTGCGGCTCCGAGGGGGCGGGATTCGGCTCAGGCGGGGCGCGGGGACTACGCTGGTTTCGTTGGCCCCACCCGCCCACCCACCCAACTTCCTGCGTTTTCCCCGCTCCGTCCCCGCGCCCCACTCACCCCCTAACCATCGGCTGAATCTGCTCCCCTCTCGCCGCCGCTTCGGCCGCCTCGGGCAGCAGCGAAAAGTCCGCGACCATCGACATCGGCTTCTTTGCAATGTCGTCCTGGCGGTAGGGGACGAAAAAGTAGTTGCGGAAATTCTGGAGCGCGCCGATGTTCTTAGCGGCGGCGGCGAGGGCGTCGTTCGTCGAAACGGCGATTAGGACGGGGCGGGCGTTTCGCAGATGGCTCTTCACCGCCATCGTCACAGGAGTGTCGTTCACGCCGCAGGCGAGCTTCGCGAGCGTGTTCGAGGTGCAGGGCGCGACGATAATTAAGTCAAACATCTTTTTCGGGCCGACGGGCTCTGCGTCCTCGATAGTCGAAATCGCGCGGTTCCGGCAAATCCTCTCAAGCCTTTCGCGGTTTTCGGAAGCGGTTCCGAAGCGCGTTGAAAGGTTATATGCATTAAACGAAAAAATCGGCGTAAGGACGTGTCCGGCGTCGGCGAGGCGTTTTGCCGCCGCGAAGGATTCCGCAAAGGTGCAAAACGAACCCGTTACGGCATAGCCGATTCTAAGGCTGCCCATTTTCCGCGACCTCCTTCATCTTCGCGGCGACCGAGCGCGCAATGAGCTCTCCGGCGGTTTTCGGGGCGGTTTTTCCGGGAAGTCCGGGCGCGGTCGTCGCCCTGATTCCGAGCTCGCGGGCCGCTTCAAAATCCACTCCGTATGGCGCGGAGGCGAGATCGAGAATCATCGCCTCTTTTTTCATTGCGGAAATTTCGGCTTTCGCGATTATTCTTTGGGGAACGGTGTTGATTACCGCGTCGGCGGCGCAAAGGGCGTTCAAATCCCCGATTTTCGCGGTTTTATAGCCGATTGCCGCCGCATCGGCTCTTGCTTTTTCGGAACGCGCGGAAACCGTTACCTCCGCGCCGAGGGACGCAAGCACGCTTGCGCAGGCTTTTCCCACTCTTCCGAAGCCGAAAATTAAAACCTCGGAGCCGTTCACCGCGCAGTCTGTTTCCCGAAGAAGAATTTCCAGAGCTCCCTCGGCGGTCAAAAGGGCGTTTCTAAGGGTCAGCTCTTCGTCGTCGAAGAAGTCGAAAACCCGCGCGGCGCGGTCGGAGCAGTAGCTCAGAAACTTCGGCGGAAGCCCTCCTCCGAACACAACGCCGCCGTAGCGAAGCATGTCGAGCGACGCCACCGCGGGGATTTTCTGGGAAAGCGTCGGCGTGTTCAGATAGTCGCCGCGGAGCGACAGGTAGGGCAGCACGAGAATGTCGGCCTGCCCGATTTCCCACACCGGCGGACTTTCCGCGAAGCCGTAGGTTGAAACGTCAAAGTCGGCGGCAAGCGTCGCCGCGGCATATTCCATACGCCTGTCGCCGCCCATGACGAGAAGCTTTTTTTGCATATATTTCACTCCCGAAATTGTCATATCGCGGCCCGAAAACGGGCTGTGGTATAAAATATGCGGGAAAGGGGGCGGGGGTGAAAATGGGGGTAGGGTGAGGCGGGACGTAGTGTGGTGTTGGGTATGTCTTTGTTTGGAGCATGGTTTGGGCGCGTGCGGCGAGGTTTTTTGACTGAGGTTCACCGCTGTCAGAGAGCAGAAGGCAGAAAATGTAAGGTTTCAATCGGAATTTTGCGCGTATAACAGAAATCCGGCGGCTGAATCTGTCATCTGCTCTCTGTTTTCTGTTATCTGATGGGGTCGGCGCGGCAAATGGGGCTGGTGCCTGCGCCCACCCGCCCGCCCGCTAAACTTTCCCGCTGACCTCCCGCCCCATTTGCCGCGCCTACTATATCAACACCCCAAAAAGCGCGGCGGAAAAAGCGGTCAAATTGTGCGAAACCTTCATGGGCGGGCGGGTGGGGCCAACGCACCAGCTTTTTCCGCCGCGCGGCCCTCATCAGCCCCCTGAACAAGCCGCCATACAGCCACCCATGCCTCCCCTCGATTAAGAAGAACGCCCCCCTTGCATTCCCCCTCTCCCCATGCTATAATAAACCCATCCCCCTTGAAAGGAGCCCCGCCCAATGCTGACCATCTCCCTCTGCGACGACAACGCGTCCGAGCGCGCGTCGATAAAATCCCTCGTCCTCGACTGGGCAGCGCGGACGGGGGCGTCGGCCGGCGTGCGCGAGTATCCGTCGACGGAGGCGTTTTTGTTCGATTACGCGGTGAACCCGCCCGACATCCTTCTTCTCGACGTCGAGATGCCGGGGGAATCGGGGGTCGAGCTCGCAAAGCGGCTCCGGCGGTCGGACAGGGTTATGCAGATTGTATTCATCACCGCCTACTCCGACTACATCGCCGAAGGCTACGAGGTCGCGGCTCTTCATTACCTTTTAAAGCCCGTTTTGCCGGAAAAGCTCTTCTCGGTGCTCGACACGGCCGCCGAGAGGGTTGAGCGCGACTGCCGGAAAATCGCCCTCGAAACCCCCGACGGAACCGAAGTCGTCCCGCTCTACGACGTCCGCTACATCGAATCCCGCAAAAACTACGCCGTAATCCACGCGGGCCGCGAATACACCGTCCGCCGCACCTTAAGCGACTTCGCCGGAAGCCTTGACGGCCGCTTTTTAAGGGTCGGGAGGTCGTTTATAATCAATCTTTTGTGGATACGCCGCGTCGCAAAAAACGGTGTTGAGCTTAAGTCGGGGGAAGTCATTCCGATTCCCCGCTCGGCGTTTGAAACAGTAAACCGCGCGATTATCGACATGAAATGAGGTATAAATGAAACGATTAAGTCTTTCAGGCCGCACGGGACGCCGCGTCGCCGCCTATCAGCAGGAGCTCATAAAAACTCACTACGCCGAGGTCGAGTCGATGTACAAAAAGATGCGCGGCTGGCGGCACGACTACCGAAACCACATTCAGGCGATGAAGGCCCACGCTCAAAAGGGCGACATGGCGGCGGTGCTCGATTATTTAGACATGCTCGACAAGGATTTAAAAACCGTCGACACCGTTATTAAAACCGGAAACCCTATGACCGACGCGATTTTAAATTCAAAAATAAC
>CANPZQ010000175.1 GCA_947588775.1 uncultured Clostridia bacterium
ATAATGCGGTCGAGATGGACACTCTCAGAGAGAAATGAGGGCCTATAGTAACACATTAAATGAGTACAATTTAAACATTTCCGGGGGGAGATGGCCGCGCGATGCCCCTGTCTTACACTCTCCCGGGAGGACGGCACGCGCCTGTCGCGCTTGCCGCCCCACCCGTTTCCCCCTAACATACCAAAATATAATCTTCCCGTTTTGCAGCCCCTTTCCCCGGGCGAAGCCCCGTGCGCCTGCGGCGCACCGACGCCTTCGGCATCGCGCCGCGCTCCGCGCGGCGGGGGCTTCGCCCTGCTCCGCCATACCCCTAAAACCCCTTCTCCATCCTCCTCCTGAACTCCGATGCGCCCCCGACCTGCCGCATGCACAGCCCCTGAAATCTCGACGCGTGTTCGATGATTTCGGCCTGACGTTCGGCCTCGGGCGAGAGCCTCGAGAGGTCGGCGAGCGACGCGCTGAGCGGGATTTCCGCGGTTTTCCGGCATTTTGCAAGAACCTCCGCGCCTCTTTCGTTGAGTGCAACGACGCGCGCGAAGGGCGGCGGGAACATGTCCTCAAGGGTAATCCCGAGGGCGGCAAGAAGCGTCACGCGGCGCACCCGCGCATGGGTGAAATTGCGGCTTTTGACGGCGGAAAAGAGCTCCCCGAGCGACGCCGCCCGCCGCGACGCCTCAAACAGCCGCCCTGCCAGCTCCCCGCAGTAGGGCGTTTTCGCGAAATCCGCCCGCGACATCTCCGAAAGCCGCCACAGCACCGCCCTTTCGCCGTTTTCCAAAAACGAAAGCTCGTTAATTATCGGCATGTATCCGAGATACCGCCGCGCCTCTTCTAAACCTTCTTTTTTTGTGGACATGCAACCCGCGCGACCCAAATCATCAATCTCTTTAAGAATTTTTCGGATATGTGAAGCGGGGGCGAAATCGCCGTCTGCTTCGCCGTCGTGCGGGACAGTCCTTCGGACCGCCTCGGGGCGGATACCTGTTCCGCGAAGCGCGCGCAGGTACTCGATTGCAAGGGTGTTGTTTTGGCCGGAAATGATTTCCGCGGTTTCGCACCCGCATGCCTCCGAAACGGCCTGCGGATAGGTTTTCCCGGCGGACATGAGCTTTTTTACTTCAAGCTCGGACGACCCGATTTTATCAAGGGCGGCCGCGAGAGCCGTTGTATCGGGAGTTTCCGCCCCGAAGGAGAGCGCGTCGACGCAGCCGAGGCGGCGCAGAACGTCGACCCCCGCGCGGGCGAAATCCCGCGCCGGAGAGAGAGCCCACTGCGGCGGCAGCTCTAAAACGAGGTCCGCGCCGCCCTCGACGGCCGCCTTTGCGCGTTCCTGAAGCGGCAAAACCGCCACGTCGCCACGCTGAACGACCGACGGGCTTAATACCGCGACGACATGCGTAGCTCCCGCCTCGCGGGTTTTCTGAATATGGAACCTATGCCCGTTGTGGAACGGGTTGTATTCCGCGATAATTCCGAATATTGTCATTTTTTCACCGGCTTTTTGGAGTTGATGGTTGAGAGGAGGGGGCGGGGACGGAGCGGGGGAGAGCGGGAAATTTGGGTGGGCGGGTGGGTGGGACAGACCAAGTCAGCGGAGTCCCCGCCCCATTCGCGACGAACCCGCCCCCCGAGCCCCCTTTGCGGGGCGAGCGGGGGTGGGTGAGGAACGAATCATGTCAGGGGCGCAGCTTAGTATGTAAGAGGATAGGGGGAGTGCAGGTATGCAGCTTCGGAAAAATCGCAGCCTATTGCTAAGGCCTGACCCTCACCCATCCCCGCTCCGCCCTGCGGGCTCCGGGGGACGGGATTCGGCTCAGGCGGGGGATTGGGCGCGCGGCTCGCTTCAGGCTTTCAGTGCAACCCCGGCGCGGCGAAGGGGGCTCCTTTCCTGCGCCCACCCACCCGCCCGCCCATCTTTCCCTCTATCCCCCCGCCCCCTTCGCCGCGCCTTCGCAATCTGCAAAAACAGCGCGGCGGAAAAAGCGGCAAAAACCCGCGAACCTTCATGGGCGGGCGGGTGGGACAACCCCAACCAGCTTTTTCCGCCGCGCGTCCTCCGGCACCTCAAAAAATCGCCGCTCCCAGACCCACCCCTCAAAACCTACCCCCTGAACTTCCTTATGTAATTAAACAAATAAAGCTGCGCGATTCCCCTCGTCGGGTAAAACTCCTCCGGAAACCCGTCGGGATAGTATTCGTCGAGCACCCGCCTCATCCAAACGTCGACGGGGAACGCCTCGGTTTTGTACATTCCGCCCAAAAGCACGCAGTCCGCGACCTTCGGCCCCACGCCGCAAATCCGCATAAGCTCGTTTTTTGCCTCAATATACGGCATTTTCGCGACGTTTTCAAGGTTTACCTCCCCAGAGGCGACCTTCTGCGCCGCGTCGAGGGCATATTTCGCCCTGAACCCGGAGCGGAGAAGCCCGAGGCTTTCAACGGTTTCCTGCGATAGCTCCTGCGGCGTCGGGAAATGCCCGTAGTGCTCCGCAAGCCGCGCGACTATCCCCTTGATTCGGGTAATGTTGTTGTTCGACGAAAACACAAAGCTCAAAAGTGCCTCCCATGGGTCCTGCCGCAGGAGCCGGATTCCCCGCGAAAAGCGGCACGCCTCGCGAAGCGTTACGTCCTTTGAATATTCCCGCCTCAGCGCGGAATAATCCGTCCCGAGGTCGAAATAGTTGTACCAAACGTTTAAAAATGTTTCTTCGGAGGTGTTTTCGAGGATAAATTTTCCGCCGCTCCCCGAAATTTTCAGCGGCGTGTCAAGGCTGTGGCCGAAGTATGAATTTTCTCCCGTTTTATCCCACCGAAACGCCTGTCCGGTGTCCAATACCTCGTCGAGGACAAGGTCGTCCTCGTAGAGAATTATATCCTTCCCCGAAATCTCGTAGCGCATAATTTCCTCCTGAGGGTTGAAATTTTTGTCGATGTATATTATAATATATCTCGGATTAATTTTCAAGATAAAAGATAAAAAGGAGGACTTCATTTGAGAGAAAGCATTCTTACCATACCCGTAAACGAAATCTTCGAGCCGCGCGAGGGCTGTCCCGTCTGCCGCATGCGCGACATGCTCGAGCAGCGCACCACCGAATACATAATGGGCGCGGCGATGATGGAGCCCGACGTTAGAATCGAAACAAACCGCCTCGGCTTCTGTAAGGAGCATTTTGACCGAATGCTGAAGCAAAAAAACCGCCTCTCCCTCGCGCTTATGCTCCAGACCCGCCTCGACACTCTCA
>CANPZQ010000176.1 GCA_947588775.1 uncultured Clostridia bacterium
CGCCTCTGCTTCTGCGGCTCATACGCCGACGCGCTTAAATTCTTCGGGGTGAGCGACGTCGTCGACGTCTACCAAATGATTACCGACGATTCCGAATACTGGAGCGAACGCTATCGGGCTTCCTCCGCCCCCGAAAAGCCCGCCTCCCCCGGAGAGAGCGCGAAACGCACCCCGAAGCGGCGATTCCGTCAGCTCGGGGTTCTCGCGGCGAGATATTTAAAGCTCGTTTTCAACGACAGGCAGAGGCTGCTGCTCTTAATGGCGCAGGCCCCGGTTCTCATAGTTTTAGTCGCGCTCGTCGCGGACGGCGACCAGTTCGAGGAATACGAGATGACGAAGAGCCTTCTCTTCGCGCTGTCCTGCTCGGCGTTCTGGGTGGGAATGCTTAACGCGCTTCAGGAAATCTGCAAGGAGAGAACCGTTTTAAAGCGCGAATACATGACCGGGCTTTCTTTGAGCTCATACGTTCTCTCGAAGCTTGCGGTCCTCGGGCTTCTGTGCGCGGTTCAGAGCCTTCTTATTACCGCCTCGTTCACCGTTTTGGTGGGAATAACCGACTACAGCCTGATTCTGCCGCCGTTTTTGGAGATGTTCATAACGACGTTTCTGACTGCTCTCGCAGCGGCGGCGATGGGGCTCGCGGTTTCCGCGCTCTTTACGAACGCCGACAGGGTTATGTCGGTCGCGCCTGTGCTCTTAATGCCGCAGGTGCTGTTCTCGGGGCTTATATTCAAGCTTAAGGACCTTACCGAATGGATTTCCGTCTTTACGCTCTGCCGCTGGAGCATGGAGGGCTACGGCACCTCCGCAAACTTAAACGAGCTGCCGTTCTTTGCCGGCGACGGAATACCCGTCCCCCGGGAGGCGGAGGATTTCTTCGAGTTCACCTCGCTTCATCTCGGCCGGGCATGGCTTATTCTTATCGGCTTCACGGCCGTGTTCACAATAGCGGCAAGGCTCTTAATATCCAATATAAAGAGGGACAACGGTTAAATTAAGGAGGATAATAATCATGCCGGAAAAGCTTAACAGAACCATCTCCGAAAACCGCGCCGCGAGGCACGAATACTTCGTACTCGAAAGCTTGGAGGCGGGAATCGAGCTTAAGGGGACGGAGGTAAAATCCGTCTGCCTCGGAGAGGTGAACCTTAAGGACAGCTGGTGCGAAATCTCGGACGGCGAAATCTTCGTCAACGGAATGCATATAAGCCCCTACGAAAAGGGAAATATCTTCAACACCGACCCGAGGCGGGTTCGGAGGCTTCTTATGCACAAAAAGGAGATTCTTCGGCTCTACGGCCACGTCCGTCAGGAGGGGCTTACGCTTATTCCCCTGAGGCTTTATTACAGAAATTCCCGCGTCAAGTTAGAAGTCGGGCTCTGTAAGGGCAAAAAGCTCTATGACAAGCGCGACGCCCTCGCCAAAAAACAGTCGGAACGCGACATCGAGCGCGCTATCAAGGAAAGACAGCAGTAAACGCTGATTTTTAAGGAGGTTATTTGTTATGAACGTCATAAACGCGATAGAGGCCCGCAGGAGCGTGCGGGCATATACCGAAAGAAAGCTCTCGAAGGAGGAAATCGAGGAGCTTTTGCGGGCGGCGACCCTCGCGCCGAGCGCGTGCAATATGCAGTCGTGGTACTTTTACGCGATAGCCGACCCCGCCGAACGGGAAAAGCTTAAGGCCGTCTGCGCGGATTGGGTTTCGGCGGCTCCGGTCGTCTTTATCGTCTGCACCGACGAAAACGGAATCGTTTCGCGGTTCGGAAGCAGGGCTAAAAAATTCCCGATGCAGGACACCTCCCTCGCGATGGAAAACCTTCTTCTTCGCGCCGCGGAGATGGGGCTCGGCGGCTGCATAATCGGGGCGTATAAGCAAAACGAGCTCGTCGAGCTGTTTAATATTCCCGAGGCGCATACCCCGGTGGCGTTGCTGCCCGTCGGGGAGCCCCGCGAAGAAATCCCACCGAGGGGAAGAAAGTCCGTAACGGAAGTTTTCGAGTATATCGGAGCGGCTCCCGAGGATAAACCGGCCGCAAAAGAGGAGCCGGCGGGGCGGTATGAGCTCAGGCACGCTTATTTTGAAAACGCAGAATTTGAGGATTTGGGGCTTCCGGGGGCGAAGTTTAACAATATAAACCTCTCGGGCGCGGCGTTCACCGATATAAACCTATCGCGCGCAGAGTTCACCGATATAAACCTCAGCGGGGCAAGCTGCGGCGCGCTGAATATGAGCGGCTCGTCCTTTGAATGCGCCGAGATGAACGGGGCTCGCTTCGGCTGCTGCGAAAAATGCGAAAAAGAGGGAAAATACTGCGTTGAGATGAAAAAGGCCCTCTTTGACAGCGTAGATATGTCCGATTCGCAGATGAACCACTGCCGGCTTGAAAACTCCGTTCTCACCGACGTGAGGGCGGTTCGCACGAAGCTTTACGATATTGACTTCGACCGGAGCGACCTCTCGGGGGTAAATCTTGTCGAATCAAAGATTCGCTGCACAAACCTCTACGGCGCGGCGATTGAAAACAGCTGCTTTGCGAACGCAAGCCTATCCGGCTGCGACATCGACGGAATGACGGTCGACGGCGTAAACGTAAAAGAGGCTGTCGAATTTTTCAGAAGAGAAGGGGGAAAATAACGCCGTGACCCGCGAGGAAATATTTACCTATGCGCGCGAATATTTCGGGGTTGAGCCCGACTATCCTTGGGATTCTGAGCCGGACTACGCCGTTTTAAGACACCCGAAGTCGAAAAAGTGGTTCGCCCTCGTAATGCGCGTTCCCCGCTCGCGGCTCGGGCTTGAATCCGACGAGCCCGCAGATATTCTCAACGTAAAATGCGACCCCGTTTTAATCGGCTCGCTAATTCTTAAAGACGGGTATTTCCGCGCCTATCATATGTCGAAGGAGCATTGGATAACGCTCCTTTTGGAGAGAGTTCCGGACGGCGACGTTATCTCGCTTATAAACATGAGCCGCGATATGACAAAGTAACGGAGGTTAATAATTACTATGAACGATATTGAAATTCTGCATGGCGGAAAGCTCTATCTTCCGCTCGACGACAGCATCACCGAAATCCAGTTCAAGTGCATGGAGAAGCTTTACGACTACAACGCGACCCGGCCCCATGAGCAAAAAAGGCGCGCGGAGCTTCTTCGGGAGATGTTTGCCGAGGTCGGCGAGGAATGCTATATAGAGCCGCCGCTCCATGCGAACTGGG
>CANPZQ010000177.1 GCA_947588775.1 uncultured Clostridia bacterium
TACGACAACACCATGCAGGAGCCGGAGCTTTTACCGGTGACTTTCCCGTCGATTCTCGTCAACTCCAACGTCGGCATCGGCGTATCCATGGCGAGCTCGGTATGTCCGTTTAACCTAAGAGAGCTCTGCGAGGCGACGGTTTCGCTGATGCGCGACCCGGAATTTGACGTTATGCAGACGATGCGCGGGCCGGACTTCCCGGGCGGCGGGTTCATGATTTACGACGAGGACAAGCTAAGGCAGATTTTCCGGACGGGACGGGGCGCGGTCAAAATCCGCGCGAAATACAGCTACGACAAGGCCGCGAACTGCATCGAAATCACCGAGATTCCGCCGACGACGACCGTTGAAGCGATTATTGAAAAGGTTATCGAGCTCGCGAAGGGCGGGCTTAAGGAGATTTCCTATATACGCGACGAAACCGACCTCGACGGCCTTAAAATCGCCATCGACTTAAAGCGCGGCGTCGACCCCGACGAGCTCATGCGAAAGCTCTACAGGCAAACCCCGCTCGAGGACAGCTTCTCGGCAAACTTCAACATTCTTGTGAACGGCTATCCGAAGGTTTTGGGCGTTACCGACATTATCCGCGAATGGGTGAAGTTCAGAATCGGCTGCGTAAAGCGGCGCGTGGCCTTCGACCTCGGGAAGAAAAAAGAAAAGCTCCACCTTCTGGAGGGGCTTGAAAGGATACTTTTGGACATCGACCGCGCGATTAAAATCGTCCGCGAAACCGAGGAGGAGGCCGACGTTGTCCCGAACCTGATGATCGGATTCTCAATCGACGAAATCCAGGCGGAATATGTCGCGGAGATAAAGCTTCGGCACCTGAACCGCGAATATATCTTGAACAGGCTTAAGGATTTGACCGACCTCACAAACGAAATCGCGGAGCTTGAGGAGGTTTTGGGCAGCGAGAGAAAAATAAAGCTTATTATAATCGACGAGCTTAAAAAAGTCGCCGAAAAATACGGCCAGCCCCGCCGCACCGAGATTATATATGTCGACGACGAGCCGGACGTTAAAACCGAGCCGGAGGTTCCCGACTATCCCTGCCGCCTGATTTTCACCCGCGAGGGCTATTTCAAGAAAATCACCCCGCAGAGCCTTCGCATGTCGGGCGAACAGAAGCTTAAGGAAAACGACGTTATCGCCGCGGAATTGGATTCGACAAACCGCGCGGAGCTTTTATTCTTCACCGACAACGCGAAGTGCTATAAGTCGAAGGCGTCGGCGTTCGGCGACTCGAAGGCGAGCGTCCTCGGCGACTATATTCCCGTCGCGCTTAAGTTTGAGGAGGGGGAAGCCGTCCGCGGAATGATTGCGACGGCCGACTATTCGGGGTGCCTGCTTTTTGTCTACAAAAACGGAAAGGCAGCGAAGGTCCCCTTAAGCTCCTTTGAAACAAAGACGAACCGGAAGGTGCTTTTGAAGGCGTATTCCGAAAAGGCGGAGCTTGCCGCGATTTTGGATGTTCGGGAGGGCTGCGACGTTATGCTCCGCTCCTCGAACGGCAGGGCGATTATCTTCAACACCGGAATGATTCTTCCGAAAACCACCCGCGACACGCAGGGCGTTCAGGTGATGACCCTTAAAGCCGGCGCGCACGTCGAGAGCGCGAATATCCTCAGCGAGGAGCAGGCGAAGGAGCTTTCAAAGTTCCGCACCAAAACCCTCCCCGCCGCCGGGCCTTTTGCGAAGGACGTCCCGGATTTTGAGCAGATGAGGTTGGTGTGAGGGTTTAAAAAAGCCCCCTTTTGGGGGGCTTTTTTGTGATGGTTGGGAAAGGGGCGCGGGGACGGAGCGGGGAATTTTAGGAAAGGCGGGGTGGGCGGGCGGGTGGGACAAACCCAGCCAGCTCCGTCCCCGCGCCCCGTTTTGCCAAAGGCGGGGTCAGCTGCCGGGAGGACGCTGCGGCTGCGGACAGAGCTCGGTTCCCGGGAAGTAGTGCGCGAGGATTTCGCGGTAGCTGCTGCCGGAGGCGGCCATTATCCCCGCGCCGCGAAGAGAGAGGCCGGCAAGGCTGCCGCTCCCCGAAACGGTGAAGGTAAAGCGGTCGGTCGCGGAGCTGTACCGAAAAGTAAACCGCGCCGACGGAAGGTTCAGAAGGCGGGCAGCCTCGCTTCCCGAAACCTCGAATCTCGAATCCAAAAGAAGCGTCTTTATATAGCCGCTGTCGGCCGTTTCATGAATCGTCAGCCAGCCCGACGGGTCGCCTAAAAGGACATAGCCCTTGTCGGTCGTCGTAAGGCGCGCAAAAACCTCGTCAGAGGTATAGCTGACGGTCGTGTAGTATGCGTCCGGCTCGTTTGTCGCGACGCTTATAAGATAGGGAATGTCCGTCCCCAAAACCGTTTTCGCGCTTTCGGTGGAAAGCCCCGCCGCGCGGCAATATGCGACCGTAATCGGCTCGCCTTCGTATGAAAGATATTCCCCTGCCGTTTCTCGGACAATCTCGCGGTAGGGCTCAAGGTCAATATCCTCGCCGGAAGCAAGGCGTGGGTATTTTAATACGTCGGTGCCGACGTCGCAGCCCGAAAGCCCGGGCGTAGGTGAAGCTGCCTCAGCGTAACGCCTTTTTAGGATATATGTATACATAACCACGGCCTGCGCCTTTAAAAGCTCGCGATGAGCGTCGGGGGAAAGCTGTGCGGCAAGTGCCTCGGCAACGTATTCCTCCGCGGAAAGGGTTATAATCCGCCCTGTCGGCTCGTCGTAGACGTGAACATCTCCCAAAACGGGCGTGGAAGCCGATTCAAAGTCCCCGGCGTCGACGTCCGCTTCTACCGCCTCGGCACGGGGAAGCGGGTAAAACTTTCCCAAAAAACACGGAACCGCCGGAAAAACTATCAGCGCGGCAGTCACAACCGCAAGCCCCTTGAAAAAATCCTTCATTTTTTTGCCTCCTTTGTGCTTTCTCGGACAAGTATAGCACGCCGGTAGGGCAAACTGTGTCGAAAGGGGCGCGGTCAGAAGTCGGATTTCAGAAGTCAGAGAACAGACGGGGATGAGTGCGGGAGAGTATGGTTTGGGGGGAATTTGGCGGGTGGATTTGGGGGTGTTGACGGCTTGCGGGCATGGGGCCGCGCGGCGGGGAAAGCTGTTGCGTCGGTCCCACCCGCCCGCCCCCCC
>CANPZQ010000178.1 GCA_947588775.1 uncultured Clostridia bacterium
GGTCGGAGGGGCGGTTTCCTCGGTCACGGGTTGGGTAGGCTCGGGGGTTGTTTCGGGAGGCGGCTCCGGGGTGGTCGGGGTGGTTTCGGGGGTCGTCGGCGGGGGCTCGGTTGCGGGCGAATAGCTCGTCACCGGCATGTAGCTGTATTCAACGCTCGTTTCGGTCGTCGTTGTAGTTTCGGCGGCGGTCGTCGGCTCGGTTTCTTCGGGAGCCGTCGTCGCAGGCTCTGTTTCCTCGGGAGGCTCTGTTTCGGGAGCCTCGGTGGTGGTGCGCCTTGTCGCGCGGGTGGTGGCGACGGTTTCCTCGCCGATAAACTCCGCGGAGGCATACGCGACGGAATCGTTATACCAGATGCTCGCCCAGCCGTCGTCGGAAATCTCTATGACGTAGACCTCCTGCTTTATGCTGAAATATCCGAGAATCATCGCGTCCGAATCTGGCGCGATACGGATATTCAGGGTCGCCGCAGCATACATTGTCCTCGTTTCGGGAATTGTCGGAGTGGTCGGCTCGGTAATCGGCGCGCTTGTCGGGGCCTCGGTAGTTGTCGGAACGGTCGTCACGGGCGGCTCGGTTTCAACCGGCTCGGTGACGGCGGGGGGCTCTTCGGGAAGCGGCTCGGCGGGTTCCTCGGGAAGCTCGGGAATTTCGGGCTCCTCCGGCTCGGGAGCTTCGCAGAATCCCAAAACCGCGCCCAAATTTTGCAGAACATTTTTAAAAGGAAGGCTGCCGTTGTAGTATTCCGAAAGTCCGGCGGTATAGCTGCCGTCGGCGAGGTTGTCGAGGCGCACGCGGGGCGGGTTGCCGTCGCGGGACAAAAACGCAAAGCTAAGCGCGAGCGTTACCCAAACCGCCAGCGTCACGGCAAAGCATAAAAAGTCAAAGCCCGCGGCCCTTGTTTCGCGCGAAAGGCTCCGCAGGAGGCTGTCCGCCTCGACGGAGCGCGCGGCCGCCGCCCGGGTATATCTCAAATCGAATTCGTCGCCCTTTACGCCGATTTCAAACTTCGGCACGGGCTTTTGCTCCGCGGCCTTTTGGCGCGGGGCTTGGTTTTTACGGCGTTTTTTGGACATGGTATCACCTGAATTCTATGGGATTTGACGGGAGGGAGGCGCGGATTAAGAAAGCGGGGACAGGGCGGGAAATGGGGGCGGGCGGGTGGGTGGGACCAAAGCAACAGCTTTCTTAATCCGCGCCGGTCGGCTGCGCAGAAAGCCCGAGCTTTATGCGCGCCCCACACCCTCGCCTGAGCCGAATCCCGCCCCCCGAAGCTCCCCTTGCGGGGCTGAGCGGGGACGGGTGAGGCTCGGGCCTTAGCAGCAAACCGCGATTCCAATCAAATCCCGCTTCCACTCGCCCTCTACCCTCTAACCCTCTAATTATCTATCCTCTAAGCAGTTGCCGCTATCGCCCCGAGCACCAGAAGTCCCGCGCAGAGCAGGGTTTCCGCGACCCGGGCGGCGGTGTAAAAGCCGTCGCTTTCACGCATTTTGCGGCGAATCGCGCCGCCCGCGAGCGACGGGAGCGGCGTTAGGAGCGCAAGCCCGACGGCGAGCCATAAAAGCCCCCGCCAGAACTCCGCGTTGAGTGCGTAGGTTATGTCGTAACCGTACTTGTTGTAGTCAAGCGCGGCAAAAAATTCCATCGCTCCCTGCGGGCTCTGCCAGCCCTGCAAAAGCGCGGCGAAAAGCCATGCCGCAAGCGAAACAGCAAGGTCGGAGGGCCGGCTTTCCTGCGAATAGCTCCCCTCGATAATCAGCGCGGCGACAACGATTCCGAAGGCCGCCGCCGACCCCGCGCCGAAGCTGAAAAGCACTCCCACAGCCAATGAAACTGCGGCAAGGGAGAGCACGGTTTTCGGAAAGCTCCCGCAGAAGCAGTTTGCTGTGAACCCAGAAAGCCCGTCCCAGAGGCCGTCGGCGTGCTTTGAGAGGCGGAACGACGGGGTGAACCACGACGGAGAAAGCTTCGGAGAAAGCCCGTTCATAAGCGCGATTCCCCGGGACATCTCAAGGGTTCCGGCGACGGTCACATATGCCCCCGCGACCGACGCGCCGACGCTCATTAAAGCGTTAAGCCATGGGAAAGCCTCCCCCGAAAGGGCGGCGAGCCGGAGCCTCTCGAACACAAGCCCGCAGACGGCGGCTTTCGCGAAGCCTTTTATGAACATCGCCGCGCCGGCGGACATTTTGGAAAGGGTTATTTTCCGGGAAGAAATCCCGCGTGTTTCCGAGAAGCTTTCTATGGGGCATACAAGAAGATTTTCCGGAGAAAGAAACCATGCCGCGACGGCGAAAAAGTCCTTTTTCGGCTCCTTTTCGGAAGCGAAGCTTATGCACTTCATCGAAAAAACACAGAACCCGATTGAAAGCAGTGAGCCCTTCAAAGTTCCCTCCGAGCCGACGAATGCGGCCGCGGCAAGTCCCGAAATACAGCCGACTGCGGCGAAGAGCTTTGTAAAAAGCCTGCGCGGGCGTTCCGGGAAAAAGGAGGGTATATAAATGAGAATAACGGGAAGAATAATCAGCGACAGGTACCACGGCCGCCCCCATATAATGAACAGAAGCGCGGCAAGCACCGAAACGGCGTTTTTCGCCCATGTTTCGCGGCAGCAGTATCCCGCAATCAGGTATACCGGCAAAAATGCGAATACAAAAATCAGGTCAGTAAAGCTCAACGCCGCCCCTCCTTTCGGACATTTTTACTAAGTATAGCACATTCGGGAAAAATTATCAAGAGGAAATGGGGCGCGGTCGGAAAACAGAGGTCAGAAGTCGGAAATCAGAGGGTTTAGGCCGAGGGTTGGTGCGCTTATCCATAATCTGACGTTTGTCAATTTTTATCGGGTTTCTGCTATGTTCCGGCGCGGCGAAGGGGACTGCTGTCTGCGCCCACCCACCCGCCCTCTGAACTTTCCCGCTCCCGACCGTCCCCTTCGCCGCGCCTTGGGGTTTATGGTGAGGCTGGGGAGAGAGGGGGCGCGGGGACGGAGCGGGGGAGAGTTGGTGAGGTTGGGGGGCGGGCGGGTGGGACATACCAAAGTAGCGTAGTCCCCGCGCCCCCATTCGCGACGAACCCGCCCCCCGAAGCCCCCTTGCGGGGCTGAGCGGGGGTGGGTGAGGAACGAAT
>CANPZQ010000179.1 GCA_947588775.1 uncultured Clostridia bacterium
CCTCCCGCCCGCTTTCTTCCCCCGCGCCTGACATCCGACCTTGACTTCTCCGCCGCAAAATGCTACAATATAACCAGCACCGTTTCGGGAGGCTTCGGCATGAAAAGGCAATTCAGGATAATTTTGGCAATAATTTTGGCGTTCGCACTTGCGGCGTGCGTCGGCCTCGGCATTCGCTTTGCCATGTCGCGCGGCCGCGCGCCCGTTGAGGAGCCGCCGCAGACGCGCCCGACAGTCGCGCTGCCAGAGCTTGTGACGCTCGCGCCCGAAACATTGCCGCCCGAAACCGAGCCGGAGCAAACCGCAGCCCCCGAAACCGAGCCGCCGGAGCCGCCAGAGCCGGAATCAGAGAGCGTTCGCATCTGCATCGGCGGGGACACCTCGATTGACGGCGAATTTGCCGATTTTGCGGCCTCGAAGGGGGTCGACTACCCGTGGGCGGACATTTCGGAGCTGATGAACGCGGCGGACATCTCGATTGTGAACCTCGAAACGTGCGTCAGCGAGCGGGGAGAATCGGAAAAGCGGGAGGGCTACGGCTTCCGCACGCCGCCCGAAATGCTCGAGGGTTTTCGGAACGCCGGAATCGACGCTGTTAATTTAGCTAATAATCATACCCGCGACTTCGGCTACGACGCGCTTATTGATACATTCTCATATCTCGGCGATTACGGAATTTCATATTTCGGCGCGGGGAACGATTTGGAGGAAGCCTCGGGCCTGAAAATTTTCGAGGTGAACGGCGTGAAGGTCGGCTTCACCGGGGCGAACAGGGTTTCGCTGAAGGGCGACTGCGCCGCTTCGGAAGGCCATGCGGGGGTGAATCAGATTGGCGACGCGGACAGCTCCGCGACCCTCGCCTACATAGAACGCCTCCGTGAGTTCGATTCTATGTGCGACGTTTTGATTGTTTTTCTGCATGCCGGCGTAGAGGAAACCTTTGACGTAAACTCATATCAGAAGGAGATGACCCGCGCGTTTATCGACGCGGGAGCCGACATTGTCGTCGGCGGCCATTCCCACACCTTGCAGCCGATCGAGTTTTATAAAGACAAGCTGATTATTTACAGCATTGGCAATTTGATTTTCTGGCACATCGACGACGACCTCGACGGGCTTACGGCGGTTTTCGATTTGACCGTCGACAAAAACGGCTTCGCCGGGCTTCGCCTCCACCCGCTTTTCATCAAAAATTACAAGGTTTATTCGCTTTCCGACGGCGAGGGGAACTACCCGACCCGCTATTCACAGATAATTGAGTTGATGAATAATCTCTGCGCGCCCTACGGAATTTCGTTTGACGGCGACGGGCAGATGCTTCTGACCGCTTCGGACGAGCCGACCGACCCCGCCGAGCCTTGACAGGGCAGGGGAGTGCCGTATTTGATAAATTATCATCATAACAAACAAGCATGCTAAACAAATCGCACCTTTTTGCCAAAGAATATTATACAAATCATGATATATAACAGGGGGTAAATTCATGTCATACCAAAAAATAACCGTCATTGACTTTGGCGGCCAGTACAACCAGCTGATTGCGCGCAGAGTGCGGGAATGCGGGGTTTACTGCGAGGTCGTGCCGTACCGGAAAATCACGGTCGACGGCCTGAAAAAGGAGCCGCCCGCCGGGATAATTTTCACCGGCGGACCGAACAGCGTCTACCTCGAAACCTCGCCCCACATCGACCCGGAAATCTTTGAAATCGGCGTTCCGGTGCTCGGAATTTGCTACGGCGCGCAGCTGATGGCATACACCCTCGGCGGCAGGGTTTCGACCGCCCCGACGAGCGAATACGGCAAAACCGAAACGTTTTACGACAAAAAATGCGTACTTTTCGGCGACGAAATGCCGGACAGCGCGGTTTCGTGGATGAGCCACACCGACTATATTTCCGAGGTTCCGGAGGGCTTCGAGGCGGTCGCGCATACGGCGGTCAGCCCCGTCGCGGCGATGCAAAACGTCCGAAGAAAGCTCTACGCAACGCAGTTTCACCCCGAGGTCAACCACACCGAATTCGGCCTTAAAATGCTCGACAGCTTCCTGAAAAACGTCTGCGGCTGCACCGGCGACTGGACGATGGAGAGTTATGCCGAAACCGCAATTCGCGAAATTCGCGAGCGCGTCGGCGGCGGAAAGGTGCTTCTGGCCCTTTCTGGAGGGGTCGACAGCTCGGTTCTGGCCGCGCTTTTGGCGAAGGCTGTCGGAAGCCGGCTCACCGCGATTTTCGTCGACCATGGGTTCATGCGCAAGAACGAGGGCGACGAGGTCGAGGCCGCGTTCAGGGGTTGGGACATCAATTTTGTGAGGGTGAACGCCGCCGCGAGATTTCTTAACAAGCTTGAAGGGATTTCCGACCCGGAAACAAAGCGCAAACGTATCGGTGAAGAATTTATCAATGTTTTTGAAGATGAAGCAAAGAAAATCGGCAGGGTTGATTTCCTCGCGCAGGGGACGATTTACCCCGACATAATCGAGTCGGGAGCCGGCGACGCGGCTGTTATAAAGAGCCATCACAACGTCGGCGGCCTGCCGGAGCATGTCGACTTCAAGGAAATCATAGAACCGCTCAGGATGCTGTTTAAGGACGAAGTGAGGGCTCTCGGAACAACCCTCGGGTTGCCCGAAAATATCGTCTGGCGGCCGCCGTTCCCGGGTCCCGGACTTGCGATAAGAATCATCGGCGAGATAACGGTTGAGAAGCTCGAAATCCTCCGCGACGCCGACGCAATCTTCCGCGAGGAGCTTGAGAAGAGCGGCGTCGCCCGCGGAATAAATCAATATTTTGCTGTACTAACCAATATGCGCTCGGTCGGCGTAATGGGTGATTTTCGGACGTATGACTACACGGTTGCCCTGCGCGCCGTCACGACGACCGACTTCATGACCGCCGACTTCGCGAAGATTCCCTACGACGTCCTCGAGCGCGCCGCCGCCCGCATCGTCGGCGAAGTCCGAGGCATCAACCGCGTGGTGTACGATGTTACTACTAAACCGCCGGCTACTATTGAGTGGGAATAACTAAAGCTCCCCGCAAATGCCCTATTTAAGCCACTTTACGGGCTTAGACACCCCGATTTGATAGCAAAATGATAGCAGACTTTCA
>CANPZQ010000180.1 GCA_947588775.1 uncultured Clostridia bacterium
GCGATTCTGCCGAATCCGTTTTTGGGGCTTCTCGTTTCGGCAGTCGTCTACGCCGTCGGCGGGGGACTTTTAGAGGTTCTTGTAAACCCTGTTTTAGAGGCTTGCCCCTCCGACAACAAAGCCGCCGCGATGAGCCTTATGCACTCGTTTTATTGCTGGGGAGTGGTCGCGGTAATCATTCTTTCGACGCTCTGGTTTGCGGTATTCGGGCGCGAAAGTTGGCGGATTCTTTGTTTCGCATGGGCGGTTGTCCCCGTCGCGAACGCGGTATTTTTCTCGAAGGTCCCGATAAACAGTTTGACCGAAGAAGGAGGCGGAATGCCCCTCCGCGAGCTTTTTAAGGACGGGCTTTTCCTGATTTTCATGCTTTTGATGATTGCCGCCGGCTCCTCCGAAATGGCGATGGCTCAGTGGGCGTCGGCGTTTGCCGAGAGCGGCCTTCATGTTTCAAAGGCCGTCGGCGACATCGCGGGGCCGTGCTTCTTCGCGCTCCTTATGGGCCTTTCAAGGGCGTTTTACGCGCGTTTTGGGGAAAAAATCAACCTCTGCAGATTTATTTTATTCAGCGGCGCGCTCTGCCTTGCGAGCTATGCCGTCGCCTCCTTCGGCGGGAATCCTGCGGTGTCGCTTCTTGGCTGCGCCGTATGCGGTTTTTCGGTCGGAATAATGTGGCCGGGGGTATGCAGCCTCGCTTCCCATAATATTCCGAGGGGAGGAACCGCGCTCTTTGCGATGCTCGCCCTCGGCGGCGACATCGGCTGCACCGTCGGCCCAACCCTTGTCGGAATGGCGTCCTCCGCCGCCGGCGACAGCCTCAGTGCGGGGCTTCGCGCGGCCTGCGTTTTCCCGGCGGCGATGATTGCGGGGATAATAATCCTTGGCGCGGCCCTTTCAAAGAGAAAGGAAAAGCCGTAGAGGCGCGCCCGCCGCTTTTGTAACCGAAAATTAACAAAATTGTAACCGCTCCGAAATTGCTTTTTTCGGGGCGGCGTTTTATAATGTTGGTATCGACAAAATTCGACAAAGGGGGTGGGGCTGAAGGGTTTTGGGTGAGCCGCCGCGCGGCGAAAAAGCTGATTTTGTGCGCCCACCCGCCCGCCCTTCAGGGTTTTGTGCGTATCGGCCGCTTTTTCGCCGCGCCGGGTTTGATGGGGACTGAGGGGGGAGGCGCGGGGACGGAGCGGGGGTGAAGATGAAGGGTGCAGGGGCGGGTGGGTGGGGCGCAGAGAGCAGCTCCGTCCCCGCGCCGGAACATAGCGCGAACCCGAAGCGGGGCGGCCCTTTGCAAAGCCCGTTCCTCACCCGCCCCCGCTCCGCCTGCGGCTCCGGGGGACGGGATTCGGCCCGGGCCGGGGATTGGGCGCGCGGTTCCCCGAAGGCTTCCCGCAACCGCCCGGCGCGGATTAAGAAAGCTGTTGCGTCAGTCCCACCCGCCCGCCCCTCCCCCTTTCCCGCCTCCCCCGCTTTCTTAATCCGCGCCTCCTATCGAACCAAAAACAAAAATCCCCCCCATTTTTCAAAACCAAAAATTTCCCTCCGTTTTTTTCGCAAAACCGGGGAATAGTAATTTTGCGAAGAATTTTCGCGAAAGTTCAAGAGAAGTGTAAATTTATAAGGCAGGGTGACAAAATGTTTGATTTTAAGCGTATGATTTGTGTTGCTGCGGCAGCCGCAATGGCATGCTCGCTTTTCGGGTGCGCGGATAACGCCGAAAGAGGCTTCAGGGGAACGCCCTCCGATACCGAGGCGAAAATCCCCGAAATCCACACTCTTCCGCCAGCGACGGCTTCCGAAAACCCGGACGAAACCTTTGAGGTTTCCGTTCCCGACGACGAAGGGGTAAATCAGCTTCCCGACGAGGGCGGAGCCCCCGAAACGGAGCCCTTCGTCACCGAGCCTCCCGAGCCGGCAGCTCCGCCGACGACGGTGAGCGACGTTTTCGTTGAGCTCGCGACGGATACTAAGCAGCCGCATGACTATCAATCTCTTGACGCCGAATCCCACGGCTACGGGCAGGGCGTTCATTTCGACGAGCTGAACCGTCCGAGGGGCGCGGTTGAATTCAACAACGGTTACTCTGAGTACAACGCGACCGCGATAAACCGAACCGAGGAAAAGGTTATCAACCTTACCTTCGACCAGGGGTACGAAAACGGTTTCACCGGCAAAATCCTTGATACCCTTAAAGAAAAGGGCGTAAAGGCGACGTTTTTCGTCGTCGGGGATTATGCCGAGCGTCAGCCCGAGCTTGTAAGGCGAATGATTGACGAGGGCCATACCGTCGGCTCTCACTCCGTGAACCACTATTCGATGCCGGAGCTCTCCGTTGAGGAGGCAACCGAGGAGATAATGGGGCTTCACGAGTATATGCTGAAGAATTTCGGAATACAGATGAACCTTTTCCGCCCGCCGAAGGGCGAATATTCCGAGAGAAGCCTCGCCATAACCGGCGATTTGGGATATAAAACGGTTCTTTGGAGCTTTGCCTACGCCGATTGGGACACCGATAACCAGCCCGACCCCGATACGGCGTTGCAAAAGCTTATCGACAGGGCTCACCCGGGTGCAATCTACCTCCTGCACTCGGTTTCCGAAACGAACGCTTCGATTCTGGGCGATTTTATCGACGCTATGCTTGCCGAGGGCTACAGCTTCGGCTGCGATTTCAGCTGACCGATTATTATATAGAACATGGGACGGCCTCCGCGCTCAAAAACCGCGGGTGCGCTTAATAAAGCGCGCTCGGCGGGAAGGGTTTGGGGGCTGTCTTTTTTGCGCGCAAGTTCAGCGCGAGCAGAGGACAGATTGTCGGAAATCAGAAGTCGGATATTATAACGCAAAAAGCTTTGCGAAAAAGGCAGGTTTCCTACTGGGGCTTTCTGCCATGTGCCGGCGCGGCGAATGGGGCTGCTTTCTGCGACCGACATGGCTTCTGCCCGCCGCCCACCCTCCCACCCCGCCCCATTCGCCGCGCCTTGCCGGGTGCT
>CANPZQ010000181.1 GCA_947588775.1 uncultured Clostridia bacterium
AACAAGTTCGAGTTCAGAATGCTCGGCTCCTCCAACTCCATCGCCTGCGCGAACATTATGCTTAACTCCGCCGTCGCGGAATCGCTCAAGCAGTTCGCCGACGAGCTCGAAAGGGCGGAAGATTTCAACTCCGCGCTCCACGACATCATCAAAAAGACTATCAAGGAGCATAAGAGAATCATCTTCAACGGCAACGGCTACGACGACAAGTGGATTGAAGAGGCCACGACCGTCCGCGGGCTTATGAACCTTAAGACTACCCCCGACGCGATGCCGCATCTTCTTGACAAGAAGAACGTCGACATGCTCACCGCGCACAAGGTTTATTCCGAGGCGGAGCTTCGCTCGAGAACCGAGATAATGCTCGAAAACTACGTAAAAACCGTGAACATTGAGGCAAAGACGATGGTCGAGATGTCGAAAAAGATGATTATGCCGTCAATCGACGAGTACATCGCCGACCTCTCGGAAGCGGCCTACAAGAAGATGGGAATCGGCATTCCCTATAACTATGAAAAGAAAATCATCGAGAAGCTTTCGGCTCTCCTTGAAAAAATCGACTCGGCCACCGACGATTTGGCTGTCGCAATCAAGGAGTACGCGGCGATTGACGACGTGATGAAGGCATCCTGCTTCATCCGCGACGTTATTATCCCGAAGATGGACGCCCTCCGCGCTCCCGCCGACGAGGCCGAGAGCATGACCGCCGAGAAGTACTGGAAATATCCGACTTACGGCAAGCTTCTTTTCGGGGTCAGATAAGCTCCCGAAAATTAAATCCGCCCGCCCCCTACGGAGGCAATATCGGGGACGGGCGGGAATTCAAAAAATAAATATTCTGCGTGTTTTGGGCGGGCAAGCGTTACCGTGGGGTCAAGCCTTTGAACGTGAATAGGAATTTTATCTTATTAACGGATTTCAGAGGCTCTGTCCCCTTTTTTCGGGCCTTTGAATCCCAACTGAGGAAAGGGATTGATTTTATGACAGTTGAATTTTGGTATCTTATAGGCGCGGCCCTCGTCTTTTGGATGCAGGCGGGCTTCGCGATGGTTGAAACCGGCTTCACAAGGGCAAAAAACGCCGGAAACATTATCATGAAAAACCTGATGGACTTCTGTATCGGCACCGTTGTGTTCTCGCTTCTCGGATATACCCTCATGATGGGCGAGGACGCGCTCTTCGGGCTTATCGGCCTGCCCAACATGGATTTATTCACAAACTTCAAGGCGTTTATCGCCTCCCCCGAGGACGGCTTCACCGGGGCTTCGACCTTTGTCTTTAACCTCGTTTTCTGCGCGACTACCGCGACTATCGTTTCCGGCGCGATGGCTGAAAGAACTAAGTTCTCGGCATACTGCATCTACTCGGCGGTTATCTCGCTTATTGTCTACCCCATCGAGGCGCACTGGATTTGGGGCGGCGGCTGGCTCGCGCAGCTCGGCTTCCACGACTACGCCGGTTCCTGCGCCATTCACATGGTCGGCGGAATCGCGGCCCTCGTCGGCGCAATCTTCCTCGGTCCGAGAATCGGAAAATACGTCCGCGACAAGTCTGGCAAGGTAGTAAAGGTAAACGCTATCCCCGGCCACTCGATTACACTCGGCGCGCTCGGAGTATTCATTCTCTGGCTCGGCTGGTACGGCTTCAACGGCGCGGCCGCGACTACGGTTTCGGAGCTCGCATCAATCTTCCTCACCACCACCGTCGCTCCCTCGGTCGCTACCTGCGTTACGATGATATTCACATGGATTAAAAACGGCAAGCCCGACGTTTCGATGTGCCTGAACGCCTCCCTCGCGGGGCTTGTGGGAATTACCGCGGGCTGCGACGCTATGGACTGGATTGGCGCATGCGTCGTCGGTATCGTTTCCGGAATCCTGGTTGTCGTCGTGGTAGAGGGTCTTGATATGAAGCTTCACATTGACGACCCCGTCGGCGCGGTCGGCGTTCATATGGCCAACGGTATCTGGGGTACAATCGCGGTCGGGCTTCTTGCAAACCCCGACGCGCCCGCAGGGCTTTCGGGTCTTTTCTACACCGGCAGCTTCAAGCAGCTCGGCCTCCAGCTTCTCGGCTTTGCAACGGTCGCGATTTACGCGGCGGTAATGATGGCGATATTCTTCGCGCTGATTCGTAAGTTCCACGGCCTCAGAGTTACTGCCGAGGAAGAGATAATGGGTCTTGACATTCCCGAACACGGCCTGCCGTCGGCTTATCCCGACTTCATGCCCGCCGTCGACAAGTTTGTTTCCTACGGCGATTTCGGCGAGGTTCCCGTTGTTTCGGGCGACGTTCCCGAGGCGGAAGCCGTTCCGGTAAAGAAGGTTCCCTCCTTCTCGGACGGCGGACACAAGTTCACGAAAATCGAAATTATCTGCAAGGAAGCCCGCTTCGACGCTCTCAAGAACGCTATGTCGAAGCTCGGCATCACCGGCATGACGGTTTCGCACGTTATGGGCTTCGGCCAGCAGAAGGGCAAGCCGGAATACTACCGCGGCGTGCCTGTTGAAACAAACCTCCTTCCGAAGGTCCAGGTCGACATCGTTGTTTCTAAGATTCCCGTAAGAACGGTAATCGAAACCGCGAAAAAGGTCCTCTACACCGGACATATCGGCGACGGCAAAATCTTCGTCTATGACGTTGAGAACGTCGTAAAGGTACGCACCGGCGAGGAAGGCTACGACGCGCTTCAGGACGTCGAGTAAAAATTATTAAGACAGCTTCTCCTGTGATAAAGAGTGATGTGCCGCGCTCCGGTCGGTTATTTCGAGCCGACCGGAGCCGGCGAATTCCTCCCGAAAAATGAAAATCAGAGGCCGGCGGAACCTTGCCGGGTTGTGATTTTCACTTTTATCAAGTATAAAGGAAGGGTTATTTTATGTGTTCAATAATGGGCGCAATCGGCGAGATGGATATGCAAAAATTCCGCGAGGGATTTTTG
>CANPZQ010000182.1 GCA_947588775.1 uncultured Clostridia bacterium
CCCCCCCGCAAAAAATCCGCAAACCCTTTCAGGAGGCCGAAAATGTCTAAGGCAAGGTTCGTTCTGAAACGCTCGTTTCAGCAAATTTCCAGGAATCCTTCCGTAAGCGGGATAATTATTTTCACGCTGTCGGTATGCACCTTCGCGGCTCTCCTTCTGACCGCCGCGGCGGCGGACAGCTATGCCGGTTTGCGGGAAATCGAGGGCCTCAAAAAGCTGTATTATTTCTACGGCACGGCTCCGGGCGGCGAAAACGAATACAACGCGAGTGTCACCGACTCCGAAACCGACGGCGTTTACCCTGTTTTAGGGGAGCTTTTTTCGGAGGATTTTCCCGATGTTGAAGGGTTTTTGAGTATTGAAGCGTTTCTTCCCGACGGGAAAAAGATTAACGCGGTTTACTCTGCCGACGGCTCGCCGAAGGCCGCCGAAATGGCGGAGGGCAGGACTTATTCCGACGAAGAGCTAAAAGAAGGCGCAAATGTCGCAGTCGCAAACGTTTCGGAGTGCGAGGGCGTTAAAATAGGCGAAAAAATCAATATCGGCGGCGCGGAATTTGAGCTTGTGGGGAAAACCTACGGCCAAACCTCCGTCCCGCTTTTTGCCGTTCTTCGGGAGGGCTGGCCGGTGAGCTTCGGCGACGTGAGGTTTTCGGAATATCTCACCGCTTCTCAGGAGGCGCGCCTTCTTGAAATTCTCGCGCCGTACGGCGTTACAAGCGTCAAAACCGCCTTCGATGTTCTAAGCAAATCGGACTACGACGACATAAAATCGGCGATTTTAAGCCTTTGCGCGCTGATTTTCATATCCGGAATCATCATCGCGGAGGTTTTCGGCTATTCGGTGAGCTGCCGACTTCGCGAATTCAACATCTACAAAACGCTCGGCGCGCAGGGCATCGGCTTTTTCGGGATTTTCTACCTTCCCACGCTGATAATGCTCGCCCTTTCGCTCGCCATCGGCGGGACGCTTTTCAGGCTCTCGCTCCCCGCCCGGCGGCTCCTCGAAATTGCCGACGGCTTCACCCCTCAGGTCGCGTTCCTCGCGATTTTTGCGGTCGTTTTGCTGATGGGGGTTGTAACCGTTCCCATGTACATAAAAATTCTCCGGCAAAGTCCGAAGGACGGGGAGGGGCTGACATGATTATGATAATTTGGGTAAATATTTTTGCCGCTGTTTTAACATTGTTGCTGCCATGGCGGCTTTTGGGGATTGACGGTTTTTTGCAGCATGTCGCAATTCCCGCAGTTTTTGCGGTCGTTTTGCTGATGGCGGTTGTAACCGTTCCCATGTACATAAAAATTCTCCGGCAAAGCCCGAAGGACGGGGAGGGGCTGACATGATTAAAATAATTTTGGCGAATATTCGCGGGAGGCTGTTCGCGTGCGCGGTTCTTGCCGCCGTTCTGACAGCGTCGCTGTTTTTGGCGGTGCCGCCGCTCCACAATGTCCTCGAAATGCTCGCGGACGAGTGGTTCTACCGCCGGACCGGGCTTGAAAACCTGTACTATTTTGACGCGGGCGGGCGCGACGTCGGGGAGCTTTCAAAGAGCCTTGAAGGAAAAATTTCCCTGATTGGCGCGGGCTACAACGCGATGCGCGCAAAGGACGGCTTTGCCGATTTCACGCCGGTGGATGAGGGATTCTTTGAGCAGCTCGACTTCGGCTTCCGCAAAAAACTCAAAAACACCGATGGCGTTACAGGCTGTCCCGCCGTTGTTTCCAAAACGATGGGAAGCTATTACAATCTCGGCGAAACCTACACCGAGGCCGTCACGGGGCCGGGATTTGTCGAATTCAACCTCACTTTCACGGTTGTTGGCGTTCTCAGCGGCGACCGCGGGTATTTCTACTCATGGCAGGGAATCCGGCATACAGATAATTTCATATATTTTTTACCTGATGATGAAACGCCCGGGCTTTTCCCGGACGGAAACATATATTTTACCGCCGATTCCCTTGAAAGCGCGAAAGCCGCAGTCGCCGCCGCGGGCGAACAGTTCGATGTCATCTCCTTCGCCGAGAGCAACGCCGTCGTGCGCGGGGCTTCATTAAAAAAGCTGAGCGTGCCGATAATTCTGACGCTCGCCTCCTTTTTGCTGTCGCTTTGCATGACGCTTTCCCACTCGATTTTAACGGCGGCGGCCTACAAAAAGCGTTACGCGGTTCTTTTCGCATGCGGCTGCACCCGCGAAAAGCTGCTTCTGATACATATTCTAAGCGACCTCGCGCCGGTGCTTTTGGCGGTTTTCGCGGCGGCACTAATGACGGTTTTGAACATTTTGAAGGGGCCGCAGGTTTCGATTCTTCGGCAGTACACGCCCGAGGGGCTTTTGGCGGCGGTTTTGGAGGCGGCGGCGATTTTTGCGGCTGCGGAGGCCGCCGCGGCGGGGACGGTTTTGGGGGCGCGGGACGTGGGGTTGGCGGATGAGAGGTGAGAGGTGGCTGAGGCTGAGGGTTGCGGGGGCGGACGGAATCGTTCATTAGCCATATTGATGATGGCAGAAAACATATGGCGGATTTTGGATATGCAGGTCAAACTGCAGGTCTGGCCGGGGTTCGTTCATCGCCCACTCCTATTAGAAAACAGGTGGCGGATTTTGGGGGAGCAGATAAAATGACGGCTCTTTCGGTCTGTTTTCTGATTTCAGACTTCTGCGGCTCTGACCGGATTCGTTCCTCACCCACCCCGCTCCGCCTGCGGGCTCCGGGGGTGGGATTCGTCGCGAATTTTGGGAGCGGGTAATTTCGGGGGGTTGGGTCAACCGGCAAAAAGGCCTGAACCTCACCCATCCCCGCTCAGCCCCGCAAAGGGGGCCTCGGGGGACGGGATTCGGTTCAGGCGAGGGGGCGCGGGGACTGCGCTGGTTGGGTTTGTCCCACCCGCCCGCCCCCATAG
>CANPZQ010000183.1 GCA_947588775.1 uncultured Clostridia bacterium
TCGCGCGTTTTCCCCGCTTTTTCCGCCGCGCTCCCCTCATAGAAGATAGAAAATTAGAAAGTTAGAAAATAGAAATTGCTATATGAAAATTTAACACGACAACTTGGAAAAGCAGAGGAGCGCGGGGGACGGAGCGGGCAAAACGCAGAAAACCGAGTGGGTGGGTGGGACAAACCCAACCAGCGAAGTCCCCGCGCCCCCCTCATTCGTTCCGAATCCCACCCCCCCCCGAAGCCAAACGGGCTGAGCGGGGGTGGGTGAGGAACGAATCCGGTCAGAGCCGCAGATGTCAAAAATCAGAAAACAAAACGTCAGAGCCACAATTTAGCGAGCTCAGTCAAAATCTGCCATATGTTTTCTGCTATACCCGTGCGGCTCAACCCATGCCCAAAGCGGGTTCCATATGCACACCGCGGGTTTCTGCTGCCTCCGTCGCGGCGGAAAAAGCTCCCGTATCAGCTTCACCAGCCCGCCCCTGATGCTTCGCGTCATTTTCCCCACCTTCTATGCCGCGGCTCCCCTTGCCGCCCCCTCCTCTCATTCCGGCTTCCGGCAATTCGCCCCGCCCCCACCCAAAAATTTCCCATTCCCCGTTGACAAATCCTCCGCAATGATTTATTATCAAAGTAACATCACCTTTAGGAGGTACGGATATGGATAAAATTTACTCCGTTCATATGGGAAAGGCAAAATGCGCGGTCGACCTCGGCGACGGCAGCGAGCGCGGGGGATATGTTAATCAGGACTACATTCTCAGAAAGCTTGGCAGACCCCATCGCGGCATTAACCTTATGTACTGCTACTACCCTCTCGACAAGGGCTGGCCCGAGCGCGCGTCGGTCGCGTTTCCGCCTTCCGACAGCACAAACGCCTGGGGATACCCATACGACGACTATTTCCCCTATTTGGGAGGACTGAACGGCGACAAAAACGCCGAGGTTTTTGAGCAGATGCGGGACATTCGCCGCCACGGACAGGACGTCATCTTCACGCTGACCGTCGACCCGCATGTTTCGGACGAGCACTTAATCGCCATCGCCGAGGACCTTCGCCCGTTCGGACGAGTTTTGATGAGGATAAATCACGAGGCGACGGGAAGCTGGTTCAGCTTCAACAAAAGATGCACCTATAAAGAGGTCGCGGATTTCTTCACCCGCTTCGCGAAGATAATCCATGAGCATGCGCCAAACGTAAAGACGATTCTCTGTGCGGGCTGCGTAGAGAGGCATACGGAGGGAAAGCTTGAGATGGAGGATTTGTTCCTTGAAGCCGCAAAGGAAACCGACATCTGGTCGCTCGACAAGTATTTCACTCTCCACTACGGCTATCCCAACGACATCTGCGAAAAGGGCTGCCATTCCTATACATATAACGGAAACGCCCCGGTATGGGATTCCGCGAGGGCGACGGTCGAGCGTTACCGCGAAATTACCGGTCAGGACAAGCCGCTTGTCATGAGCGAGCTCAACACCGACGGCGACGTGACCGGGCCGTACGACCAGGCGAAGATGGTCGGGGCGTTCTGCCAGAGGCTTGCCGACGAAAAGGCGGATTGGCTTTCGGCGTTTACGTTCTACCAGTTCCGCGATCAGGGCCGTCTCGGCCTCGAATGGGAGGACCCGAACAACCCCGAGGTCGGCGTTGAGCTGCCCATGCTTAAAGAGTACAAAAAAATCATCAACAACGATTGGTTCAAGCCGGAAATCACCGTCGGCGGCGAGATAGCTCTTCCCGCGAAGCTTCGCTGGGGAGGGGCCGAGGACGCCGAGGGCATAGCCATGCCGATTCGCCTTGAAAAGGATCCCGTTTTCTGCGAGCTTTTCTTCGAGGGCGACGACAACCTCATGATTGAATTCAACGGGCAGTGGTTCTATAAGTCCCCAAAGACGAAGTTTGTCGACCTCATGCCGGCGTTCTTTGAGAACCGGCTCACGGAGCCCCGCGAGCTCACCCTGAAAATTTTCGCGCCGCCCGCCTCCGGCGAAAACGACGTTTCGGGAAGCGTAGACAACTATTCGGTTATAACCGAACTGCCGAAGGTAAGGATTCGGTACGAGGCGGTGGAGGCGTTTACTTACTGAGATTGACGGTGGGGGTTGCCGGTTGGCTTTGATTATTTGGCAGCTGTTTTTTGTTAAGGACCGCGCGGCGGGAAAAGCTGGTGCGTCGGTCCCACCCACCCGCCCCCATAGTTTCGCGCCATTCCCCCGCTTTTCCCGCCGCGCTTTTCTCGTTGAGCCCATCAAGGCGCGGCGAAGGGGGCGGGAAAAAAGCGGGGAGCCTTGGAGGGTGGGCGGGTGGACGCAGGACATCAGCCCCCTTCGCCGCGCCGAGGTTGCGCAGGAAACCAAAGCGAATAGCGCGCCCCAACCCCGGCTCAAGCCGACCCCGTCCCCCGAAGCCCCCTTGCGGGGCGGAGCGGGGATGGGTGAGGCTTGGGCTTTTAGAGGTTAGAGCGTTAGATGGTTAGAGGGTTAGAGGCATCAAAAAAATAAAGCTTTGCAAAAAATCGCAACCTCCTGCAAAAGCCTGCCCCTCACCCACCCCCGCTCCGCCTGCGGCTCCGGGGGGCGGGATTCGGCTCAGGCCGGGACTGGGCGCGCGGCTCGCTTCGGTTTTTTTGCCAACCGCCCGCGCGGCGGGAAAAGCTGGTGCGTTGGTCCCACCCGCCCGCCCCCGCCATTTCCTGCCATTTCCCCGCTTTTCCCGCCGCGCCTCCCTAACCATGCCCACT
>CANPZQ010000184.1 GCA_947588775.1 uncultured Clostridia bacterium
AAGAAACAGTCTGCCGAGCTTGCCAAGGCTGAAAAGCGAAAGGCAGAGGTAGACAGACTGTTCGTCAAGCTCTATGAGGACTGGACATCTGGGCGTATTACTGAGTACAACTTTAAGATGTTGTCACAGAAGTATCAGGCTGAGCAACAGGATTTGGTCGAGAAGATTAACAGACTCAAAACCGAATTATCGGTTGAAAAGCAGACAACCGCCGATGCTGAAAAGTGGATTGCTTTAATCAAGCAATACTCCGAACCCACAGAGCTGACTGCTGAAATGCTCAATACGCTCATCGAAAAGATTGTCATACACGAAGCCGTTAAAGACCCTGACGGCACCAGAACGCAAGAAATTGAAATATTTTACCGATTCGTAGGCAAAATTGATTAAAACGCATACGCACGTCTTTAAGTTTGTTAAACGGGGGACGGAGCGGGGGTTGCGGTAAGGGTGGGCGGGCGGGTGGGTGGGACAGACCAAGTCAGCGGAGTCCCCGCGCCCCGGCCCAAGCCGAATCCCGCCCCCCGAGGCCCCCTTGCGGGGCTGAGCGGGGGTGGGTGAGGGTTGGGCTTTCAGTGGGTCAGCGCGTCAGAACGTCAGTGGATTAGAGAGTTGGAACCGGGCTTCGCGAAAAACCGCGGCTTACTGCAAAAGCCTGCCCCTCACCCATCCCCTCTCCGCCTCCGGCTCCGAGGGACGGGATTCGGCGCAGGCCGGAGAGGGCGCGCGGCTCGACGAATGTTTCCCGCATCGCACCCAATGATAATTATCACAAAAAAGAAAACCCCCGTGCCCAGCTACGGCACGGGGGCTGTAATTTATTTCCCCAAAAACTCCAGATTTTTCCTGATAAACTCCACCCGCTGGCGAACGCAGTCGGCGGAGCGGCCGGGGTCGCGCGGGGTGTTGAAAACGTAGTCGGTAAGGCGGTCGACGTCGGTCGATGCGACGTGAAGGCGGGTGTCGCTCGAGGCGTAGTAGATGTAGATTTTGCCGTCGGGGGCGGAAATCGCGCCGTTTGTGAATACGACGTTCGACACGTCGCCGACGCGCTCGCGGCCATAGGGGGCAATCAGGAAGCCGGAGGGCTCGGCGATGACCCGCGAGGGGTCGTCGAGGGCGGTTGCGAAGGCGTAAATCACATATCTCAGGCCGGCGGCGGTATTTCTCACGCCGTGGGCGATGTGAATCCAGCCGCGCTCTGTCTTAATCGGCACCGCACCCGCGCCGTTTTTGCTTTCGGTGACGGTGTGATACTTCCGGACGGACGTCATTTTTTCCTCGTCGATGACGGCGTTTTCGATGTCGTCGCAGAGCCCGAAGCCGATTCCCCCGCCGCTTCCCGTTTCGATAAAATCGTCCATCGGGCGGGTGTAGAAGGCGTATTTGCCGTTCACGAATTCGGGGTGCAAAAGGACGTTTCGCTGCTGCGGGGAACGGAGCGTTTTAAGGTTCGGGAGGCGTTCCCATGTCTTTAAATCCTTAGTTCTGACAATTCCCGCGGCGGCGACGGCGGCGGATAAATCTTTGGAAGCCGTATCCTTGCTCTCGGAACAGAAAACGCCGTAAATCCAGCCGTCCTCGTGCTTTGTCAGGCGCATGTCGTAGACGTTCGTTTCCTCGGGACATGTATCCGGCAGAATCACCGGCTCGTCCCAAAAGCGGAAGCCCTCCGTCGGGCTGTCGGACTGCGCGACGGCGAAAAAGCTCTTTCTGTCCGCGCCCTCCACCCTTGCGACGAGGGTATATTTTCCGTCAAGCAGAATCGCGCTGCTGTTGAACACGGCGTTCACGCCGAGCCGCTGCATCATGTGCGGATTGGTCGCGGGGTTCGGGTCGTAAATCCAGAACGGCGGGATATGCCCGCGCGTGAGAACGGGGTTTTGCCAGCGTTCAAAAATCCCGTTTTCTCGGCTCCCGTCGACGGCGTTCGGCCGGGAAATCAGTGCTTCGTAGCGTTCGGTTATTTCTTTGTAGGTCATGGGTGTTACTCTCCTTTTTTTGTGTGGTGTGTGGGGGCTTTTGGGTGTTGGGTGCTTGGGGGCGGGGTAATGTTGTTGGCGCAGGGGGTTGGGCGGACTGCCGGGGATTTGCGCGTTAAGGACCGGCGCGGCGAAGGGGGCTGGCTCCTGCGCCCACCCGCCCGCCCGCTATACTTTCCCGCTATCCTCCCGCCCCCTTCGCCGCGCCTCGCCGGCATCGGACAGCGCGTATACAATCAGAAGCCGGAATATACTATGAGGCTTTGTATCAATAATCTGATTTCTGAATTCTGACTTCTGTTTTCTGACAGGGCGCGGCGGAAAAAGCGGGGAAATGGCAGGAGGGTGCGGGGGCGGGCGGGTGGGACCGACGCACCAGCTTTTTCCGCCGCGCGGGGCTGCGCAGAAAGCTCAAACAACTCGCGCACCCAACCCCGGCTCAAGCCGAATCCCACCCTCCGAGGCCGCAGGCCGAGCGGGGGTGGGTGAGGATTGGGCTTTTAGAGGGTAGAGAGTTAGAAGGTTAGGGGATAGATGCGTATGTGGCGGGTTTGGCGATATTTTCGGGTTTTGTTGAAGTGTCTGCCCCTGTCTTTGCTTTGCGCTAACCCGCCGCCGCGGCGAATGGGGCTGCCAATCTGCGGCCGCCATAGCTCCTGCCCGCCACCCACCCTCCCACCCCGCCCCATTCGCCGCGGCTGCCCTCAGACCCCTTCCGCTAATCCGCCCCCTGCCTTACATCCACC
>CANPZQ010000185.1 GCA_947588775.1 uncultured Clostridia bacterium
CGCCCCCGGTTCACTCCCAGCCCGACCAGACCTCCGGACAGTACCCGACGGTGGCCTGCCGCCCGTTTCTGACGACGGGGGACTTGATTAGCCGCGGGTCGTCAAGGAGCTTTTCAAGCTTCTGCCTGCGGTCGGAGAGGTATTTGAGGAGCGGCGCGTCGGGCGACTTCGACTTTTCGTCGATGATGTTGTCAAGCCCCACCGCCGCTACGACGGAATCGAGCTCGCGGGGGCTGAGGCCCTTTGAATCGAGGTCGATAAGCTGATATTTTATCCGCCGCTCCTTGAACCAACGCTCCGCCTTTTTCGAGTCGAAGCACTTGTTTCTCGAGTAAATCTGTATGTTCATAAGTCCGCCTCACATTTCTAAAATTACCGTAAACGGTCCGTCGGCGGCCATGTCTATTTTCATGTCCGCGCCGAAAATACCTTTTTGCGGTGGGAATCCCGCCTCTGCAAGATATTCGCAGAACAGCTCGTAGAGCCTCTCGGCGGGTTCCGGGGGAGCCGCGCCGAAAAAGCCGGGGCGGTTGCCGTGGGAGCAGTCCGCGAAGAGCGTAAACTGCGAAATCGCAAGAATTTCCCCGCCGACGTCCCCGAGGGAGAGATTTGTTTTCCCGCTGTCGTCGGAAAAAACGCGAAGCCGCGAAATTTTTTGCGCGAGCTTCCGGCATGCTTCCTCGCCGTCGCCCTGAGCGACCCCCAAAAGAACCACCAGCCCCCGCCCGATTTTCCCGACCGTTTCCCCGCCGACGCTCACCCGCGCCGCCGTAACGCGCTGAATTACCGCTTTCATTTCGCGCCTCCTTTTTTAGGATATTATACACCGCCGCGAAAAATAAAGCAAGACCCGCTGTCAGAAAACAGATGTCAGATGTCATAAAACAGATGAACGGCGCGTTCGCCTGCCGCAAGAGGAGGCATTTGCCCTCGCCGCAAAATTGGCAAAGTCGCACCCCGAAACGACGGCGTTTTACCGCTTTGCGGATTTTGAGAATTATTATTTTCTGCGCAAAAAGCAGGACGAATATTTGTTTTCGCGCTTTGTCGGGGACGGAGGCTTCCCCGTGCAGCGGCACCCGCTTTCCTTTGTAATAGAGGGCAGCGACTATCTCTCGGAATGGTTCGGCGGGGGAATAAAATCGGCTCTGCGGCTTCGGGAAATCTCTCCCCGCCGCATAAGCTTTACCGTAGGAGAAGCGGAGCCGAATATCGGAATCGCGGAAGCGTTGAGCTTCTGACGGTCGACGGCCTCGGAGAGCGAATTGCAGGCTTCGGCATGGATTATATCGGACAAAACGCACTGTTCTAAAAATTCGGAACTATAAAACTCTCCCGCCCTTAAATTCTGCCGAAAATTTATATTTTTGCAATTTTCCCCTTGAAATCCTGCAAAAAATGTGGTATAATGCCCTTGTTACTTTTATAATTTACAGGAGGAAAGCACCATGACATTCAAAAATGAATACCTCGCGAAGGTTTATGCCGACGTCGAGGCTAGAAACCCCAATGAAAAAGAATTCTTACAGGCGGTGGGCGAGGTTCTCGAGAGCCTTGAACCCGTCGTCGAGCGCAGACCCGACCTCGTCGAGGCCGGAATCATCGACCGCATCGTAGAGCCGGAGCGTCAGATAATCTTCCGCGTTCCGTGGGTAGACGACAGCGGCAAGGTAAGGGTAAACCGCGGCTTCAGAGTTCAGTTCAACTCCGCCATCGGCCCCTACAAGGGCGGCCTCAGGCTTCACCCCTCGGTAAACGCCTCCGTTATCAAGTTCCTCGGCTTCGAGCAGATTTTCAAGAACTCCCTCACCGGCCTTCCCATGGGCGGCGGCAAGGGCGGCTCCGACTTCGACCCCAAGGGCAAGTCCGACGCCGAGGTTATGCGCTTCTGCCAGAGCTTTATGACTGAGCTTTCAAAGCATATCGGCGCGGACACCGACGTTCCCGCGGGCGACATCGGCGTCGGAGCGCGCGAAATCGGCTTCATGTTCGGCCAGTACAAGAGGCTCAGAAACGAGTTTACCGGCGTTCTCACCGGCAAGGGACTTTCCTACGGCGGCTCTCTTGCGAGAACCGAGGCAACCGGCTACGGACTTTGCTACTTTACCGAGGAAATGCTTAACTGCATGAAAAACGACTCCTTCAAGGGCAAGACCGTCGTAATTTCCGGTTCCGGAAACGTCGCGATTTACGCCACCCAGAAGGCAACCCAGCTCGGCGCGAAGGTTATCGCCCTCTCCGATTCCAACGGCTATATCGTCGACAAAAACGGCGTCAACCTCGACGTTGTCAAGCAGATTAAGGAAGTCGAAAGAGGCAGAATCAAGGAATATGTCAACCGCGTTTCGGGTGCCGAATATCACGAGGGCTGCAAGGGAATCTGGACCGTCAAGTGCGACATCGCCCTTCCCTGCGCGACCCAGAACGAGCTTGACGGCGAATCCGCCGACGCGCTCATCAAAAACGGCGTGATGGCCGTCGCCGAGGGCGCGAATATGCCTTCCACCCCCGAAGCCGTCGAGAAATTCCTCGCGGCGGGCATCCTCTTCGGCCCCGCAAAGGCCGCGAACGCCGGCGGCGTTGCGACCTCCGGCCTCGAGATGTCCCAGAACAGCGAACGCCTCAGCTGGACCTTTGAAGAGGTCGACCAGAAGCTTCACGGCATTATGAAAAACATCTTCCACAACGCGTTCAACGCCTCGAAGGAGTACGGCCACGAGG
>CANPZQ010000186.1 GCA_947588775.1 uncultured Clostridia bacterium
AAACAGTCGCTCACGATTTTTGAGATGTTTTTAGCCATAGTGGGATTGTCGTCGCATACTCCGATTCGGGACATAAATCCGCCTCCCTGATGCTTTAATATGATATAATTATAGCACGGTTTGAAAGGGATAGCAATAAGATATTTGCGGTTACTGAAAGAAAAGGCTTTTGCTTGTTTTAGGGAGCAAAAGCCTTTTGAGGGTAGATTGTAACGTAAGCATGGGGGTTGCGGGTCTTTAAGTGCGGGGAACTCCCCTCCCGCACCCGCCCCCGAAAAACACAAAAAACCGGCGCACCGAACCCATCGGCGCGCCGTTGATTTTTATGCGATTTTTTGACTTTAGTCTGCCGAATAGGGCAAAAGCGCGCAGTAGCGGGCTCTCTTGATAGCCTTGGTGAGCTCGCGCTGATGATATGCGCAGGTGCCGGTGACGCGGCGGGGAAGAATCTTCGCGCGCTCGGTCATGCACTTTCTGAGCTTCGCGGTGTCTTTATAATCAATCGTTTCGGCTCTGTCTACGCAGAACATGCAGACTTTTTTGCGGGACCTTTTTGCGGGTCTGTCATTGGTTCTCTCCATGGTAAAAATCTCCTTTCAAGATTTCAGAAGGGTACTCCGTCGTCCGAGAGTATTTCCTCAAAGTCGTCGAGCCCGCCTATGGATATAGGCTTGTTGTCGGGCTCGCGATAGGCGTTCGCGCTCTGCTCACGCGGGGGCTCAACACTCCGGGAAGGCTGCTCGTTTCTCGACTGATAGCTCGGCTGGTAGCCGCTCTGTCCGCCCTGCACGGCCTTTTCGCCGGTAAAGGAAACGTTGTCGACAACGACCTCCGTTACCCAACGCTTGGTGCCGTCGCGGCCGTCATAGGAACGCTTCTGTAAGGTTCCCTCGATGGCAATCATACGGCCCTTGCCGAAATATCTGTTGATGAATTCGGCCTGCTGCCGCCAAGCGACGCAGTCGATAAAGTCGGTCTGACGCTCCTCGCCCTGCTTCACAAAGCTGCGGTCTACGGCAACCGTGAAGGAAAGCACGCTCAGCCCTGACTGCGTAGTCTTAAGCTCGAGGTCCTGAGTTATTCTTCCCATTAAAATTACTCGGTTAAGCATTTGTATTCCCCTTTCGTGAGTTTTGCCGGTTTAGTCCTTGGAAATGACAATGGAACGGAGAACACCGTCGGTGATGTTCAGAATTCTGTTGAGCTCCGCAGGGAAATCGGGCTTCGAGGTGAAGGTATAAATTACGTAGTAACCTTCAGACTCGTAGTTGATGTCGTAAGCAAGCTTTCTCTTGCCCCACTCGTCAACCGAGGTAAGCTCCCCGTTGGACTCAATCAGGCTCTTGAACTTAGCGACCAGAGCTTCGACGGCCTCGTCGCCTTCCTTCACCGATAAAACTACCATGGATTCGTAGTTTCCGCTGATTTTTGCCATAATTGCACCTCCTTCTGGATTACGTCCGCGTCGGTCACGGACAAGGATAACATTAGAATTATACCAAACCCGACAGCGAATGTCAAGGGTTTTAACAAATAAATTTTTCGATTTTTTATATCATCAGCAGCGTCGAAACAATCATCGAGAGCAAAAACGTTCCGCCGAGCGCGGCCCACACATATCCCATCGAAACGCCGCCCTCCATCTGCATCTTCCTTACGGCCAAAATCCTGTCGGAAACCGACTGCTTGATTTGAGTTACCTCGGCTTTTGCCTTGCGGTAATAAAGATAATTCCCGAAAATTCCGCAGGCGAAGCTGAACACGTTGCTCAGAAGATAGAAAACCGTGTCGACCATCATAAAGCCGCTGCTTTCGAGCCACGGGAGCGAAATCATTCCCATCTGACTGCCGTAGACGAGCACCGACGGAAGCCCCAGTATCACCGAGGCCAAAATCGCTATCGCGCTGTAAAGCGGCATTTTCCTGTACGCGAACCAGAACTGCGGGAAGAAGAACGCCGCAAAGTTGAAGCTGAACTTCGAGCCGGATTTCGCGAAGCGCAGGAATTTCGGGATATAGTAGTAGAACTTCCCGCCGACGTATTCCGAATACTCCCCTACCGTGTTGCCGTCGACGTCAGTATCGGAGGCGACGGTGCGGATATTCATAAACTGCGGCATTCCGTTCATTCCGCCCGCGCCGTTTGCCTGTCCCCCGAACGGCGGAACGCCGCCGTAGGTATACTGTCCCTCGGGACGGGGCTCCGGCCGGACGCCGGAATCGAGAGAAACGCCGCAGCTTTCGCAAAACGCCGCCGTCGCGGAATTGTGCGCGCCGCAGTTCGGGCATACCCTCTCCGAAACCGCCTCGGGGGCATTGGAAGGAGCGGGGGCGGCGGGCTGCCACGATTCCCCGTTTTCATGTAAAAGCGTGTTTACGCATCTGCCCTCGTTTTTGTAGCATTCGCGGTGATATGGCGAGCCGCATTCGGGGCAGACAACTATATCGTCGTCCTGTTTCAAAAGCTGCCTGCAGGAAGTGCAGGGCTGACCGACATATTTCATTTGATGACCTCCGTCTTATTATCGGGCCGCGCGCCTTGGCGCATGCCTATGCACTATGATTATACCACTATTTTTCAAAAATGCAAACATTATTTGCCGATTTCATGGATTTTTCACAGTTTTTTCAGAGGAAGGGGCGGGTAACGTAGGGAGGCGCGGCGGAAAAAGCGGGGGGATAGAGCG
>CANPZQ010000187.1 GCA_947588775.1 uncultured Clostridia bacterium
GCCCTATCCGGAAGCGCGAAAATAAAGCTTTCAAACGGCGGCAACACCCGGGAAATCTACAATGGCGAAACCGAAATCGAAATAACCGCCGAAAGCTACCTCTGGGTCGAATACGACGGCTTCACAGGCTGCGTCAGTGTTGAGGCGAAGTATCGGGACGAGGCTTCTCCCCTTAGCGACGCGATTTTGGGAGTATTTGAGGGGGCCGTAAGCTTTATCGGAAAAATCGGGCTCACGTCCTCGACGAATTTAATAGGCGAGCGCGACCGCGACGACGACTATACCGGAACATATCGCGCCGATATATCGGACAAAAGCGGCAAGGACGTTATTTTCGGCGGAATTTCCATGAAAAAGCGAACCATCGTTATTACGGCGGATATTTTCGCCCTTTCCGGAAGCGCGAAAATAAAGCTTTCAAACGGCGGCAGCACCCGGGAAATCTTTGACGGCGAAACCGAAATCGAGATTATCGCCGAAAGCTATCTCTGGGTCGAATACGACGGCTTCACCGGCCGCGTCATGGTTGAGGCGAAGTATCGGGGCGAGCCTTCTCCCTTATAAAGCTTTGCGCAGAGCTCCCGGCGCGGGGAAGGGGGCTGCAATTGTGCCGCCGCCACACTTCCTGCGCCCACCCTCCCGCCCCTCCCGCCCCCTTCCCCGCGCCTGCCTTCCCAATCCTCCTGCAAAAGTTGACATTTTCCTCCTTTTCTGCTATACTGAAACCACACACACCCTGCGGCCGTCGGAAAGGAGCGCATATGTCTTTCGGAAAAATTTTCAGCGTGATAATTTCGTTTGCGATACTTCTGTCGCTTTTCGGCTGCGGGAGCAAGAGGCCGGTAATCGAGCCGGCCGACGGCTGGTACGCCACATGGACGGCCTCCGCGCTTTTGGCGGACGTCGAGCAGGTCCCGCTGAACCCGTCGCTGCGCGGCTCTACATGCCGCCAACAGATAAAAACCTCAATCGGCGGCACGCAGCTGCGACTGACGTTTTCAAACGAATACGGAACAAGCGCGCTCGAGCTTGAATCCGTTCATCTCGCTAAGCTTATCGGCTCCGGCGACCCGAAAATCGACGTTTCCACCGATTCTATAGTGACGTTCGGCGGCAAATCCTCCGTTACGGTTCATGCCGGGCAGACAGTCACTTCCGACGCGATTCCGTTTGCGTTTGAAGCGCTTGACGCACTCGCCGTAACAACTAAATTCGGCGAAAACGTCCCGTCTTACCCCACCTGCCACCGCGAGGCGGGCTGTACCTCGTGGGTCGTCGAGGGCGACCATGTTTCGGAAGAAACATTTTCGGAAATGGAGCTGATGTCGAGCTGGTATTTTCTCACCCGCGCCGAAACTTGGGCCCCCGCCGGAACAGAGGTTACGGTATGCTTCGGCGACTCGCTTACCGACTGCGGCTGCGCGACATATAACGGCTTCAACGGCTGGCCGGAGAGCCTTTCCGCGCTCTTGCAGAGCAGCCCCGCGACAAGCAACATGTCGGTCGTCAACGCCGCGATTGCGGGAAACGGAATCTTCGGCGGAACCGGCGACCCCGCCCGCGACCGCTTTGAGCGCGACGTTTTAGACGTCCCCGGGGTCCACAAGGTTATTATACTAATCGGATTAAATGACATCGCCGAGGCGCAGTACGACACCGCCCCCGAGATTATCGACGAATACAAAAAAATGGCCGAGCAGTGCCATTCGCGCGGGATTTCAATCTATGCCGGCACGATTCCGCCGTTCGAGGGGAACACGCTGTACTATTCGGAGCTGCATGAAAAAATACGCGGCGAAATTAACGAATATATAGCCTCGCCGGAGTCCTGCTTCGACGGTTTCGTTGACTTCTCGCAGGTTCTCTGCTACGCCGAGAACCCCTCCCGCCTCCAGTCGGTATACGACAGCGGCGACGGCCTCCACCCGACCCCCTCCGGCCTCGAAGCCATGGCAAAGGCCGCGCGGGAGATGCTGCTTGCTGTGCCGCGGCAGGAAGAAGGGGCAGGGGAGTAGGGGGATTTTATAGGATAAGAAATAACCTCCTGAGCGGTTAGCGGGGGAGGTTATTTTGCAAATTTGATGATTCTTGGGTATGGTTTAATTCATCGTATACCCAATTTCACCTCAAACCTGACGCATCTTGCTCGCTCTTTCGCCTCAAAATCAACGACAAAAATCCTCCTCGAATCCTGCGGGCGAGGCGCGGGGCGTTCGGAAACGGCGGCGGTGAACTTGTCGAACGGGTAGCTCATCACCGCGTCGCCGTTTTTGCCGTGGAAAATGATTTTTTCGCCGCGAATTTCGGGTTCAGAGAAGCTTACAAAGCGTTCAACTACTTTTACTGAATCTGACGATAAATCAAACTCGTCGAAAATGCTTAGTTCGCCGGATGATTGATTAAAACTCACCTTTCTGATTAGATGCTTCAGGCAGCCAAGGTCATACGCAGGGGCGATGTCCATCACAATGCCGCTGTCGGTAAGCTCAACGTTTCGGGCGCAAAATTCCCTGCCGGCTTTCTGGAAACAGCCGTCGATTATAGGGAGGTTATGCCCCTGCGAGCCGCACTCGAAGCGGTCGTAGCGCGCGCCGCCGAAGTAGTCGCGGTCGTAAATTCCGCTGCCGTAGTCGATGAGAACCTCGTCGCCGTTGAGGTAATATTCGACCT
>CANPZQ010000188.1 GCA_947588775.1 uncultured Clostridia bacterium
GGTCGGCGGGCTGTGTTTTTTGGTGATATGCATGATTGACGCGTCGCCCGTTTTCGGCGGAAGAATATTTTTGGAGGCCCCGTTCTGCGCGCTCTTCATAACGGCCGCGGAGTTCTGCTCGGGGGCCGTCGTAAACCTCCGGCTCGGCCTCGGGGTCTGGGACTACTCGGAGCTTCCGTTCAACCTTATGGGCCAGATTTGCCTGCCGTTCTCGGGCCTGTGGCTGCTTATCTCGATACCCGCCGCCGCAGCGGGGAGATGGGTAAGGGGGAGGGTGTTTGGGGAGAGGGGGAGAAGGAGAGAGAAGGTGGGAGGCGGGATTGTAATATAAAATTGCTTCTGTCGGCAAAAGTGATTTGAAGTAAAAAACGTATGCCTGCCCTGCCCCTCCGAATCCGTAATACGCCTCAATCAAAAACTGCGGTTCGCCGAAATCCCATGCAAAACCGCAGTTTTTTCAAAAATATTCGTCCAACTCTCCAACCCCTACCCCGCAATACCCATATTCGGGTTGAAGTAGGAAACGTCGACGTATAGCGTGTTTCCCTCGGCGACGTTGATTTGGCCGCCGACCTCGCCGCCGGTTTCCTTGCAGTATACGGCAAGAACGCGGCCTGTGGGCTCGAAGGAATCGACCTCGCGGCACTCGTACTTGATGTTGAGGCCGTCCAGAATCGCGATATAGTCCTCCTTAAGCATAGCTATTCCCATTTCGTCGCGGAAATCGGGTATCTCGACAACCTTAAGGCCCTTCGATACCGAAATTTTAACCTTCGTGAGGCCGGTGAGGAAGGTTCCGCTCTCGATGTCCTGCTCGTAAATAAGGCCGTTTTCGTATTCCTCGGAATAGTCGTAGGTGACGTCGAATTCAAGCTTTCCCGTCCACACGGAGTTTGAAACGACCGAATCGTAACGCTTCCCCAAAAGGTCCGGCATTGCGAACATCGCGCCGGCGGGCTGGGACGACGTCGCGGAGGTATCGGGCGCGGGAGTCGTTACCGGGGGCTCGGTGGTCGGCTCCGTAGGCTGAGTGGGCGCGCTCGAAAACGGCGGGCCGGTCTGGACGTTCAGAGAGCCGTCGTTCGGAATTCCGATATTCGCGTCCGGAAGGAACATCTGCGCAATCAAAACAAAGCCGGTAATCAGAATGCCTATAAGGGCGAGCGCGATTATAACCATGAATACGTTCGCGATGACGGCGGTTTTTTTACGGCGGGATTTTTTCTTCGACGGCTGCTTGCCGCTTTGCTTCGGAACCTGTATCGGAATGGTCTGGGTGGAGCCGTTCGGGTGCTTCTGCATATAGCTCGGCTCCTCGAAGAGCTTCGTCACAAAGTCCGTAACCGTGCGGATTCGCTGGTCGCAGTTTAGGCGCATCGCCTGCATTATAACCTTTGAAACGTTCGCCGGGACGTTTGGATTGATTTTTGCGGGTTCAAGAAGGTCGTCGTTCCCGACGCGGGCCATCGGTTCGGTCGGCATACAGCCGGTCAGAAGCCGATACATAACCGCCGCGACGGCGTAAACGTCGGTCCATGTGCCTATCCACTCGCTCGAGGCGTACTGCTCAGGCGCGGAATACCCGGTATAAAGCTCCGGCGCGAGGTCGGTGTTTACCGTGCGGACGGCCGCTATCGAAAATCCGGTTAAAAGAAGCTCGCTTCTCTCGGTGACAAGAATGTTGTCAAGGCAAATTCCCCTGTGAAGAAGGCCCGCGTTATGTATGCAGGCGAGGGTTGTAAGAAGCGGCGGGAAGAGCTTTTTCACCTGGTCCCAGGTGAGCTCTCCGGCGTTGTCGGCAAGATACTGTTTAAGAGTTACCGCGTCTGTGTACTTTAATATTACATACGCTGTGCCGTTCTGTGAGAACATGTCGGTCGGCGCGACAAGATGATTCATAGTACGAAGGCGGGAAATCGCGCGGTTTAATTCGACAAATTCCGACATATAATTCTTAAACTGCACCACCGCGCCGACGTTGACCTTAAGGTCGGGCGATTCGCGGGTGCGGGTGCAGAGCGCGTCGGGCATATATTCGCGTATGAAAACCTTTTCATCGGCGGTGCGGTCGAAGCCTATATAAAGCGCGGATTCGCCGTTTGAGCTCAAAAGCCGCCCGACGATATATCTGCCGTCGAGGACGGTTTTGGGCGGAAGGTAGCTCGGCAGGGACGGCGAGCCGTCCTCATATCCGCAGTACGGGCAGACGCCCGCCTCCTTAAGCGGCTCCATGCAGCCCATGCAAAGCGTTTTGAATTCGCTCATATTCCTGTCTTTCCTTTCGGGAGGATATTGATTTAAAGCATACATTTATATTTTATCCCGCAATTGCAAAAATGTCAACCTTTTTCTGAAATCGTAACCTTCTTGTAACCTTTTTGGGGGTTTTGGGGAGGCGCGGCTTAAGAAAGCGGGGGGGAATGTGCGAAAGGCGGAGGGGCGGGCGGGTGGGGCAGACGCAACAGCTTTCTTAAGCCGCGCCGGGCGGCTGCGCAAAAAGGCCGGGCTCCCGCTCATGCCGCCGACAGAGGGCTGACAGCTAAAATCGAGGAGCGTGTTTTGGAGGCGGGGTGCTTGGGGAGCGGCGGCTGTGACCGCGCGGCGGAAAAAGCTGTCTTTCCGCGTCCCCCCCCCCCCCCCCC
>CANPZQ010000189.1 GCA_947588775.1 uncultured Clostridia bacterium
CAGGAACCCCCCCTACTCCCCCACCACCTCATACAATTCCTGCGCCGCTTCCTTCCTAACAACCTCCGCGACCGACGTGACGCGCGCTTTAAGCGGGGTCTGGCCGAGGCGAATCTCGATAATATCCCCGACCTTGACGTCGTAGGAGGCGCGGGCGGGCTTGCCGTTCACGAAAATTCTTCCCGCGTCGCAGGCTTCGTTCGCGACCGTGCGGCGTTTTATAAGGCGGGAAACTTTAAGATACTTATCAATTCTCATAAATAACCTCACAAAAAAATTAACCGACCGGCCGGAGCCAATCGGTTAAAGCTGACATTTTACTTGGCGATTTCGTCCTTGAGAGCCTTGCCGGCCTTGAAGGTGGGAACCTTTCTGGCGGGAATCATTATCTTGGACTTGTTCTGCGGGTTGATGCCCTCTTTAGCCTTGCGCTCCTTAACCTCAAAGGTGCCGAATCCGACAAGGGTAATCTTCTCGCCCTCGGTAAGAGCCTCGGTGATGCTGTCTACTACGGCGTTAAGAGCCTTCTCCGCGTCCTTCTTGGAGCAGTCGGCCTTAGCGGCAATCTTGTTTACCAATTCAACTTTAGTCATTTTTGTTTCCTCCTGTGGATTTGCTGAATCTATTTCGGGCAACCCGGTATATCCGTTCAAGCCCAATGTAAGAACCATTTTATACGAATTTGCCGCAAAAATCAAGACTATTTGCCCAAGATTTCGGTTCCAAGACGATTTTTAGTAGAAATGTCCAACAAAAGCACGAAAATTATGTACGATATAACGGCAAAAAAGAGAGAAATCGCCACCCCGACCGGCGCGGAAACGGCATATTCGAGCGCGGCGTGAATTTTAACCGCGCAAAAAACTGCCGCGCCTCCGCCCAAAAGCGGCATTCCGATTGAAAGCCCGGGGCTGAGCCTTGTTTTTGTAATCCTGCAAAGTGCCGCCGCCGCCCACGCGCAGGTTATCCCGCCGCTTATTAAAGAGGCGAGTGCCGCCCCCGCAATCCCGAGCCGAGGCAGGGGGACCAGCACCGTATTCAGCCCGAGCTTTATGAACGCGCCCGCGAGGTTTATTTTTATCATCATGTCCGCGCGGCCGACCGCCTGGAGCATCGCGTAAGCCGCGCCCTCGGCTGCGGCGAAGGCCGTTCCGAGCGCAAGGATTGAAAGCGGCCCCGCCGCGACCGCGACTTCGGTTTTGCGCGAGGAGAACAGGAGCCCCAAAATTTCTCTTGACATCGCCGAAAGCCCCAATCCCGCCGGCACCGCGATATATAAAATCAGAGTGAAAACCCGCCGGATTTCCCGAGAAACGCGGCCATAGTCCTTTCCCGCCCATGATTCCGAAATCGCGGGCAGCGCGCTTTTTCCGAAAACCGAACAGAGCGACGGCGCAAGCCCGAAAACCGTCCCCGCAAGCCCCGTAAACGACCCGTAGAGGTAGTTCGGAAGCTCCTTAAGCGGCACCCCCGAGGCGACGACGGCGGCGTATTTTTCCGCATAGAGCTCGGGGTGCTTCATCAGCGACGATTTTATCGAGAGAATAATCGTGTAAAGGTCGACCGACCCCGCGAGCGACGAAACCATCGCCGCCGCCGTTACCGGCGCAATTACGGCGAGAAGGCGGCGTTTTTCGCTCTTGATTTCGTATTTTTTCGGCATGATTTCCGGCGGAAGCCCGTCGGAGCCGAGGCGGTGCCGCAGAAGCATGAACAAAAAGCTCGAAAGCTCGGAAAGCGTCACCCCCGCGATTGCCGCCGCCGCGATATAGGGAAGGCTCGCGCCGTCGAGCTCGGCTTCCGTCGAAACGACCTTCCCGAAAACCGAAAGCCCGCAGGTCCACCGCCTTCTTGCATAAAGCCCCGCGGCATACGCAAGCCCCGTTCCCGCAAAGACGCGCACCAAGGCCTCCAGAATCTGCGAAAGCGCGGTCGGGAGCATGTTCCGAAGCCCCTCGTAATAGCCGCGGTAGACTGCCGTAACGGTCGTCAGGAATACGCAGGGCAGGATGGCCGCGACGGCGAAGCGGGCGTTCTCAACGCCGATGAAGCGGCGCGTTATGAAGCCGCAAAAGAACATCGGCAGGAGCGAGCAGAGAAGGCTCGGCAGGGTAAAAAGCCGAAGCGCGGCGGATTTCACCGCCTTTATTCTCCCGGGGTTGGCGCGTGCCTCGTTTTCCGAAACCAAAAGCGCGACGGCGGGCGTGAGGCTTTGGGCGCAGAGCGCGTAGAGCGGCGTATAGACGGCGAACGCGCTTGAAAAATAGCCCATTCCCGTCCCGCCGAGAATATTTGCGAGGTATATTTTAAAGACGAGCCCCGCCGCCTTTCCGACGACGACCGCCGAAAGAAGAATCGCCGAGCTCTTAATAAGTCCCTGTTTTTTCGTAAAATCAGCCCCTCAGACAGTTTGTACTATTTTATTTGAGGGGCCGGGGAAGTATGACGGACGGGAGGGACAAAATAGGGCGCGGGGAAGCGGAAATGGGGCATTAACATAGAAAAGCAGACGGAGAACCGCCTGCTTTTTGCGTACATATTAAAATTCATCTTGCGGATAAATCGGAATTTATATATTGAAAACACCTTTTGAATATTCAGCCCAACCGCCTGTAATAAAAATACATATGATAGCAAGAAT
>CANPZQ010000190.1 GCA_947588775.1 uncultured Clostridia bacterium
CTGAAAATAAGGGGGCTGTAGGTATCGGTCAGGATTCCGTAGCCGAGGGTCGAAAGGAGCATGGGCGAGGCGATTTTACGGTTCGCCTGATGGATATAGACGGTTTTCCCGCGCAGGGAGCCGTATCCCTCCTCATGCTGACCGAGGCCGTAGAGGTCCTCGCCGTCGGAGAAGCGAAGATTGAGCCTTATATGCCAGCTGTGGCCGTCCTCAATGCGGCTCGCCTCGCGGACGACCTCCTTAACGCCGTCGGCGGTGGATATTTTCTCCGAAACTGCGGCGGCGGTTTTGTATGTCTTAAACTTTTCAAAATTTATTGCGTCCCTGCCCGCGTCGCGAAGAAGCGGCTCGCCGTCCGCCATGAAATAGGAAAACGAAGCGGTTTCGCGGTCGATATGAAGGGAAAGCTCGGGGGTTTTAAGAACGATTTCGCGGTCGTTCTGCTCAAATTCCCAATCCCCGAAAACGCCGTCACAGACGATTCCCGGGCGCGCGGAACCGGAAAAATCCTCCTCGCGCGTAACGGTAACGCGGAGAATTCGGGCTGTTTTCGGCGAAACGCGGTATTTTGCAAAATCCGATGTGAGAATGAGCTCGCCGTCCCTTCGGACGACATCGGTGATTTTCGGGCTTTTTGGCGGTATGGCGTAGAGCATGATGAAGGGGGACCTCGCTTTCTTAGAGTTGGGATTTGTGGGTGAATTTTTTTGAGTGTGATAAGGGAGCGCGGCGGGAAAAGCGGGGAAATTTTGCGAAACTGCGAGGGGTGGGCGGGTGGGACCGACGCAGCAGCTTTTCCCGCCGCGCGGGCGGCTTAGAGGATAGAGGGTTAGAGGGATAGGGGATAGAGGCAGCAAGCGCATAGCTTTGCGGAAAATTTACAACTGACTGCTGAAGCCTGCCCCTCACCCACCCCCGCTCCGCCTGCGGCTCCGGGGGGCGGGATTCGGGTCAGGCGGGGGTTGGGCGCGCGCTTGCTTTTGGCTTCCTGCGCAAGTCCGGCGCGGCGAATGGGGCTGCTTTTCTGCGACCGCCATAGCTCCTGCCCGCCACCCACCCTCCCACCCCGCCCCATTCGCCGCGCACCCCTGCCAAACACCCCCAAACCTTCCAACTATCCGTTATCTGCCCCCGTCAAACTCCTCCCAAAACTCCTTCAACGCCTTCTCGTACTTCTCCCGCTCGACGAAATAGCTCATTCCGTGGTCGGCTCCGGGGACAATCAGAAGGCGTTTCGGTGAGGCGCACGCCTTGTAGTTTTCGTATGTCATAGTGACCGGAACGAAGGCGTCGTCGGAGCCGTGGACGAAGAGGACGGGGATTTTTGTTTCGGAAAGAGCGTCGGCGGCGGAAAAATCTATCGAGCCGAAATCGGGCTTTTTTCGGCATATCTCGTTCGCGACCGCCCGCGTTATCCCGCTGTATATAATGTGCATGTTGTCGTTCATGACGTGCCGCCAGATGGCGTTCGGAGAGGTAAAACCGCAGTCGGCGCATATCCCGCATACGTTTTCGGGCATTTCAAGCCCCGAGGCCATAAGCACCGTCGTCGCGCCCATCGATACCCCGCAGAGATAAATCGGAATATCCTTCCCGAAGCGTTCCGCGGCATAGTTCGCCCAATCGCGGCAGTCGTAACGCTCTATGAGCCCGAAGCCCATGCTGTCGCCGCCGCTTTCGCCCTGCCCACGCTGCTCGGCATAGAGGACCGTGCAGCCGTTGTCATGCAAAAAATCCGAAATCATTCCGAAATCGTTATGCCAGGACGACCTCCACCCGTGCATGGCTATAACGATTCTCTTCGGGTTCTCACATTCTACGAGATGGCCGACGATATTTATTCCGTCATGGGCGGTAATCGTCACGGTTTCGTTTTCTCTTTCGGCGAGCTTCTCGGAAGCCGCCGCGACCGCGTCGGTGAAATCCTGTCCGGGCTTCCTGCCCATAATCAGCTTCTCCGCGCCTTTTGGGGCCATCGGGGCTTCCCTGTCGAGGGCGACTTTTATCATATATTTCGTCGTAAGAAAGGACGAAGCCGCCGCAACTGCGGCCGCCCCCGCCGTCAGAGCGGCGAAACCGAGCGTTTTCTTTTGTTTTTCTTCCATGGTAATTCCTCCGGAACCGTGCCTTTCCCGGAATCCCGACCGGCCGGACGGGGTTGTTCAGGAAAGTCAAAATTTGAGAATGGCATTTTGGGATATTATAGCGCAAAATGGCGGGGAATGCAATATGGGCGGGGAGAAAAATGATGAAAAGGAAGGGGGGGGGGGGGGGGGGGGGGGGTGGCGGGCAGAAGCTCCGGCGGTCGCAGAAAAGAAGCCCCATTCGCCGCGCCGGACTTGCGCAGGAAAACGCGGCAAGCTCGCGCCCATCCCCCGCCTGACCCGAATCCCGCCCCTCGGAGCCGCAGGCGAAGCGGGGGTGGGTGAGGGGCAGGCCTCAGCAGTCAACCATAATTTTTTGCAAAACCCGGTTAGACTGCCTCTATCCCCTATCCCTCTAACCCTCTATCCTCTAATCTGCCCGCGCGGCGGGAAAAGCTGCTGCGTCGGTCCCACCCGCCC
>CANPZQ010000191.1 GCA_947588775.1 uncultured Clostridia bacterium
AGAAATAACAGATGAATTGATAGATAAGCTGTACGAAGATAGCGAGTTAGCTTTTGAAAACAGTTGCTCCACCAAAAAATGGAAAAGTCCCCTCAAAAAGGGGCTTTTTCTCATTTCCACCCATAATTTACCCATAATTTTTCATCATACGCACCCCCGCCCCTACTCTGCTGTTCACGGGGTAGGGGCGGGATTCTTATATGCAACTTACTTACTGTTTAATTTAACATGTCCTGACAAATATTTCGCCATATTTACATTTTATCTATTTATTCTTTTTTGCCGTCTTTCGCGCTGAAGAAGGCGACGGCGATGGCTCCGGGGCCGACGTGGGTGCCGACGACGCTGCCGATTTCCGAGGACCTCAGCGCGTCGGTGTGGCCGCGCCAGAGCGTTGAAAAGTCGTCGACGTAGCGGCGAAGCGTGCCGTCGTCGGTGCCGGAATAGCCCAGAAGCACCGGCATTTTGAAGTCGACGCCGCCCGCTTTTGCGATTTCCTGCTCCAAAAGATTATTGCCCGCCTTCGCGCCGCGGGCCTTCCCTAAAAGCCGGACCTCGCCGTCCTCCACCGAAACGACCGGTTTAAAGGACAAAAGCTCGCCCGCGAACGCGACCGTTTTTGAAATCCGGCCGCCCTTTTTCAGGTATTCGAGGGTGTCGACCATCGCGACGAGGCGGACTTTTTTCTTTGCTTTTTCCAGTTTTTCGGATATTTCTGCCGCGCTCAGGCCGCTGTCGGCGAGCGAAAGGGCATACTCCGCCAGAACCCCGGCGGCGATGGTGACGGTTTCGCTGTCGACGACATGAACCCGGCCTGCGAAATCCTGCGCCGCGATTTCCGCGCTCTGGAACGTCCCCGAGAGCTTTTTTGAAATCGTCAGGACGACTGCGTCGTCGCCGTTTTCGGTGATTTTTTTGAAGATTTCAGCAAATTCATAGGGCGTCGCCTGACTTGTTTTCGGGAGCGTTTCGCAGCTCGCAAGCCTCTCGTAGAACTCGGCATGGGTCAGGTTTACGCCGTCGATGAACCGCTGTTCGCCGAAGAAAATCGGCAGATTTACCCACTCAAAACGCCCCGATAGCCCCGGCGCAAGATCCGTTGACGAATCAAGAATTATTTTAACCATTAAAATGCCTCCATAATATTTTGCCATATATGTTATTTGGCTGATTTGATATTCGCTTGATGATTTAGGTGGTTATGGTATTGGGAAGCGCGGCGATGCTGCTTCCACCTTCTTCGACGCGGGCCTCATTCGTCTGCGGAATGCCGGATTCGCAGAGGTCGCGCATGTTCCGGCAGACCGTCGAAAGCGTTCGGTAGAGGCAGCTGCGGTCCTCCTCCGAAAGGCCGTTTCCGGCGATTTGCTCGGCAATAAGGGCCTTTTTCACGATGCTCTCGGTGACGGCCCTGCCGTATTCGGTCAGGACGAGCCGCGCGCGGTAGCGGTTGTCGTCGGCCTGTTTTTTCAGCATTCCCTTGGTTTCCAGCACGGCGACCGCGCGGGAAATATCGGCCTTATCCCGCCCGCAGAGCGCGCCGAGCTGCTTCGCGGTTACGCCCTCCGGACGGCGGTAAATCGACACGAGGTATATCGCGTGCGAGCCCTTGAGCCCGTAAAATTCCATCTCATCGGCGGCAATCCTGTTCCAGCAACGCTGCAATTCGTAAATACAATTAGTAAACTTTTCAAATCTTTCCAGCATATAAACTCTCCTTCGCAAAAATAATGTTGACGAATCAACAATCCCAGTATAGCATGAGCCGGTTGATTTGTCAACATTTTTTGGGGAATTTTTTGGAGGGGAATTGGTGGGAAGGCGCGGCGGAGAAAGCGGGGAAATGGCGCGAAACTTTGGGGGGTGGGAGGGTGGGGCCGACGCAACAGCTTTCTCCGCCGCGCCGGGGTTTAGCGAAAAGCTTCGGCGAGCAGAAAAAAGCCGCCGCAGCATGCTTATAAGGAATAGGGGCTCTGAATGTCGGAAGATACCCGGATTTCGCGGCAAAGCGAGGCGCGGGGACGGAGCGGGAGAAAAGATGAAGGCAGGGAGGGTGGGCGGGTGGGGCGCGCAAGGCAGCTCCGTCCCCGCGCCGGTCCTCGGCGCAGACAGCCCCCGCCCTGCGCCATGCCAAAAAGCAAAAAGGCTCCCTACTCCCCCGCAATCATCAGCGAATGGTTCACAAGAACGTCGTTGTCATATTCGAGCTTCAAAAGGAAGAAGCGCGGCTCGGTATCGAGGAGGTTAAGGAAAATTTTGTCGCCCTCCCAGATGGGCAGCGACGGGATTTTCGGCTTTTCCACCCATTCAAGCACCCCCTCGGGGCAGTCTGCAAGAAGCTCGCCGGAAAATTCGCGGCAGGTGAAAAGGTGCATCTGCTCGGTGACAATCGTGCCGCCGCTGCGGCTCACAAATGTGACGAGCCCGCGGTAGCGAGGGTTTGAGAGCATAAGGCCGGTTTCCTCGCGCGCCTCGCGGATAACGCAGTCGAGCGGCGACTCGCCCTCTTCGACCCCGCCGCCGACGCCAATCCACTTGTCGCGGTTGATGTCGCCGAC
>CANPZQ010000192.1 GCA_947588775.1 uncultured Clostridia bacterium
GGTATGTCATCGAATGCCTCCGAAAGGGGATTCACGTCATGTGCGAGAAGCCGGCGGGGGTTTATACGAAGCAGGTCCGCGAGATGAACGAGGAAGCCGAGAAGCACCCCGACGTCGTTTTCGGAATGATGTTCAACCAGCGCACCAACTGCGTTTACCGGAAGATGAGGGAGATTGTGCAGTCGGGAAAATACGGACAGCTTCGCCGCACAAACTGGATAATAACCGACTGGTACCGCCCGCAGGCATACTTTGATTCGGGCTCATGGCGGGCGACATGGTCGGGCGAGGGCGGAGGAGTGCTCCTGAACCAATGCCCCCACAATCTCGACCTGTGGCAGTGGATCTGCGGAATGCCGTCGAAGATTTCGGCGCATATGAAATTCGGGAAATGGCACGACATCGAGGTCGAGGACGACGTAACCGTCTACTGCGAATACCCGAACGGCGCGACGGGCGTTTTCGTTACCACCACCGGCGACGCGAAGGGAACCAACCGCTTTGAAATCCAGCTCGACGGCGCGAAGCTTGTCGCGGACTACAGCGGCCTTACGGTTCTCGAGTTTGACATGCCGGAGCCGGAATTTTCCCGGATAAATACCGTTCCCTTCGGAAACGTCGGGGCGCACAAGCTCGATATTCAGCTTGACGGCGAAAACCCGCAGCACGACGGCGTTTTGCGGGCATGGGGCGGGGCGATTCTCCGCGGCGAGCCGCTTGTCGCGCACGGCAGCGAGGGAATAAACGGCCTTACGATTTCAAACGCGATTCACCTTTCGGCATGGCTCGGAAAAGAAATCGACCTTGCGGAATTCGACGAGGATTTGTTCTATTCGGAGCTCCAAAAGAGGGTCAGAACCTCCCGGAGAAAAACAAACGTCCGCGAGCAGGTCGCCGATACCTCCGACACCTACGCGGGAAATAAATAATGGACGGCTTAAGGCTCGGAATAGTCGGAATCGGCGGAATCGGGTCGGCGCACTTCAACTGCGTCGGCTCGGGGAAAATCCGGGGAATGACGCTTTCGGCGGTATGCGATATTGATTCCGCGCGGCTCGACTACTGCCGGAGCGTTTTTCCCGATGTAAAGCGGTATGACGACGTTGAAAAAATGCTTCGGAGCGGCGAAATCGACGCGCTGCTGATTGCGGTTCCGCACCCGCTTCACGCCGAAATCGCGATTAAGGCTTTCGGGGCGGGGCTTCATGTTCTCACCGAAAAGCCGGAGGATATTAGAGCTTCCGCCGCGAAAAAATTAAACTCCGCCGCGAAGGAATCGGGCAGGGTTTTCGGAATAATGTTCAACCAAAGGACGAACCCGCTGTTTCAGAAATGCCGCGAAATCGTCCGCTCGGGCGGGCTCGGGGAGCTTAAGCGGTCGGTCTGGATAATTACGAACTGGTACCGCACGCAGAGCTATTACGACTCCGGCTCGTGGCGGGCGACATGGCTCGGCGAGGGCGGCGGAGTGCTTCTGAATCAGGCTCCGCACAACCTCGATTTGTGGCAGTGGATTTGCGGAATGCCCTCCTCGGTGACGGCGTTTTGCGGCGTGGGGAAATGGCACAATATCGAGGTCGAGGACGACGCAACGATTTTTGCCGAATACCCGAACGGCGCGACGGGGACATTCATCACATCGACGGGAGAACTTCCCGGGACCAACCGCCTTGAAATCACGGGGACCTGCGGAAGCGTTTTAATCGAGCAGGGCAGACTGATTCATAAAAAGCTTCCGAAGGACGAGCGGGAAATATGTTTTTCTTCAAAAGAGAGCTGGCCGTCGGTCCAACCGGACATCTCAGTCTACGCGCCGAAGGATTCCGGAAGCGCGCACGCGGGAATCTTGCAGAATTTCGCGGACGCGGTTCTTAGCGGCGCGCCGCTTCTTGCCCCCGGCGAGGAGGGGCTAAACGAGCTCACGATTTCAAATGCCGCCTATCTTTCCTCGTGGACGAAGAGGACGGTGGAGCTGCCGATGGACGACGGCGAATTCGACAGGCTCCTTGCCGAACGCCGGGAGAGCTCCGCCCTGAAGCCCGGCGGCGAAAAGCAGACGCACGGCGGGTACAGCGAGAGGTGGGGGGTTAAGTTTTAGGGGGAGATGATGGGGAAGCGCGGCGGGAAAAAGCGGGGGAATGGCAAAAAGGTTGGGGGGCGGGCGGGTGGGACGCAGGAAGCAGCTTTTCCCGCCGCGCGGAAGTCTGCGCGAAGGCCGGAACGGGACGGCGTGCAAAAAAGCCTGCTCTCCCCCTCCCCTCGGGGGGAGGGGGACGAACAGACTTTGGGTTAGACGTTGCTTTGCAGGGGGAGAGGGGTACTTAAAATAGCACGAGCGAAGCGAGTACCTTTTGAGCCTCGGGTGCTGCGCCGAAGCTTTTAGCCTGACCCTCACCCGTCCCCGCTCCGCCTGCGGCTCCGGGGACGGGATTCGGCTCATGCCGGGGTCGGGCGCGCGGTTCGCTCAGGTTTCCTGCGCAACCCCGGCGCGGCGAATGGGGCTCCTTTTCTGCGCCCACCCAAGCTTCCTGCCCGCCACCCACCCTCCCACCCCG
>CANPZQ010000193.1 GCA_947588775.1 uncultured Clostridia bacterium
TCATCACTTTCAATTACAGAGAAGGCACCACTGTTATCGTCTTTGCCGACCTCCAAGCGGCTCTGGCAGGGAGGAAAACCGGTTCGGATTTGGAATGCTTAACTGCACCAATAAAAAATCCGCTTCGGCGGGTTTTTGTTTTTTTGTGGGGGATTTGGAGTGGGGAGCGCGGCGGGGAAAGCGGGGGAAGGGCAGGAAACTATGGGGGTGGGTGGGTGGGACCGACGCAACAGCTTTCCCCGCCGCGCGGGGGGGTCAGCGGAAAGCCCGATGGGAGCCGCGCGCCCATCCCCCGCCTGAGCCGAATCCACCTCCCGGAGCCGCAGGCGGAGCGGGGGTGGGTGAGGTTCAGGCCTTAGCAGCAGGCCGTGGTTTTTGCAAAACCCGATTAGTCTGCCTCTATCCTCTAACCCTCTAACGCTCTAACCTCTGAAAGCCCAACCCTCACCCATCCCCGCTCAGCCCCGCAAGGGGGCTTCGGAGGACGGGATTCGGCTTGGGACGTGGTTGGGCGCGCGAGATGTTTTGGTTTCCTGCGCAACCCCGGCGCGGCGAAGGGGGCTGATTTCCTGCGCCCACCCACCCGCCCTCCAAGGTTTCCCGCTTTTTGCCCGCCCCCTTCGCCGCGCCTCCCCTTGACACCCGCCCCCGTCAATGCTATAATATCCCCGATAAAAAGGAGGCCTCGCCCATGAAATCACTTGAAAGAAAAACCTACGTTTTAGCCGCCGTCGGCGTGCTTTTGTTTAACTGTATTATGTTTACTTCCGGCGCGATGGCAGCCTTCGGCGCGGGCGCGCCGGGGGTCGAAAATCAGGCCGCGATGATTCTTATTCCTGCGCTTTTTGTGCCGGCGGCATGGATAACTACCCTGCTCATCGCCGGTTTAATCGCGCTTTTCGGGTATCTTGCCGGCCGGGGAGCAAAAATCCGCCCCGCCGAAATTTTCCGAATGTCCGGGGTCGGCGTTTTCGGGAAGCTTTGGCGCGCCGCGTTTTTGATTTTCTGCGCCGGGGCGATGCTCTTCGGGTATCTTCTTTTAACGCCCTTTCATATCCGAGCCGCGCTCTATGCGCTGTCGGGCGGGGTGCTGCTGATAATGCTCTATTCCTTAATTAAAGCGGCTTTTTGCCGGAAAGGTTGAATTTCGTGAACGCTTTAATGACAAAAACCCGCGCCGCCGAAATCGTCGACCGTCTTGAGCGGGTATATCCCGAGGCACAGTGCTCCTTGGTATATGAAAAGCCGTATGAATTGCTTATTTCGGTGAGGCTTTCGGCGCAATGCACCGACGCGCGGGTCAATATCGTAACAAAGGAGCTTTTCAAACGCTTTCCGACGCTTGAAAGATTCGCGAACGCCGACGTTTCGGAGGTCGAAAAAATCGTCATGCCCTGCGGCCTTTTCCGCACAAAGGCAAAGAGCATCGTCGAGCTTTCAAAAATGCTTCTGGAAAAATTCGGCGGACGTGTTCCCGACACAATGGAGGAGCTTTTGCAGCTTCCCGGCGTCGGGAGAAAGACCGCGAATTTAATTTTGGGGGACGTCTATAAACAGCCCGCCGTCGTCACCGACACCCACTGCATAAGAATCTGCGGCCGCCTCGGGCTTTCGGAGGGAAAGGACCCGCCGAAGGTCGAAAAGCAGCTTCGGGAGGTTCTGCCGATGGAGCGCGCCTCCGACTTTTGCCACAGGCTTGTGAACTTCGGGCGGGACACCTGCACCGCGCGAAGCCCGAAGTGCCGGGGCTGCCCGCTCGCCGATTTATGCGAATATAATAATAAATCCCGCGGGTAACGGCGGGCCGTAAGAAGTTTTCAATATTTAAGGAGAAAAACACGCCATGCTTTTTACAAGGGACTTAGAAACGCCAAGGCTGACGATTCGTTCATGGCGGAAGTCCGATAAAGACTTTACGCTGTCGCTATGGGGCGACAGAGAAAACGGAAAGTATATGAGCGACCCTGTACGCGAGAACATGGACGAAGCGTATCTCAAATGTGTTGACGAGATGGAGGACAATCCCGAGGGATATTATCTGACCGTTGAATGGAAGAAGGATAAAACGCCGGTCGGCACCTGCTGCATATTCCCCGAAAACGGGAATTACGACATCGGGTACTGCATTTCAAAAGACCATTGGAAAGAGGGCCTCGGAACCGAAGTGATTGAAGCCGTAATCCGCTGGATTGAGGCGGAAGGCGGCAGGTCCGTTACGGGAGAAGTGGCGGACGACAACCTCGCGTCGGTCGCTCTTCTTCGCAAATTCGGATTTTCTGAGGACAGAAAAACCCGCTATAAAAAATGGGGCGAAGAAACCTATTTTGACGCCCACTATTATAAGCTGAACTTAACTCCCGATTTATCCGACAGATAAATTTTAATTTGTCTGTGAATATACACCCCGATTTGTTCAGTTCAATTCAAAAAGAATCTTCTCCTCTTTTTCTTTTATGTCAACCGACGAGCGATAAATGGGTAGTTGTTGTTCTGCCGTTTTAATTAATTTTCATACAAAAATCGT